>JANXSR010000018.1 GCA_025352625.1 Ferruginibacter sp.
CTCTTGTAGACGGTAACAAAAATTACCACCAGGTTACAGAAGACATTATTAGCCCCATTGAATTGAAGCCAAGCCGTTTATGGTATATTGGTTTTTACATCAGTGCTGCTTTATTGTTATTTGGTGTGTATAGTATTTACCGGGAGGTAACTTATGGTATTGGTCAATGGAACGTGAACAAAACCATCGGATGGGGTTGGGATATTACCAATTTTGTATGGTGGGTAGGTATTGGTCATGCAGGAACATTGATCTCTGCAATTTTGCTGTTGTTCAGACAGGGTTGGAGAACAGGCGTAAACCGTGCTGCTGAAGCGATGACAATTTTTGCTGTAATGTGTGCAGGACAGTTTCCTATTTGGCATATGGGACGTGTTTGGCTGGCTTTCTTTATTATGCCTTATCCAAATACAAGAGGTCCGGTATGGGTTAACTTTAATTCACCGCTTTTGTGGGACGTATTTGCGATCTCTACCTATTTTACCGTTTCATTGTTGTTCTGGTACTCAGGTTTATTACCGGATTTAGCGACTGTAAGAGACAGGGCCAAAACTAAATTGCGTAAATTACTATACGGCGTTGCATCTTTCGGATGGACAGGAAGTACCAAACACTGGCAGAGACACGAATCATTATCACTTGTATTAGCTGGTTTGGCTACACCTTTGGTATTATCAGTTCACACCATTGTATCTTTTGACTTTGCCACTTCAGTAATTCCAGGTTGGCATACAACCATCTTCCCTCCCTACTTCGTTGCAGGAGCCATCTTTAGTGGTTTCGCCATGGTGCAAACCCTGATGATCATTTTAAGAAAAGTATTTGGCTTGCAGGAATACATCACACTTGGTCATATTGAGGCAATGAACAAAGTAATTGTGTTAACGGGCTCTATTGTGGGGATTGCTTATATCACAGAATTATTCATCGCCTGGTATGGACAGAATCCATACGAATGGTATGCCTTTAAAGAAAACAGGGCCAACCTGTTTAGTCCTTACGGCTGGAGTTATTACCTGATGATGTTTTGTAACGTGGTGTCACCTCAGATGTTCTGGTTTAAAAAATTAAGAAGAAATATCGGCTTTACATTTTTCATGAGTATCATTGTTAACATAGGTATGTGGTATGAGCGTTTTGTAATTATTGTTACGTCTACCTACAGGGATTATTTACCATCCTCCTGGAGTACTTATTACAGTCCCTCTATTTATGAAATTGGATTTTATCTTGGAACATTTGGATTGTTCTTTACCTGTTTCTTCCTGTTCGCTAAATATTTTCCGGTAATTGCTGTTGCAGAAATCAAGAGTGTACTAAAAACCACTGGTGAAAATTATAAAATGAAGATGACAGACATTGAAAAATCGGATGCAGATAAATTTTATATAGAAGAAGTTGAACATGCTCACTAGAATTAATAATTGATAATTAATAATTAATAATTAACATGGCTGGAGGAATTAAAAAATTTGTAGTTGGGTGTTTCGATGATGAAGCAGTATTGTTTCCAGCGGTGAAGAATGTTCGCCGTGCCGGTTACAAAATTCATGATGTGTACACACCATTTCCAGTGCATGGTTTAGATCATGCAATGGGATTAAGAGAAACCAGCCTGCACACTGCCGGTTTTATTTACGGTATAACAGGAACTGCTACAGCGTTAACTTGTATCAGTTGGATATTTACAAAAGACTGGCCTTTAAATATTGGAGGAAAGCCGCACTTTGCCCTACCAGCATGGATTCCTATTACATTTGAATTAACAGTTTTATTTGCAGCGGTTGGCATGGTGCTTACATTTTGTTATTTGTGCCAGTTATCTCCGTTTGTTAAAAAACATCATTTTCATTTAAGAGCAACAGATGATCTTTTTGTGATGGTAATTGAATGTTCCGATAAAACAAATGATGAAGAAGTGCAGGCTTTTTTAAATAAAGCCGGCGCAATGGAAGTAAGTGTACAGCATGCTGAAACAGGATGGTGGTTAGGGAGGTACGATAGGGAACAAAAATTATACAGGGAATTGGAAAAAGGATATTAATCAATTGGTGATACCAACCTTTTAATAAGATTTACTTAGATATTCAAAAGAGGCAATGAAAAAAATTAACATCTTAACAGTTTTAGCATTGGCATTAACAGGGCTTGCCGTAATTACAGGTTGCAGCGACAGTAAACGTCAGCCAGGTAAAATTTATATGCCCGATATGGCTTATAGCCGTGCTTTAGAAACATATTCCCAGCTAAATGACACTGTTTTTACTGATAACCCTGCCAATCAGGGTCATGAAATATTTTATAATCGCCGACCAGTTGATGGAACAATTGCAGTAGGTGAATTATTTGCGTACACACTACCGAATGATTCTAATGGATACAAATTAAGTGCAGGAATAAAAAATCCATTACCGCCATTAACAAAACAAGAGCTTGCAGAAACAGCAAGGCTATTCAATATTAATTGTGCTGTTTGCCATGGTGCTGGTGGACAGGCAAATGGTCCTTTGTCTACAAAGATTGGTGCAATAGCAAATTTAACAATACCACAATATGTAGCAATGGCAGATGGAACAATGTTTCATTCTATTAACTACGGAAAAAATAATATGGGAAGCTATGCATCTCAATTAAGCAGAAAACAGCGCTGGATGATTGTTCATTACATTAGAACATTGCAACCTAAATCCGTTGCAACAGCAACAGAAGTTGCAGCTGAAAAAAAAGACAGTGTTGTAAAAAAGATGGATAGTGCAATTACAAAAAAGGGATAGAAATAAAAGAATTCACTCAAAATAAAGATTAGATGAATCAGTCATTCGAATTACCAGGCAGTTATAAAAAGTGGACGATGGGCCTGCTTATCGTTGGAGCAATTGCATTGCTG
>JANXSR010000051.1 GCA_025352625.1 Ferruginibacter sp.
TCTAAAAATTACTTTTTGAGTGAGTTCTTCATTGCTGTTAATATCCAATATTTTCAAAATATACATACCGCTTGGTATATTCCCTGTTCTGTTAATTTGCAGATTACTATTATCCCTATTTGTAAATTTAATTTCTTTAACTAGTTGGTCTGAAGATGTCAATAAAGTTATTTTATAGTTCCGGCCTATCTGGTTTGTAAATGTAAGATTAAGAATATTACTTACAGGATTTGGATAAATTCTTATATTTCCTAAAGACTTATTTTTACTCAATAGAATTGTATTGCTGTATGTAAAAGTTCCATCGTTCTTAATAATTTTTAGCCTATACGCATTTTTAATTTCAGGCCTAATATCAAGAAAATTATATTGCGAAATATTTGAATTTCTGTTTATCACATCTACCCTTCCGATTTCTGTAAAGCTATTACCAGTCTTACGTTCCACTACAAAAGTATTTAAATTCGGGTCTTGGGAAATTTTCCAATTCAACAATATCTTGTCGTTAATATAATTACCAGCAAATTCTTGTATGCTAACAGGAAGTACATTTGCGCAAGCTGCATCAAGGTGATATAAAAAAGATCTTGTAATGCACCCTGTATGTACAATAAGGTTACATACATAAATACCAGTATCAGAAGGTAAAATTTCCGGAATAAAAATACTTGATGCTCCTCCAAGATAAAGACTATCTGTACTACTCAGATCGTTCTTTTTATACCAGGCATATGTTGCATTATAAACGGTATCAATTCTTAGTGTTGTGGCAATTTGAAAACAATTAAAACTACTTACAATACCATTGTTTGCCAAAGGTAAAATACTGGCATCGGCTAAGGTTGCATTTCCACAGGCATCAATCGCTCTTAGCCTAACTAAAGAATAATTAACTCCATTATTAATAGAAAAAAATGGAGATACCTGAGGCCCTGCAACTATAGAAGGAGCTGTAGGTGAACTACCGATAATTTCATACTTAAAGGGTCCGACTCCATCAGATACTACCGCCTCTATACTAAACCCATTTGAAATACATTTATAAGCTGACGATCTATTTAAATTTGGATATTGGTAAGGGCTTAATACAACTGTGTCATAGTAAAAAATATTGCAAGCATCGTTTGCTTTATAACTTAATATATAAGTTCCAGGGCCGAGATCCTGGAAAGTATATACTCCTGAGATAATTGTATTAGGGGATAATGTAGGAGATAATGTACTGTTATCCTTCTTTATTATTTTAACTAATAGCGATCCCATATTAGTAGATGCAGTTGTTTTTATATCGCCTGAGCCATTTGGATATTTACCGCTTGGACATTTTAAAATAGCTGAAGAAACGTGGTTTAAATAGCTTGCAACAGTAGCAATACTAATCGAATCTTTGGTACCGCAATTATCTTCCACGACTATCTTATACTTTTGGCCAGTAAGGGTTCCGGGAATACTATCTATAGTAATATTGTTATTATTATAAGTTTTTGTAAAGAATAAATTATTAGCAGGATCAAATACGTTTACAATAAAAGGAAAAGAATTATTGGTTATAGAAATTGTAAATTTTGCATAATTATATGAACAAGATTTATTCGCACTAACTGCTATTTTCACAGGGACTGGATTGCTAGTGAAACATCTTATTATTGTTGTATCATAACAAGTATTAGTAATTTTTATACAATACTTTCCATAGGGTAAATTATCAAACTGCCCAACCGAATTGCATGTTAACATTACATCTGCACTATCATACAAGCAATAATTAGGAGTAGCTAAATTTAACTGCCCATAAATTTGTGCAGAGAAAGTAGCACATTTTGTATTAATTATTTTTACTGTTGAATTAACAGAGGGAAGATTAGGTACTACAGTAAAACACCTGGTAAAAGTTGTGTCGGGGCAACTACTATTTGCCTTAACACAATAAGAACTATATGGTAAGTTATTAAATACTCCACTACTATCGCAAGCAATTAAAGAATCTGCGGGAGTATACAAACAATATAAAGCATTTTTTAGATTATTGCTACTAGCCGTTAATGTAAAAGTAGAACATGTTTTATTTGAAATTGGAATAGCGATGTCATTAATTAATAGGGGAGGTGTTACAGTAAAGCATCTAACAAAAGTTGTATCAAAACAAGAATCATAGACATTGGCGCAATAACGTCCGAAAGTAAGTCCATTAAATATTCCCGTATTATTGCATGTTATTAAAATATTCAAGCTGTCGTATAAACAATAACGTGGACTTGTTAAACTATCCCCGCCAATTGTTACCCCAAAAGTCGTACAACTATTATAATAGGGAACTATTACGGTCGGGACTTTGGGCACTGGCCTTGTTGCACTAAAGCATACCTTAATTGTTGTATCCTGACAGCCATCTGTAACACTTATACAGTAACTACCGTACAAAATATTATTAAATATGCCAGTTTTGTTACAAGCAACTAATACATTCGCAGAATCGACCAAACAATAATTAGGATTGGTTAATCCTACCTGACCTGTAATAGTAGCAGAAAAATCAACACACGTTTTGTTGCTTATTGTAACGGATTTATTAATGCTTATTATTGGTGGAATAGCTGTTAAACATTTTATTATTGTTGTATCAGTACAGGCATCATGCGCATAAATGCAATAATTTCCATAAGGAACATTTAAAAATACTCCGGTAGCATTACAACTGATTAATACATTATTGTTATCATACAAGCAATAATCCGGATTAAAAAAATTACTCGTTCCTTTTACCGTAGCTGTAAAGGAATTACAGTTTTTAGATGAAAGAACTATTGCATTAATAGTTGGGATAATAAGTAAAGAAGTAGGAGCCGTTCTTATTGTTCCACAATTGTCTTCAACAACTATTTGAAAATTTGTATGCCCTGCAAGGTCAAATTTAAAATTTGGATTTGTTGACCAAATAGTATCACCGGGTTGCCTAACTACACCATAGGTAAAGCCGGGTATTCCTCCTACTGTACTTATATTTCCCTTGCTATCAATAACCTTGATAAACCCAGTTGCAGAATCACAGATTGTCTTATTGAAATTATACGAATCTATCCACCATTTATAATCGTTAATTGTTATTTGCCGTGTTTGAATACCCCCACATGAATCAGCCAATCTCACAGTGTAATCCCCTGGAGCCAAATTTTTAAATAGGCCAATACTGCTTTTTGTACCTACGCTCATAGCCGACGGCGCAACAATGGTAAAAAGAAAAGGCGCCGTGCCAAATTGTAAACCTGTAACCTGAATAATACCATTATTTCCTCCATCGCAGGTAACATCCACTTTAGTCAGTGCAAACCGCGGATCTTGATAAGAACCTGGCACTATAATCCCATTCTGAGTAAATGAACAGTTTGTGACTATATCTGTAACTATCACAGTATAAGGTCCTGCCGACAATCCTGTAAGAGAATCTGAAGTTGTATAATTTGAATTTATCGGTGTTAAAGTCTTGAACTTGTATGATCCTGAGCCACCCGACGGGAAGACTTTAATTGATCCTGTAGCAGCGCACCTTGACTCATATGCTTTAAAAGTTGCGGTTAAAAGAGAGCAGTCTTGAGCGAAAGTAATTAAAGGAAAAATAGAAAAAAAAACTAGTGCGAAATGTACAGGAAGGTAAAATTTTCTCATTTTTCATAGTTTGATTAGTAGGGATGGTGGAGCTTTTAGAAACTTCGGATTAAAAAGCTCCATTTTGAACGTCGTTTTTAGCTAATTATTGAGTAAATCTAATCTTCAAGTAAAAACCCTCAACAGTATTTTTCTGCATAAATTGTAAAAAAGCGAAGACATTTTGTTATACAAAATGTCTTCGCTTGATTTGATTATAAAGATGTAATTCTATGCAGTATTAATAGTTATTGTTAAAAAGTAAAAACTACATAATCAACATCACTTATATTAAAATATAGTTATTATTTAAAGAAAATAAAAAAGAATAAAAAATGCAGGAAGGCTGCAAATGAAAAAAGCCAAAAGTGCTTAACCAAATATATCCTCTCTATCTACTGTGTTCTACCAGGCGGATTGGTATGGAAAGAGGTGAACAGAGGATATTGATTTTTTAAAAATAGGCATAAAAAAAGCCCCAGTTTATTACTGAGGCTTAATTTTAATAAATATGGCAGCTACCTACTCTCCCGGTTGGAATACCAGTACCATCGGCCATAAGGGGCTTAACTTCTCTGTTCGGTATGGGAAGAGGTGAAC
>JANXSR010000053.1 GCA_025352625.1 Ferruginibacter sp.
CACTTAATTCGTACTTGATTTTATAAGTAGATCCCCATCCTACACAATCACCACAAGAAAAATTTACCACATCCTCTTTTTTATTTCTTAGTTTACAATTATATGTCTAATTTATTTTAGCGTTCAATGTTTTCTATATATCTGTACTGATCCATCTATCTTTTGTATTTCCGCTTGCTTACAACTTTAATTAGTCAACTCTCAAACCCACAAAAGAAATGAAAAAGTTCTACCCAACTATTTTAACCGTAATCAGTTTATTCAGTTTTCAATTTTCCAATGCTCAATGTACAGGTGTAAAGGGCCCTAATTTATTAGGAGCAAAAGGTACTTTCAGTACACCATTTATTACTGTTAACAATGCTGCTGCAAATTGCACAAAGTCTGGATCAGCATCTTATAATCCTACTGGAAATATTGGTAATGCGTTAACAGGTTGTACTGCAGCGATAGGTAACTCAATCCCTTGTTCGGATTATATTTATACTTCAGTAAATGGGGGATTAGGTCCTGAATTCAGGTATTCAATTTTAAAAACTATTGGTAACAGTACCGGAGGTAATTGTATAAAAGGCGATTGGCGTGGTTCTGAGCACACAGGTGATGGAGGATATTTTATGGCTGTAAATGGTGCGCCAAATGGCACATACAGCCCTATTTTTTATCAGATCAAATCAATCCCTGTTTGTATTGGTACAACATATGAGTTTTCTGCATGGGTAATTAATTTATTACCTGGCACAAGCAGTGCGGCTGTTTCGGGCTCTGAGCCAAATATTTCGTTTAAAGTAAATGGAGTAGTGATAGGTAACTCTGGTCCAATTGCTTATTCAAATACACCCAAATGGGTAAAGGTTGGAGGTTCCTTTACTGCCACAACGAGTGTTGTTGATTTGCAAGTTGTAAACGCAACAGCTATCGCCAGTGGTAATGATCTGGGCTTAGATGATATTTCAATAAATGTTTGCCAGTCGCAAATTGCAGTTAATGGCCCCTCATCGGTAGTTGATGGAAATACTGCGACAATAAATTATGTAGTGACAGACCCTACTGCCACGAATACTTGGTACAAATGGCAAAATAGCATTGATGGAGGGGCGTCTTTTACTGATGTTACAACTGGTGCACAGGCAACATATACCGGGGCTACATTCACTTTGCCCTTAGGAATTGGCCCAGTAAACTCTGGCATGAATGGCTATAAATACAGGTTGATAGTTTCTACAACTCAAACCGGTCTGGTTGATCCAACATGTGTTTATTTTAATGAATATACGCTTATTGTAATGACTGTTGCTTCTTTTGGTGGTCCGCTTCCTGTAAAAATAAATTCTTTTACAGGCCACTATTCAAATGGTATTGCAGTATTGGATTGGCAGACAAGCCAGGAATTAAATAGCGATCATTTTGAGTTGTTCAGAAGTTATGATGCAGTTGATTTTGTAAGTATTGGCAAGATTGCAAGTGCCGGCTTTAGTAATACAAATAAAAATTATAGTTTTCAGGATCATGTTGGAGGAAGTAACTATGTTTATTATCGCTTGAAACAGGTTGATATAAATGGAAAGGAAACTTTTACTTCTGTAGTAAAGGTTGCTTTAGGGGAGAACAGCGGGGTAAATATTTTCCCCAATCCATTCACTGATAATTTTACAGTTTCAATTACTTCATCCAATACAACAGTAGCAACATTAAAAATTAATAACACTACAGGGCAATTAGTTTATAGCAAATGTATTAGTATTAATAAGGGAAGTAATTCAATTTTGGTAAGTAATTTACCTATGTCATTAAAAGGAGGGATATACTATATTACTATAGTTAACAATGCAATTAATTACAATACTAAACTTCAGAAATTGTAATTTGTTAATTTAAAATTAGTAAGCAAAAGGCGGCTGTGAAAGGCTGCTTTTTTTCATTTTTAGTTACCTTTTCTTGCTTTTTGTTTGTAATTTTCATTCATTAAAAAGGAAAAATATGACTATCGATAATTGTCAGTGGAAAATGACTGCTATAATTTTAAATAACCTTCTAGTTCTTGTAACAAATGCGAAAGCCTTAATATGATTAACGATACGTTCTTATATAACTGCTTAGTAAAGGTTATTGTTATCTTTGTATTTTTACACACGTAATTATTAAAAATAACAATAGTCATTAAGATTATGAGTATGGATGTATCAAATTTTCTAAGACATAGCTACATAAAAATTAACAGATATATTTTAAACAGAAAATTTTTAGCAATTTTAGGCGGCCCGCTTAAAGGATATAAATGGAATACCAGTTGTAGTTATGATTATATAACCGGTAATTACGAGGATGGGGTGGCACTTGAAACGATAACCAAATGGCTCCATGCTGATAGCATATTTTACGATCTGGGAGCTAATGTGGGATACTATTCTTTTCTTGCTAATCAAATTATAAAAAACGGGGTTATTTATGCTTTTGAACCCATCCCCAGAAATACAACTATTTTTCAGGCACATCTTAAACTCAATGACAATAAAATTAAATACCAAAACATCAATCTGCTGCCATACGCAATTTCTAATAAGGATCAAATTGTTGTTTTCTCTAATGACAATGACTGCGCAGAAGGAAATTCTTATGTGAATTCTTCTTTCTATACCAAACGTAACAATACTTTTGAAGTAAAAAGCTACTCCATTGACAGCCTGGTAGAGAGTGGTTATAATAAACCAGATATAATTAAGATAGACGTTGAGGGTGCAGAATATGACGTGTTGCTGGGGGCTGTTAAAACATTGACACAATACCGGCCTAAGATATTGCTGGCAACGCATGATTGCCATGTGCCGGGTGTACAAAAAAAATGTGTACATTTCCTAGAAGAAATGGGTTACACATTAACTCATATGGATGCATCGATAAAAAAAATCAGTGGTCTTGATGACTATATAGCCGTTCACAAGACTCAAATAATCAATAATTAAAAAATAAAAAAAAGTTGATTAATCCCAATCAACAGAAGGTATTATTGAATTTTTAAAATGGCAGCAAACCGAAAAAGACTATTAGATAATTTTGTGTCGCTGTCTGCCGTTCAGGGAATAAATATTCTTTTTCCTTTGATAACTTTTCCATATTTGATAAGGGTTTTAGGCATTGAGGGATTTGGTATTTTTTCGCTTGTGCAGACTTTTGTGATGTATTTCGACCTCCTGGTTTCCTTTGGTTTTGGTTTAACTGCAACTAAAAGAATATCAGCCAGTGTTGATGATGAGTTAATGCTAAAAAAAATAATTTCGGCTGTTTATATAATAAAAGCGATTTTGTTTGCAGGATCTTTTTTTATTTTTATTGCCTGTTCGTTTACACCTTACCTAAAAGAACATTTTTATTTACTTCCGTTAGCTTCTCTTTACCTGCTCGGAAATATGCTGCTACCTGATTGGTATTTTCAGGGCATACAAAAGATGAGAAGTATTACCTTAGTCAGCTTTACTGCTAAAACAATTTCTTTATTACTCATTTTAATATTAGTTAAAAAAAATACTGATATTGAGTATGCTATTTTGGCAATGTCAGCTGGCAATTTAGTGGCAGGGATTATAGCAATAGCATTACTGCTATACAAAATAAGATTGAAATTTAAGATACCAGGTTACCCGTTCATTCGGGAAATATTTATAGAAAGTTCCTATGTTTTTTTGAGCATTATTCTTGCACCATTATATAGTTCCGTCAATATTTTTATTTTACGATTTTTTACCAATCCATTAATTGTTGGGTATTATGCAATTGCTGATAAAATAATGAATGCAATAAGTATGTTGACAAGCATTATAAACAGAACCTTTTATCCCCATCTTTCAAAATTGTTTGCCAATTCAATTAAAGCATATAAAAAATATATAAATAAATTGGTGCTAATGATTGCAGGAATCTTTCTGTTATTTGCAGTTCTTCAGTTTTTTGGAGCTACCAAAATTGTACAGTTTTTATTAAAAAGAGAACAGGGGGAGGATATAGCTTCGGCTTCAATTTTATTAAAGATAATGAGTATTGCATTATTTTTTTCACCCTTTGTATCATTCTTTTTTCAGTTAATGATCATACAGGGTCAAAAAAAAGAAGCCATTGCTAATATTGCACTTGCTTCAATTGTTAATTTAATTTCAGCTTCTTTTTTTACCTGGAAGTGGGGCAGTATAGGATTGGCAATAAATCTTTGCCTGATGGTGATATTGATATTTTTTCTCAACAGGCGTTCATTTTTAATGAAGATAAAATCACTTGATAATTAATTTGATCATTGCTTCATGTAAAACCTTATCCCGCATGGCATGTGTATTTGATTTAAAATGGTGTTCTATAAAATTTAGTATGGTTTTTAAATTTTTAAATGGATGAAAATATTGTTTATTATTCCTTCATTAGCTAATGGAGGACAGGAAAAGGCAGGCATGATTTTGTGTAATTATTTAATGCACCATCATTCAGTAACAGTTCTTTGCCTTGAGCCGGCTTCTGAGAATGATTACGATTACCTATGTAAAATAATTAGGGTAACAGTTCCATTAAAAAAAAGCCTGGCAGGTAAAATTTTGGTTGGTTATAAGAGAGTGGCAAAAGTTGGGCAAATAAAAAAGGAAATAAACCCGGATGTGTCGATAGCTTTTGGAGATACTTCTATAATTTTAAATCATTTTTCCGGAGGAAAAGAAAAAAAATTTTCCTCATTACGGCATTCTTTTAAAAATGAACAACTCTCAGTAACACTCGTTGAGAAATTACGTGACCGAATATGCAGATACGCTTTTCTAAAATCCGACATGATTGTACCGGTAAGCAACCAGATTAATAATGAATTGAAATCACTTTTTAATATTGATAATAAATTGTTCGTGACTAACGGTTTTGATATTGACAAGATTAAAGAAAAGGCAATGCTTCCAATTGATGAGAGCCTGCTTCCATTTTTTAATAATAAAGTTTTGGCGCATTTGGGTAGATTTGATACCACAAAATGCCACTTTGATCTTGTGAAATTTTTTATACTCACTAAAGAAAAACTCCCTGGTGTAAAATTGATTTTGTTAGGGGGGATAGATTCATCTAGAGCAGAAAATACCAGGATTTATGAGTTTTGTATTAATTATCTTAAAAAAAATAATTGTAAAATTATTCAGCACGGCAAACAATATACAGCCAATGAAGTATCTGTTGCGGATGTGCTTATAATGGGGCATCAAATGAATCCATTTCAATATCTTTCGAAAGCTGATTTATTTGTTTTTCCTTCCTCTCTGGAAGGTTTTCCAAACGCTTTAATGGAAGCCATGGTTTGCGGTTTGCCCGTTATTAGTTCAGATTGTCCTACAGGGCCTAAAGAAATTTTGATAGATAATGAAACCGGAGAACAATTTGGCTATTTACTACCCGTATTTAATCATGTATTTAATATTGAGGATAACGACATAAATGAAAATCACAACCTGTGGGCAGAAACCATTTGTAATTTACTTACTGATGAAAACTTAGTAAAGAAATTTAGCATTCAATCATTTAAAAGAGCACAGCAATATAGCGTGGATTTTGTTTGTAAAAAATGGCTGCAAATATTAACAGCCGCCACGGCAAGGCATACTGCTATTGCAGGGTGTGTTTACTGTTTAGAAAGTTTTTTTTAAATACAAATTGATTACAACCGTAATGATTTGTTGTGACTAATTTTTGAAGAATATAATTTTTTTCGGTATAAAAATTAAAAATCGCCGCAGGAGATGCTACTTCAAATGGAAGGCCACCTATCCAATCTATCAAATCAGTGTATAATGCCATTCCCCGCTGCTGTTTGTATTCCCGATATCTTGATAAAGGATTTTTTAGCCTCGTTATATCTCTTATAAAATAACCAAGTGTAAAAAAGGATATAAAAAAGCTTTTTACCAATAGCCGACCAATCATATTGGCATTGTAAATTTGTTTAACAGTTAACCAAATTTTAGATTTTAAATGTTGGTCGTTATATATTGCGATGAATAGTTTACCATTTTCTTTTACAGGTAAGTCGGCATTATCAAGCGCTTTCCACATTTGCCCGGTATGATGTAAAACTCCCCATGAATAGACTACGTCAAATGTTCCTAAATTCCTTATATATTCAACGTCCAGTGCAGAACCTTCCTCAATAATCCAATTGTTATCTTCTTTAAAGTACAACTCTTTTAGTTTTTTTGTGCAGGCTACAGATTGCTTATCAAAGTCAAAAGAATAAACCTTAAAACCTAATTTTCTGGCTGCTAAACTAAAAAGGCCACTCCCGCTACCAATATCCAAAAAAGTTAAACCGGTATAATTTTTTTCGCCTAACATGGCATCTAATGATTCGACCGCATTATTTATTCTATGTTCATTAATGGAATCTAAAAAAGATTTCCAATTGGCGCCAAATTCAAATCGATCCCCTTTTTTTACCTGTTCTAAAAATGTATTTTCCATAAATTTATTAAGCATCAACCAGATACTGTTTTAGCAAAATTGATGCGTATTAATTTTACTAAATGGTGCCTGAAATAATCAAATAAGCGTTCTAAATGACAGCAAAACTAATGATTTACAAAACAAGGGTTAATAAATATTTAAACAGTAGATTTGCCATTTTAAATTAACAATTATATTGTTGCATGTGTGGCATTACCGGATTTATAGATTTTAATAAGAAATGTACTAGCCAGCACTTAATTAATGCGACTAAAACACTGTCT
>JANXSR010000079.1 GCA_025352625.1 Ferruginibacter sp.
AAATGCCTCGGCTACTTTTTCAAGGGCATTGGTAGTTTTACCCATAGCCGAAATGATAATGAGTATTTTTTCTCCTGCAAAGGATTTAATAATTGTTGCAACGTTTTGAATTCTTTCGATACTGTTGATACTGGCGCCGCCGAATTTAAAAACCTTCATTTGTAATATTCTTATTGGTGTTTATTAAGAGAATAAAGTATATTGAAAATAGATTTGCAAAAGTCGCAATTCTTATTCAATAAAGCAGTAGAAATTTGGTGACCGAAGGCGGTTGTTAATCAAGATAGAAGATAAATAAAATAACTATCAACACTTTGCAATTAGTAGTTTTTAATATCAATATTTTTCCTAATGATTTTTAATATTAAATACAGGTAAAAGTTAAAGTGAAGGCTATTTAGGTTTCTATGTCAAATATTAGTTTTCAACACAGCAAATTCGCTTAATTTGCAAAATAATTGTGTAGTTAAAAAAAGTAAATGCAAAAGACAATCATCTCTGTAAAAAACCTGCAAAAAAGGTACGGCACTTTTGAAGCGGTAAAAGGTATTTCTTTTGATGTGTACGAGGGAGAAATATTTGGATTGCTGGGACCTAATGGTGCCGGTAAATCTACAACGCTAGAGATTATAGAAACGCTTCGTGAAAAAACCGGCGGTGATGTAATAGTAGATGGAATGAACTTAGATACAGAACCGGATAATATAAAACGCATCATCGGTGTTCAGTTGCAGTCTTCTGGTTTTTACCCGGGTTTAACGTTGATTGAACTCATCTATTTATTTGGGGGATTATACAACAGGCAGGTAAAACCAATGGAGTTATTGCATTTGGTAAATTTAGAAGACAAAGCAAAAAGTAAATACAAGGAATTAAGCGGAGGGCAAAAACAACGTTTTTCAATTGCAACTACTTTAATTAATCAACCTAAAATTGTTTTTCTCGACGAGCCAACAACCGGGTTAGATCCGCAGGCCCGCAGAAACCTTTGGGAACTAATAAAAAATATTCGTTCAAAAGGAGCCACAGTTATTATTACTACTCATTATATGGATGAAGCAGAACAATTGTGCGACAGAATTGCCATATTGGATGAAGGCAAGATTATTGCATTGGCTTCGCCGGATAAATTGATTGATGACTTGGTGGCAACTGGCTTTGAAAGGCCCAAGCAGGTAAAGGCCGCCAACCTTGAAGATGTATTTATTAGCCTAACAGGCAAAGAAATAAGAGAGGAATAATTGGGTAAAAAATTAGAGAAAAAGAATGCGTAATTTTTTTTGAAAAAATTTAAGAAAAAAATGCCTAAACGGCAAATAATAAACATCAACATAACAATTAAAACAAAACAATGAAGCAATTTTTTTTAGGTGTATGCACTTTAACAATGATGGGCACAGTGGTAAATGCACAAACAAAACCCAAACCAAAACTAACGGTAGTAAACCCAACTGTAGCTAAGCCTGCTGCGAGTATTTTTAAAAATGCAACAGATTCTTTTAGCTATGCATTGGGAATGAATGTAGCCAATAATTTAAAACAACAAGGTATTGAGCAGGTTACATATGCGGTTATGCAAAAAGCAATGGAAGATGTATTCAAGAAGCGTCCGGTCTCTTTAAGTGAACAGCAAGCTAATTCTTGTATTCAGCAAAGGTTACAGGCAAATGCCGCACAGAAAACAAATGGAGAAAAAGCAAAATCCACCGCTTTTTTAGCAGAAAATAAAAAGCGTACCGGCGTAATTACAACAGCCAGCGGCTTGCAATATGAAATATTAAAAAAGGGCGATGCAACTTCAGCTACGCCTAAACTTACAGATACGGTGGTAGCCAATTATGCTGGTACTTTAATTGACGGAAAAGAATTTGATAATTCTTATAAAAGAGGAGAACCACTTACTATACCTGTAGGAGGCGTAATAAGGGGTTGGACAGAAGTGTTGCAACTGATGCACATCGGCGACAAAATAAAAGTATATATCCCAAGCGAATTGGGGTACGGTGAAAGAGGTGCAGGAGCAGACATACCAGGCGGAGCGGCGCTGATTTTTGAAATGGAATTATTAGCAATTAAACCTGCGGTTGCAATACAAGGCGAACCTAAACTTGTAGAACAACCAGCAAAGCCACAAAATTAATATGGAAGACTTACGATATCCCATTGGTAAATACGAACCCCAACCATTCTCTGCCAATCAATTAGAAGAATGGATACTGGATATAAAATATTTGCCCAACAAGTTGGAAAATTCGGTGCTTAATTTGGATGAGCACCAACTGGAAACGCCTTACCGGCCTGAAGGATGGACAGTGAAGCAATTGGTGCATCATGTGGCAGATAGCCATATGAATGCATACATCCGTTTTAAGCTCGGCCTTACAGAAGATATACCAATTATTAAACCATACGACGAGGTGGCATGGGCCAACCTTAGTGATACGAAGAACTTGCCCATCAATGTTTCTTTAACATTGTTGTTTTCTCTGCATGCCAGGTGGATAGAGGTTCTGACGAATATTAAGGAAGAGGAATGGAATAAGACAGTCTTTCATCCTGAACAAAAAAAAGAAATAACCCTTTGGCATTTACTGGGTATGTATGCATGGCATAGCCGTCATCATACAGCACACATTACTACCTTAAGGCAAAGAATGAATTGGTAATTTATATTGTTCGTTTATTTGTTTGAAGTTTGGTTATTCGTTGCAAAATGAGGCTACCTGCTTTAAACATGTAAACGGACTTTTTTTAAACAATCATTATGAAATGGAAAACGCTTTCAACAGAATACATCGTACACCATCAATATTTTACAGCAAGAAAAGATGTTTGTGAGATACCTGATGGCAGGATTGTACCTGTTTATTTTGTGGTTGAATTGCCTTTATCTGTTTGTGCAATGGCCATTACAGAAGATGGGAATGTTATTCTTGTAAATCAATATCGCCATCCGGTAGGAGAAATACTTACTGAGCTACCTGGCGGTTTTGTTGATAAAGGAGAACACCCGAATAAAGCCATTGCAAGAGAACTGCTTGAAGAGACAGGGTATGAATTTGACCTGATTGATTATGTTGGAAGGGTAGCAGGCAATCCTGGCTTATTAACCGGCTATACAAATTTATACCTGGCAAGAGGAGGAAAAAAAGTAGCAAA
>JANXSR010000449.1 GCA_025352625.1 Ferruginibacter sp.
CTTCTCTGCCCAATGTAAACATCAATATCATTTCTACAGTCCATTGCCCCACTCCTTTTATTTGAGAAAGATATTTTATCAACTCCTCATTGCTCATTTTATGCAGGGTTGCATCGGTGATTTTTTCGGCTAAAAAAAACCGGCAAACATTTTGAATATACTGGGCTTTGGCATTTGATAAACCAATGCTGCGCAGGCTTTCAACAGGGGTATCAATAATTTGCTGAAGGCCTGCCTTTTTGTTTTTGTATAAATTTAAAAAGCGGTTGTAAATAACCGCCGCCACTTTTGTACTTAACTGTTGGCTCATAATAGAGCTGCATAAATGGAGGTACACATTTTTGCGGCTTACTAAAACATAAGGTTCCTGCAGGGCTATTATTTTTTTAAGTTTTTTATCTTTAGTAAGGTGAAGCAGATGTTCCATACTTAAATATAAAACAAAGCTTTGAATGCAGATGAATTTATACTATTGCAGTGTCGGCTTATCCATGGCTTATCCAGGGCTTTGCCTGGAAGTAGCGGTACTTCACCGCCAATCTCATTCAAAAAACCCAAAAGGACTTTTTGCACTTAATTGCATATAAAGCAATTGAAATAAAACAGGCTATTTAAAATGGCAGCGTGCAACGGCCACATGGATAAAAAATAAAAGCTCCGGATTAGCATTAAAAGTTATTACTTTGTTACTGAATTAACGATGAGACCAGACCATCCACATAAAATCTTTAACGACAAATCGCACAATTATTGCTGCCTTATGGAGGCGCTTGCTGCTGATGCCATACTGTTTAATTTATAAACAGCCTTTATTTTTAAATATATTCCAGTTTTAAGTTTAATTATCTGCAGTTTCAGGTCAACACTTTCTGTTATGATTGCTACTGTTTATATCGGGTAGCATATCAAGCTTTAATTGTGCTTAGTTAAATTTATTTACCAGCTTCTTATATTTCCGCCGGAGTCATTAAAAAATTTATTTATTATTTTAAATTACGCTTATGTTGACAGTAACAGAAAAGTTACCAGCAAGTGCTGCTTCGAATGATTTTTTACCTTTGTTGGGAACAGATTACGTAGAATTTTATGTGGGCAACGCTAAACAGGCGGCGCATTATTATATCAATGCTTTTGGCTTTAAGCCATTGGCTTATGCAGGCCCTGAGACAGATTTAAAAGACAGAGTTAGTTATGTGGTTTGCCAGCATAAATTACTCTTTGTATTAACCACCCCACTAAAGGCCGATAGTGCTATTGCAGCACATATCAGCAAGCATGGGGATGGTGTAAAAGTGTTGGCATTGCGTGTGGAGGATGCGGCAGATGCATGGAAGCAAACGACCCTGCGTGGAGGCAGCAGTTACAAGGAACCGCAGTATCTGAAAGATAGTTTTGGCGAAGCTGTTATTAGCGGGATCTCCACCTACGGCGATACGGTGCATCTTTTTATTGAAAGAAAAAATTACAGGGGTGCATTTCTTCCGGGGTATATTGAATGGGCTCCCTCCTTTGCAGCGCACCTGGCAGATACCGGCTTATTATATGTTGATCATTGCGTAGGAAATGTAGGTTGGCACCAGATGAATACCTGGGTAAAGTTTTATGAAGATGTAATGGGGTTTAAAAATATTTTATCTTTCGATGATGCAGATATTTCAACTGAATATTCTGCCCTTATGAGTAAAGTAATGAGCAATGGCAATGGCTTTGTAAAATTCCCTATTAATGAACCGGCGGAAGGAAAAAAGAAATCGCAGGTAGAAGAATACCTGGATTTTTATAATGGAGAAGGTGTACAGCACATAGCGCTTGCTACGAATGATATTGTAAAAACAGTAAAAGACCTAATGACCCGGGGCGTTGAATTTTTAAAAGTACCCACCTCTTATTACGATGAATTGCTGGACAGGGTTGGTAAAATTGACGAAGACACGGCACCATTAAAAGAACTTGGCATTCTGGTAGACAGGGATAACGAAGGGTACCTGTTGCAACTATTCAGCAAACCTGTGCAAGACCGCCCAACACTGTTCTTTGAAATCATTCAGCGCAAAGGAGCAAAAAGTTTTGGCAAAGGAAATTTTAAAGCGCTGTTTGAAGCCATGGAATTTGAACAGGGGCTTAGGGGGAATTTGTAAATTGTTTTAGTATTGGGATATCCAGCTATGTCAATATTGAGATATTGGGATTTGTGCCTGCTTTTTTGCAGGGTTTATATTGTTTTAGATTTACTTATTTTTAAAAATAACGATTATGCCATACTATTATACCTTAGGTGAAATACCGCATAAACGCCATACTCAGTTTCGCAAACCGGATGGTGGATTGTATTCAGAAGAACTTTTTTCAACAGAAGGGTTTTCCAATGATTCGTCTTTGTTGTATCATGTGTATCCGCCAACACAAATTATTAAAACTTCTGCACCGGTAAATGTAGCACCGCAGATAGCGGA
>JANXSR010000100.1 GCA_025352625.1 Ferruginibacter sp.
GTACCCCCCGTCCCTTTAAGGAATATGGGTTACCGTTACCAAACAACAGCAAGCTATAACAATACCCCCCTTTAGGGAATGGGGGTACTCTTTTCTTTTGTAGATTTACTCTATGAAAATATTTACTGCCGCACAAATACAGGATTGGGATAAACAAACTATAAAACAAGAACCAATTGCTTCGGCCGTACTGATGGAAAGGGCTGCTACGGCTTGCTTTAAATGGCTGCAAAAAAACATCTCCCTAACCAAACATTTTATTGTTTGCTGCGGCACTGGCAACAATGGTGGCGACGGTTTAGTAATTGCCAGGCTGTTGCACAAAGCAAAATATAAAGTTACCGTTTACATATTAAACAGCAACAAACAAAGTGAGTCCTGCACCATCAATCTTAAACGATTATCAGCATTAAAACTGGAGGTGAAGTTTATTGAAACAATCAAAGATTTTCCTCCAATTTCAAAAAAAACGATTGTTATTGACGCCTTGTATGGCTCGGGGCTTGATCGTCCTTTAAAAAATATTACTGCCGGACTGGTTAACCATATCAATGAAAAAAACTCCACAACAATAAGTATTGATATCCCCAGCGGTTTATTTGCTGATACTTATTCTGATAAATATGCCATCATAAAGGCAACGCATACACTAAGTTTTGAAACAAGTAAACTGGCTTTTCTATTACCTGAGAATGCTGAATATACAGGGAATGTTCATTTAATTCCAATTGGCCTTAGTAAAAAATATTATGCTGCTACACACAGTCAGTTTGAAACAATTGATACTGAAATGATCAGCAAAATTTATAAGCCCAGAAATGATTTTGCACACAAATATACCTTTGGCCATGCATTGCTTTATGCCGGAAGTAAAAACATGATGGGGGCAGGTTTATTATGTACTAAAGCTTGCTTAAGAACTGGAACCGGGTTGGCTACTATTCAGGTAACTCCTGGATGCGAAGGAATAATTAACACCGCATTACCAGAAGCAATCACCACTTCCGGAACTATTACTGGTGATAGCTGGCTAAAAAAAACAGCTATTGCGATTGGACCTGGCATTGAAAACACACAAAAAAATACACAACTGCTAAAAAATATATTAACTAATTGGAATGGACCATTGGTAATTGATGCCACGGCCTTATCATTATTGGTTTCCGTTATTACCATGTTACCTGTAAGAAAAATGCATCCTGCAATTCTTACCCCCCATACCGGCGAATTTGAAAGACTGTTTGGAAAAACAACCAATGATTTTGAAAAGTTGCAACTTGCCACAAAAAAAGCAGCTACACTTAACTGCTATATTATTTTAAAGGGACACTACACATTAATTACATGTCCGGATGGAACGCACTATTTTAATACAACGGGTAATGCTGGAATGGCCACTGCAGGAAGCGGGGATACTTTAACTGGAATCGTTGCAGGATTGTTAGCGCAAAAGTACAGTGAAAAAGAAGCCTGCATATTAGGTGTTCACCTCCATGGACTTGCGGGAGATATAGCCGCCGAAAAAATGTCACAGGAAGCAATGATAGCTGGTGATATTATAGATTACCTGGGCGAAGGTTTTAAAAAAATAAAGGGTTACTGTAAATCATAAAAATTTTAGGCTCAAAAAAAAGCACATTGCTTTTCAACAATGTGCTTTTTATAAAATATTTACAAACCTACCCTTTCTTTTTATTTGACTTGTAACGCATATCAGCAGTACCATCTTTTTTAGTTGGTCCGGCAACTGCTGGAGTGGCTTTAGCTTTTTCTTTATTTTCTTTTAAACGCATATCGGGCGTTCCATCAGCCTTTAAACCTGATGCAGCAACCGGTTTGGTCTTATCCATTTTAACAACCTTTGCAGGTGGTTGACTCTTTACCGGTTTCATATCGGCTGGCTTTGTAGTTGTCGCTTTCGCAGCTGTTTGTTGGGCAGAAGCCATACCAGCAAATCCTAAAAACATACATGTGGCAATCAATAGCTTTTTCATAATTTATTTTTTAATTTTTGTTTGCTTAAAATTAATAATAATAAAAATACATTTATGTTAGCCGCTTGTTAATCTCAATTAATAATCACTGTGGATATAAAAACAAAAATACTTACAGTAAACTAAATGCTATTTTTTTTGTCCTCTTGTAATTGGCTTGCCGTATTTTTTCATCATCCTGTCTTTCTTTTTTACAATAAAGTTCACCTTTTTATTTTTGGCAGATTTTTCATGAAAACTAGGCCCCACCTCTTCTTTTTTAGGCACTTTTAACTGAATAATCTTCATAAAAACTTTAGGCTTTTCATCTTCGGTTAACACATCAGATATTACAAGATCAGTTGGCAAATGGATTATTGGAATTGCATACTTCATCAAATTTTCAATTGCTGCCTGGTTGTCTTTTTCCATCGGCGTAATAAAAGTAATGGCGATGCCCTTTTTATCTGCCCGGCCTGTTCTTCCTATTCTGTGAATGTAATTTTCAGGAACATCAGGTACATCAAAATTGATAACATGTGTTACTTCAGCAATATCAATTCCTCTTGCCACAATATCGGTTGCAATGATAAAGCGGTAATTGCCTTCCTGAAATTGCTTTACGGTATTAAAGCGATGGTTCTGCTCTTTATTTGAATGTATTACTCCTGCGGTTCCCGGAAATTTTGCTTCCAGTTGTTCATACAACTCATCTGCTAATTTTTTAGTAGCGGCAAACACCAGCACTTTAGTCATATCCACATCTGATGAAAGCAATAATTCCAACAAATTAACTTTTGTATAAAAGTTTGGCACCTCGTAAGCAGTTTGTATTATATTTTCCAACGGCGTTCCGGTAGGTGCAGCTTCTACCCTTACTGGATTATTAAAATAGGTTTCTATTAATACTTCTACTTCGTCTGTGATAGTGGCAGAAAATAGCAGGTTTTGTCGTCTTGCAGGCAACAAATCCAGTATGTTTTTTAATTGTGTTCTAAAACCAAGGTTTAACATCTCATCCACTTCATCAATCACCAATTGCCTGATGGATTTTGTTTTAAAAGCACCATTTAAAGCAAGGTCGTAGAGACGGCCGGGAGTTGCTACCAATACATCCACCCCCTTCTCAACCTCAGTTTTTTGGGTATTGATATTTACACCTCCATATACTCCCACTGCCACAAGGCTTGTATACTTACTTAATGCTTTAACAGCATCAACTACCTGCGCAACTAATTCTCTAGTGGGTACAATAATTAATATCTGCGGATTTTTATCTTTTGAAAATTTCCATTGCCTTAAACAAGGCAATAAGTAGGCAAATGTTTTACCGGTACCGGTTTGCGCAATGCCACAAACATCTGAGCCAGACATTACTATAGAAAATACTTTTCGTTGTATTGTAGTAGGATTGGTATAACCCAAATCATCTAAGGCACTTAACAACGGTGTATTTAAATTTAAATCATCAAAAGTCATAAAACTAAATTAACTACAAAGATAACCTTAATTGTCTGCCATGCCATTTGTGGGTGCATTTCGATCGTTGCAAACTTCAGGGTTGTCAGCCTTCCGAAATCTATTGCTGAATTGGAATAATCCTACAAAAAGTCGGCAACCCTTGCGACAATTTGAATTGCTCCCTTTGTTTGCTATTTGCTAACAAATAATTTTAGCATTAAATGCAATAATTAGATGAAATTGCAAATCAGATTTTTCAGGAATTATAAATCAAAAATGGAGCAACAGGTTCACCGTTATTTTATTATCAACAAGCCATACAATATGGTATCGCAATTTATTAGTCCGGATAAAGTTGGGTTATTAAAAGATGTTCCTTTTAATTTTCCTGAAGGCATACATGCAATAGGCAGATTGGATAATTATTCAGAAGGTTTATTGATATTAACAACAAACAAAAAAGTTACCAAATTATTATTTGAAAGTAAAACACCACACAAGCGTACTTACCTGGTTCAGGTAAGAGACATCGTTACACCCGAGAAATTGTTACAGTTACAAAACGGTGTCTCCATTCGCATTAAAGGAGGCGACTATTATACAACACCTCCATGCCAGGTTTCGATTGTTGAAAAACCAATCAATTTATACAAAAGAGAGAATGAATTTAAAGAAGGGCTTCCCAACACCTGGTTATTGATTACATTAACAGAAGGCAAATTTCACCAGGTTAGAAAAATGGTGGATGCTGTACGGCATCGCTGTAAACGCCTAATCAGAATATCAATAGAAGACTTAGCACTAAATAATTTACAACCCGGCGAAGTAAAAGAGATGGAAGAGAGCGATTTTTTTAAGCAACTAAAAATTAAGTTTCCGTATTAAAAAAGTTATTTCGCCAAATACTTAAAGTAGATCGCTTCTGCTAATTTATACAAAGAATAAAATACCTGTTGCCATTTTTTCTAATTAAAATACAGATCATTAATTAAAAAACACTTAATACTATTTACCTTTCAATTAATGAACATTCTTGATAAACTATAATTGAGTTTTAAAATGGTTAACTATTTTACTTTTCATTTTTTCTTTTTAACAATGTGTGAATAACTAAACCATTCTTTTATTAACAGCATTTCGCTAAATTTGAGATAGAAGCAATTGCCACAAGGTATCAAACAAATTTCTTTTGAAAACTTAAAACCAAACGTACATTGACAGACACTATCATCAATCTTGAGTCTGTTAACCCAATTGAATTTTTTGGTGTTAACAATGGAAAACTCGACATTCTTAAAAAGAAATTTCCCCTTTTAAAAATTTTAAGTCGCGGCACACAAGTAAAACTGAGCGGGGCTCCCGAACAAATTGTAGATGCCAAAGAAAAAATTGACCTCATTGTTCAATACATTGAACGAAATGGCCACATGAGTGAGAATTATTTTGAACAGATTTTAGGTGGTGATGATCAACAGATAGTTGATAATTTTGTTGACCGAAACCCCAATGATGTATTGGTGTTTGGCCCTAATGGTAAAACTGTAAGGGCACGTACAGTAAATCAAAAACGGATGGTTACTGCTGTTGATAAAAATGATATTGTATTTGCCATTGGCCCTGCAGGTACTGGTAAAACTTACACGGCAGTTGCACTGGCAGTAAGGGCATTAAAAAACAAAACAGTAAAAAAAATTATTTTAACAAGGCCTGCTGTTGAGGCTGGAGAAAATCTTGGTTTTTTGCCGGGAGATCTTAAAGAAAAAATAGATCCCTATTTAAGGCCATTGTACGATGCATTGGATGATATGATACCTGCCGATAAGTTAGGTTATTATATGACCACGAGAATAATTGAAATTGCACCGTTAGCCTACATGAGGGGCCGTACATTAGATAATGCATTTATCATTTTAGATGAAGCTCAAAATACAAACGATGGACAGATAAAAATGTTTCTTACCCGTATTGGAGCCAATGCCAAAGCCATCATTACAGGCGACCCTACCCAGGTTGATTTGCCAAAAAATATGCGCAGTGGTATTGAAAAAGCATTGCGTATTTTAAAAAATGTAGATGGTATAGCTCATATTGAACTTGATGAAGAAGATGTGGTGCGGCATAAACTGGTAAAAGCAATCATTAAAGCTTACGATAAAGATAAAGAATTTGAAATGAGCAATGAACGCAGATAAAAAAGGAAAAAAATTATTACTATTTTTAAAGAGGTGGCCCTTGGGCTACCTCTTATTTTTTGTTACAGCATGTTCTTCAAATACCGGTAACTATAACAACCTATTGCTTACCCGGCAGGATTCTGCAAGAGCAGTTGCAATTGAAAACCGGGCAATAATGCAAATTAAAAATGCAGAAAAAATTATTCATTCAGGCGATTTAATAGTCAGAACAGGCAATGATTTTACCAGTGAAATGTTAAGGCAACTTAACCAGCATGATAAGACTTACTCCCATTGCGGTATTGCAAGTATTGAAAATGACACCATTTTTGTATACCATGCTTTAGGTGGAGAATTTAATCCCGATCAAAAATTAAGAAGAGATGCTTTCGATTTGTTTTGTGAACCTTACAGTGACAGGGGCTTTGGTATATTTAGATTTCAGTTGCCCCTTGCAACATTAAATAGAATAACCCTTGCTGCAAAAAAAAATTACCAGGCAGGCATAATGTTCGATATGAAATTTGATCTGCAAACAAACGACAGGATGTATTGCGCAGAATTTGTTTATAAATCTTTTTTAGCAGGTAGCAATAACAGCCTTGTTTTTAATTTAAGCCGGTTAAAAAAATTTGTATACATTGGTGTAGATGACCTTTTTTTGAATTCAAATTGTTATGAAGTCAAAAGAATTGTTTACAAGTAATAGGAAAACAGAAAAATAAAATTATTTTTATCCCCTAAACAAAAAATATTTTTTTATGAAAAAATTATCTGTGGCTCTTGCCATACTAACCGTGTCTTTTTTAATAGCAAGCTGTTCTGGTGGAAGTGGTGGTGACCCCAAAGCTACACTGGTAGCGTTTTTTGAAGCACTCGGCAAAAAAGATATGGAAGGTGCAAGAAAATTAGCCACTGCTGACAGTAAAAGTATGATTGATATGATAGAGATGGGAATGAAGATGTCGAATGACAATAAGGATAGTAAAGAGATGGAAAAATTTGATAAAACTAAAATGGAGTTTGGCGAAGCTAAAATTGATGGTGATAAAGCCACCATACCGATTAAAGAAAAAAAAAGCGGAGAGATGACAAACTTTACTTTAAAAAAAGAGGCTGGTGGCTGGAAAGTAGCTTTCGACAAAGCTTCCATGATGCAAATGGGAATGGATAAAATGAAAGAAAAAGATCCGGGTGCTATGGATAGCTTAAATAGCCATTTGGATGAAATAAAAAAATTAAATGTTGATTCTTTAAAAGACCTTATGAATAATGGAATGAAATCACTGGACTCATTAAAAGATTTAATGAAAGAGAAGAACAATTAAATAAAAAGAACTGATTAAAAGTATCCTGGCAACAGGGTACTTTTTTTGATTTGGATATTGTAAAGATGTTTAACTTTAATTATGAAAGTAAAATTAATTATTGCTGTTATAACTTTTACACTGCTAAACTCCTGCAATGATTCACGCAAAAATCCTACCACTGATATTGATGTAGCAAGATCTTTTATTAAAGATTTACTTGAGAATGACTTTAAGAATGCAAAGGAATTTTTGTTAGATGAAGAAGCCAACAATCAATACTTTGAATTGTCTAAAAAAGAGTTTGAAGGCAAGAGTAAAGAAGTGTTGAAAAAATATAAAGAATCAAATATTATCGTAAATGAATTGACACCTGTAAATGATTCTGTTTCGATAATAAATTATTCTAACAGTTTTAATAAAGAAAAAAAATATTTATTGAAAGTGGTAAGACAAAATGGGAGATGGTGGGTTGATCTGAAATACACTTTTCAACAACCTCCTAACTAAAACAACATTCATACAATATCATTTAAAAATAATCTTAAAATATTCCTTATGTACGTTTTACATCCATGGCATGGTGCCAATTATGGAGAAAAGGCTCCAGAAATTGTAAATGCTTTAATAGAAATTCCGCAAGGATCAAGAGCAAAATATGAAATTGATAAAGCCA
>JANXSR010000117.1 GCA_025352625.1 Ferruginibacter sp.
GAAAATGTATTTACTCATAAAACTGCACGCCAGTTTTTGAGTGATGAAGCGTATAAAAGTTTATTAGCTTCTATAAAAAATGGCAAAAAGATTGACCGTGTTATGGGTAGTCAAATTGCGAATGGCTTAAGGGCCTGGGCAGAAAGCAAAGGCGTTACCCATTATACGCATTGGTTTCAACCGCTAACAGACCTTTCTGCAGAAAAGCACGACTCTTTCTTTACATTAAAAGGAGACGGTACACCGATTGAAGAATTTGAAGGTGCCGCTTTAATACAACAGGAGCCGGATGCTTCTTCTTTTCCATCAGGAGGATTAAGAGCAACTTTTGAAGCCCGTGGTTATACTGCCTGGGATCCATCTTCACCACCATTCATTATGGAAATTGGCAATGGTAAAACATTGTGTATCCCTACCATCTTTGTTAGTTATACCGGCGAATCGCTCGATGCTAAAACACCATTGATTAAAGCATTGGTGGCACTGGATAAAGCAGCTGTTGATGTTTGTCAGTATTTTGACAAGAATGTTACTAAAGTAACTGCAACATTAGGTTGGGAGCAGGAATATTTTGTAATTGATGCAGGCATGGTAAATGCCCGTCCTGATATCGTTATGACTGGACGTACTGTTTTTGGACATGCACCTGCAAAAGGACAACAATTGGAAGATCATTATTTTGGCGCTATACCCGAAAGGATTTATGCTTTTATGAGAGATTACGAACAGGAATCTTACAAATTAGGTATTCCTTTACGTACACGTCATAATGAGGTTGCACCTTCACAGTTTGAATGTGCTCCAATTTTTGAAGAAGCGAATCTTGCAGTTGATCACAATACCTTATTGATGGATGTTATGACCAGGGTGGCCAAGCGTCATGGTTTAATTGTGTTGTTACATGAAAAACCATTTGCTGGTATCAATGGCAGTGGTAAACACAATAACTGGAGTATTGCAACAGATACAGGCGTAAATTTATTAGCACCGGGTAAAACACCAAAAACAAACCTGATGTTTTTAACCTTCTTTGTGAACACCATTAAAGCGGTTCATGATTATGCAGGTTTATTAAGAGCGTCTATTGCAAGTGCAGGTAACGATCACCGTTTGGGTGCTAATGAAGCGCCTCCGGCAATCATCTCAATATTTATTGGTAAATACTTAACAGAAGTATTAAACCAGGTTGAAACCCGTGTTGGTGGCAAGTTTGATGAGCAGGATGAAGCAATGCTGAAACTGGATATTCATAAAACCATTCCGGAATTGATGTTGGATAACACCGATAGAAACCGTACTTCTCCCTTTGCCTTTACCGGTAACAAGTTTGAGTTCCGTGCGGTAGGTTCTGCTGCCAACTGTGCCAACGCCATGACTGTTTTAAATTCAATAGTTGCAGAAACGTTGAAACAATTTAAAAAAGATGTTGATGCACATATTGAAAAAGGTGACAAGAAAGAAATTGCCATTATGCAGGTAATTCAAAAATACATTGTTGAAAGTAAAACAGTATTGTTTGAAGGAGATGGTTATAGTGACGAATGGGCAGCCGAAGCAGAAAAAAGAGGTTTACCAAATGTAAAAACCACCCCACTTGCGTTGGATGCTTACCTTACAGACTTGTCTAAAAACCTGTTTGAAAGCAATGAAATATACACGCATGCTGAATTGGAAGCCCGCCACGAAATTATGCTGGAAGCATACATTAAAAAAGTACAGATTGAAGCAAGAACGATGGGCGAATTAGCAACTTCTGTTATTTTACCATCATCGGTAAAATACCAG
Source organism: Ferruginibacter sp. (assembly GCA_025352625.1). Taxonomy (GTDB): domain Bacteria; phylum Bacteroidota; class Bacteroidia; order Chitinophagales; family Chitinophagaceae; genus Ferruginibacter. The sequence continues at coordinate 1,786 of JANXSR010000117.1, forward strand.
AATGTATTGATTCAAAATATTAATGGCTTAAAGGCTGCTGGCTTGCCTGCCGCATCTTACTCAAATCAATTGAGTATCCTGGAAGAAATCAGCAATCATATCAATGCGATGAGCACCAGCGTAAGAGATATGATTGAAGCAAGAAAAAAAGCCAATGTAATTTCAGATACAAGGGATAAAGCCATTGCTTATTGCGATGATATAAAAGGAAAACATTTTGACGAAATTCGTTATCATGTAGATAAATTAGAGTTGCTGGTAGATGATGCTTACTGGACATTACCTAAGTACAGGGAAATGTTGTTTTTAAGATAGATAACTTAAATCGTTATCCGCCTAAGGATAAGATTTATAATATAGCTGGCAAGCAATCGTAAAGGACCCGGTTCACTTTTGTGACCGGGTTTTTTTATGCCATTAATTTAACAACGCTTTCCGTTTATTGAGATGGCCTTTTTTTATAAAGCGGTATAAGTTAATTTGCAACAGAATTTAAAACTATGCAATACTACATTATAGCAGGCGAGGCAAGTGGCGATCTTCATGGCAGTAACCTCATTAAAGAACTGAAGGTATTGGATAATGCTGCCAGCATCCGTTGCTGGGGAGGAGATAAAATGGAAGCGGCCGGGGCCACACTGGTAAAGCATTATAAAGACCTTGCCTTTATGGGCTTTATTGAGGTGATAAAAAACCTGCGGACTATTTTTAAAAATTTAGATTATTGCAAAAAAGATATCCTGGCCTTTAAACCAGCTGCATTGATATTGATTGATTATCCGGGATTTAATTTGCGAATTGCTGAATGGGCAAAGCAACAAGGCATAAAAGTGATCTATTATATTTCTCCGCAGGTATGGGCATGGAAAGAAAGCAGGGTAAAAGGAATAAAAAAATCTGTCGATAAAATGCTGGTGATATTACCCTTCGAAAAAGAATTTTATAAAAAGTGGCAATACCAGGTGGAGTATGTGGGGCATCCGCTGGTGCAGGTTATTGAGGAGTTTAACGAACAATATTTAAGCAGTGCCAATGTTTACAAAGCTGCCTCTTTTCCCAACGGGGGAATTAATTTGGTGGCACTGTTGCCAGGCAGCAGAAAGCAGGAAATTTTAAAAAAACTCCCCATCATGCTGCAGGTGGCAAAAGATTTTCCAACTTATCATTTTGTAGTTGCCAAAGCACCGGGGCTTGAAGAAAATTTTTATAATGAACTTCTGGCTCCATATAAAAATGTATCCTCCGTTATTAATAAAACGTACGAATTATTGAGTTTGGCAAAAGCAGCACTGGTTACCAGCGGCACAGCCACTTTAGAAACAGCATTGTTTAACGTACCCGAAGTGGTTTGTTATAAAGGCAGCCCGGTTTCTTTCCAAATTGCGAAATGGTTAATAAAGATAAAATACATCTGCCTTGTTAATTTGATTATGGACAAAGAGGTTGTAAAAGAACTGATACAGGATGAGCTAACAGTGAACAATATAAAAATTGAACTTAATACAATTTTATTTGATGTAAACAAACAGCAGCAACTAACAAAAGACTACGCCAATTTGAAAACCTTGTTAAGTAAGGGTGGTAATGCATCGGCCAATGCGGCAAAAAGTATTTATAGCTTTTTACTCAATGCCTGAGTAATTTATATGCTAAAATAATCAGGCCTATTAAAAAGAGAAAAATTGATATCCTGTTAATGCCATGCATAAACTTTACCGAAAATGTTTTGGGGGCATTCGGATCTTTTTTCTTTAAAAATAAATACTGTGCTATCTGGTTCCAGACTCCCATAAAAATTGTTTTAGTTATTTAAATTACAAATGAAACATTATTTTGTTAAAAATGTTAAACCTTTATGCATTATAAATCTAAAAACATTTACTGGCCGTATCTTTTTAAAAAACCTAACCATTTTATTATGAAAAAAATATTTATTGTAGCCATTGCTTTTTTATTTACAGCCTGCAATGCACAAACTAAGACAAACGCCGTGGCAACTGCCAAAAAATTTGCAATAACAAAAACAGATGCAGAGTGGAAAAAACTATTAACTCCCATAGCCTTTGAAGTTACCCGAAAGGAAGGCACAGAGCAAGCTTACACAGGTAAATATTGGGATAATCATGAAAAAGGGATTTACAGTTGCATTTGTTGCGGATTAGAATTGTTTAACAGTGATGCCAAATTTGAAAGTGGTACCGGCTGGCCTAGTTTTTACCAGCCACTCAACAAAATTAATGTGTTGGATGAAACGGATAATACTTATGGCATGGATCGTACTAAAGTTACCTGTAGCAGGTGTGGCGCACATTTGGGCCATGTATTTACTGATGGCCCAAAACCAACTGGTTTAAGATATTGTATGAATTCTGTTTCGCTCAGCTTTACTAAAAAATAAAAAATTGCCGGTATGGCGTTAAAACGTTAATAAAATACAAGTTTATTTATAGCTGAATCTTTTTAATAACAAAAAAATAAAAACGCCTTAACGGCAAAACAAATAAATGCAAAATATTAACGGCTTACCATCTTACCGGCAAAAAATAAAACGGCAGAAATAAAATTCTTACATTGCAACAGATGAAAAAAATAGTAAAAAAACATCCACTAGCCATCCGATGGTTTCATTGGATAAATTTTCCGGTGTTGGCTATTATGATTTGGAGTGGCTTGTTAATTTATTGGGCAAATGATATCTATCGCCTTGGTTGGGGCACCACCACTGTACTCAAATTTTTTCCTGATTCCTTTAATAAAGCGTTAAATATTCCCTTTCGTCTTGCAGAGGGAATGAGTTTTCATTTTGTATTTATGTGGCTGTTTGCCATCAACGGATTTATTTATGTTACTTATTTATTTTTTTCAGGTGAGTGGAAACTTATTTTCCCCAATAAGAAATCACTAAAAGAAAGCTGGCTGGTAATATTGCATGATTTGCATATAAGGAAAGGGTTGCCTCCACAAAAAAAGTACAATGCTGCACAACGCATTGCATATACCGGAGTAATTGTTATGGGTTTTGGATCGCTTATTACCGGCATCGCTATTTACAAACCTGTTCAGTTTAAAACAATATGTGCTTTATTGGGAGGTTATGAATGGGCAAGAATAGAACACTTCACACTCACCATATTATTTACACTTTTTTTTATAGTTCATATTATCCAGGTAATATTGGCAGGATGGAATAATTTTAGAGGTATGGTTGCAGGGTTTGAAGTAGTTCCGGCAACTACAGTTCCCCCAGTTGCAAATGAAGCAATAGAAGAACCGGTTACAATAATGAACAAACAAAAAAATAGTTGATTGTATGACAAACAAAAATGAAAATATAGTTTCCTTAAAAGATATTCGTAACAAAACTGTTCGTGCTTTTGCTATTTTCTTTTTGCTAATCATTGCCGCATTGTTTGGCTGGCACTGGCTAAACCACCAGCCAGAAGATAATGGAATCCCCGGGCCGCTAAGAACCGTTTTAAATGGTAATGAAAATTTATTCAGCAATTATATTTACAGTCTGCATAACAGCAGTAAAGCCTATTCGCCGGCAGATGCGGCACCAAGGGTAAGGGTAAATGGTGATGCAGGTTTGGGAGATGATTTTGATACTGCTGCCTGGAAACTGCAGGTAGTTAGAAAACCGGGAGATACCCTTTTTATTTCGCTTGATGAAATAAAAGCTTTGCCAAAAACAGAAGTAATTTTTGATTTTAAATGTATAGAAGGCTGGAGCCAGATTACACACTGGAGTGGTGTAAAGTTTAGTGACTTTTTAAATAAATACAACCTAACAAGCCAAAGTGCTATGAACTATGTTGGCTTAAATACACCGGATAAAAAATACTATGTTGGTATTGATACCAGGAGCATACTGCATCCACAAACACTGCTTTGTTATGAAATGAATGGTAAGCCATTGCCTATGAACCAGGGTTATCCTCTCCGCTTAATTATTCCGGTTAAATATGGCATCAAACATTTAAAACGCATAGGTACTATCTTCTTCAGTAATACTAAGCCAAAAGATTATTGGTACGAAAGAGGATACGATTACTATTCGGGCTTATAACTTTCCTTTCTTTGTTTGTGTTTAAAAAATCAGATGCTTTACATTTGTACAAAGCATCTTTTATACATGCCCACATCAGACATTCAGTTATCAATAGAAAAAATTAAATTTGAAGCTTTATTTCAATATGCTTCTTTGGGCATATTGGTAATTAATCAAAAGGGTGAAATTATATTGGCCAATTCCTTTTTACTAACACAATTTGGCTATACCAATGCGGATGAACTTATTGGAAAAAAAATGGAAGTTTTAGTACCCAATCGCTTTCATTCAACTCATGTGCATAATAGAAATAGCTTTATGGAAAAGCCTGCCCGAAGGCCCATGGGTATTGGTATTGATTTATATGCTGCAAGAAAAGATGGTTCTGAATTTCCGGTAGAGATAAGTTTAAACAATTATGAAGCCGGTGGTGATTTTTTTGTAATTGCCTTTGTAAGCGATATAACAAAACGAAAAGAAATAGAAAATGCTACACTGTTCCAAAAAGAGCAATTGGCCATCATTAATAAAAGGATGGAAGAGTTTAACAGCAATCTTGAAAGGCAGGTTATTTTAAGAACGAGTCAGTTGCAGGAAACACTGACAGAGCTTGAAATTTCAAAAGAAGAATTGTTAAAAGCACTCAGTAAAGAAAAGGAACTGGGCGATCTTAAAAGCAGGTTTGTTTCAATGGCATCACATGAGTTTCGTACACCTTTAAGTACCATTCTTTCCTCCGCATCGCTGGTATCAAAATATATAAAAGAAGAAGAACAGGATAAAAGAGACAAGCATATTAACCGCATTAAATCTTCGGTAAGTAATTTAACTGATATATTAAACGATTTTTTATCCATCGGAAAAATAGAGGACGGTAAATTAATTGCCCATTTTACCTATTTTAATATCAAAGATTTAATTACCACCGTTTGTAATGAAATAGGCGGCATTACAAAAGCAGAGCAGCATATTACCTATCATCATATTGGTGAAGAAATGGTACAATTAGATGCTTCGCTTTTAAGAAATGTGATGAATAATTTGCTCTCCAATGCTATTAAATTTTCTCCCTTAAACGGCACCATTGAAGTAAAGAGTGAATTGACGGAGAGCCATGTTCTACTTACAGTTAAAGATAGCGGTATCGGCATCTCTGAAGAAGATAAGCACCATTTGTTTGAACGTTTTTTCAGGGGTACCAATGTTACCAATATACAGGGTACTGGTTTGGGATTACATATTGTGGAAAAATATGTTGAACTAATGAATGGCAATATAGAATGTGAAAGTGAATTAGAAATGGGAACATCGTTTATTATTACTTTTGGTATTAATGCTTCAAATTTTATATAACTAATTATTTTGCACCGATTAAATATTTATTACTATGCGACGTGTATTATTAATTGAAGATAATGATGAGATAAGAGAGAATACTGCTGAAATTCTTGAACTGGCCAATTACAAGGTAGATACTGCCGCCAATGGAAAGATAGGAGTGGAAAAAGCCTTGGAATGTGTGCCTGACCTGATAATTTGTGATATTATGATGCCTGTGCTGGATGGTTATGGGGTACTGCATTTGTTACATAAAAATGAAACGTTGAAAAATGTGCCGTTTATTTTTTTAACTGCAAAATCAGAGCGGGGCGACTTTAGAAAAGGAATGGAAATGGGGGCAGATGATTATATTACCAAACCTTTTAGTGATATTGAATTGTTAACCGCCATAGAAAGCCGGCTGAAAAAAGCAGCGCTTTTAAAACAAAATTTTGAAACTTCCACTTCACAGTTATTAGCAGAGGAAGTAGGAAATATAAAAGCTTTGCAGGAGCTGGTAGAAACGAGTGCTGTTAATTTTTATAAAAAGAAAAGGTTGATTTATGCAGAAGGAAATCACCCTGTAAAATTATATTATATACAAAAAGGTAAAATAAAAACTTTTAAAACAAATGATGATGGAAAGGGGTTAACCGTTGGCCTTTATGGCGAAGGAGATTATGTTGGCTTCACCAGCATTTTAGAAGGAACAATTTATAAAGAAACTGCAGAAGCTATTGAAGATACTACCCTTGTTATTATTGACAGAGATGAATTTGAAAAATTGCTACATAAAAATAAGGAAGTAGCCCACCAATTTATACAACTACTTGCACAAAGTGTTACTGACAGAGAAAAACAATTGGTGGGAATTGCGTATAATTCACTTCGCAAAAGAGTAGCAGAAGCATTGGTACTGTTGCAAAAAAAGTATACCAAGGATAATGAAGACAAATTTTCAATTCATATTTCACGGGAAGATCTTGCCCATATTGCCGGTACAGCAACGGAGTCTATTATACGTACCTTAAGCGATTTTAAAAGCGAAAAATTAATTGATATTAAAGAAGGAGCCATCATTATTTTAGATGAAAAAAAGTTAGCTGAATTACTGAATTAGTATTTAAATAATTGACAGCAGGTATTTATTAAACTGGATTTTTAAACTGGAAAATTCTTTTTCAAGATAACAAATTTCATTTCGTAGTTTTTCCTGTCTCCTACAGATTTTATAGTCTGGTGCTTTTTTATGTATTAACCCCAATTGCAATTTTTTTTCCTGCTCTTTAATATCCTTTGCAATGTCATGAATGTATTCGTCTTTAAGAATAAATTCATTTTGAAAATGCTCGGCCTGTGCTATAAAGACTTCGCCGGTTTCCTTATCTACTACTGCACTCAGCCTTGTTTTTAGAAAGCTGTTTTCCTGGATACAAAAATCGAGCAAACGTTTCCACGTTAAATTTTCATATAAAAATTGCTCTGTTTTATTCGATCCGGTCATTGCTGCTTTTTTATTTTGCACTGTTAACAAATCCTGGCTATTTAAGTTTATAGTTTGCATTTTGTACCACCGGATAACACGGTTGTACCTCATGGGTATTTTTATTTATTGCCGGACTAACATAAGGTATACCTAAACCCATTCCTCTTACAATCAGCATGCACGCCATTAGCCCTACCATAACAGGGTACGCATTGCGTATTTTTTTTCTTAATCCAATCCCAACATAATTTCCAAAAAAAGAAACACTCCACATTACAGGTAAAGTACCTAACCCAAACGAAGTCATAAAGAAGGCACTTTTTACAGGATCTGCAGAAACGATAGCGCCTGCAATTGCCATATAAATTAATCCACAAGGCAACAGCCCGTTTAATAAACCTATCGTAAACAGGGACTGATAATTTTGTTTAAAAAATAATTGACCTAGTTTAGACCTTATCTTATTGTTATAACTTGAAAAAATATTATTTGCACTGGTACTCATTTTCCACTTTTTGGGAAGGATAAGAACAAACAAAATACCCACTCCTACCATTACAGATAACCATTGTTGAAAGCCAAAAATCGAAAAGCTTTTTCCGGCCAATCCAAATAATAAACCAAGGCTGCTATATGTAACAATTCTTCCCAAATTATAAATTAAAGAACCAGCAAATTTTGCAAAATCATTGTTGTTATTAAGCGGCAACGAAAATGCCAATGGTCCACACATACCAATGCAATGAAAGCTTCCTATCATACCCATTGTTAGTGCTGCCAAAAAAATTGCTGTCATGATTAAATAATAATTTTCTGTTCAAAATAATAATTAATACCCTCTGCCATCCAGTTTATTTTTACATAATATAACCCATGGTAGCTGGCTGGTATAGGAATATTGACAGTAGTATCAGTTACTATAAATTGCCTGTTGATATCTTTCTTTTCGTCAGAAGGACAATACAATGCTACATCCCCTTTAATTTTTTTTGTATCAAAATCTTTGGGGAAACGTATTGTTAACGCATGATTAACTACTTCAAAATTTACTGGTGCTGATAATAATGCAGTGCGTTTTAATTCATCAATTTTTTGCTGGTATTGCAGTTCTTTGGCATAGTAATCTTCAGTTACCAAATCAACATTTTGCTTAGACGATTTAAAAGCCAGGAATAACATACCTGCAACAAATACTGCATACACTATTATTATTTTGTGTCCCCAGTTCATAGTTTAAATATTATTATTTTTTTCTCCACTGCAATTATGCAGTGTTAAAGATTATTGGTTCTACGTATTACTCATACACTTCAGGCCCGATAAATTTTGCTGTTATTGTTTTTATTTTTTTACCATTTTCATACAGGCCGATTGTTAAAGGTGTTTTCCAGTTTTTTACCAAATTTCTGTTGAGTTTAACAAAGAACTGAACATTGCTATACTCTTCATGCTTTACTATAAGGGTGCTGCTGCCTACAATGGTAATTTCGCCTGCAATACCCTCCAGCTTTAAACTAATAGCAATATCCTTATGCGTTTTATTGGCCAATTTTAAACTATACAGGTTTTCAATACGCCCGTCTGGCAAAGAGGTATATGTCATTCCTGATGTACGCATCAATGTGGCATCCAAATCTGTTCTGCTGACTAACAGAAAAACCAGGAGTCCAATTAAGAATGACAACACAATTGTATAAGCTTTTATTCTGCCAGTGAATTTTAGTTGCACACCATTTACAATACTGTTTTCAGATGCATATCTTACCAGCCCTACGGGTTTATGAACACTCGTCATAATTGCATCACAGGCATCCATACAGGCAGTACAGTTAATGCATTCCAACTGTGTACCATTGCGTATGTCTATGCCAGTTGGACAAACTCTTACGCAGGCATAACAATCAATGCAGTCTGCTGTTTTTATTTCGGGCACAAATTTTTCGGTAATGCTTTTGCAGGAACCATTGCTTTTACACCCATCGCATTTTTCGTGTCCATCATCATGATGGTCTTTGTGTTTTACCTGTTTTCCTCTTGGCTCGCCTCTTAAACGATCATAGGCTACAACAATTGAATTTTTATCAAGCAATACTCCCTGTAATCTTCCATAAGGACAAACTACAATACATACCTGTTCTCTAAACCACCAGTACACAAAAAAGAATACGGTAGTAAATGTCAATAAAGAAATTAGTGTACCTACGTGGGCGGCCGGGTTAGTGATATTCGCAATCAGTTCATCCATACTGATGAGGTAGGCCAGGAAAAAATTCGCAATCAGAAAAGAAATTAAAAAGAACACAATGAATTTAAAAACTCTTTTCCTGATTTTTTTTCCGTTCCA
>JANXSR010000458.1 GCA_025352625.1 Ferruginibacter sp.
ACCCCAGTTACCCATATTTAAAGCGTTCTGTACTTTATGTGTGCTTAATCCGGCACTTTCAGAAATGCGGACAAAGAAAGTTCCGATGATTGAAAAGATAATACCCATTGCTGCAATCAGCATAGGTAATAATATTGGAGACAAGCCACCGAATGCATCACCCACCGCAGCAGTCTCTCTTCCTAAAACCATGGTAGCTAAAACAGTTGCTACATAACTGCCAAAAAGATCGGCACCCATACCTGCAACATCACCCACATTATCACCCACATTATCTGCAATGGTTGCAGGGTTACGTGGATCATCCTCCGGAATACCTGCTTCTACTTTACCCACTAAATCTGCACCCACATCAGCCGCTTTGGTATAAATTCCACCACCAACACGGGCAAACAAAGCAATAGATTCTGCACCCAAAGAAAAACCTGTTAATATTTCAATGGCTTTTTCAAGTGCTAACCTGTATTCTTCTGACCCAGTAGTTAAACCGGCCACAAAGGTCATATAAAGGATGATGAACAAACTTCCCAATCCCAAAACGGCCAAACCTGCAACGCCCATTCCCATTACGCTACCACCGGTAAACGAAACAGACAATGCTTTACTTAAACTCGTTCTGGCAGCCTGTGCTGTACGAACATTCGCTTTGGTAGCTACTCTCATACCAATAAAACCTGCAAGGGCACTAAAAAAAGCACCCACTACAAATGCCAGTGCAATACTCCAGTGGCTGTTGGCATTACTGAATCCCATAATACCCAATAGTAAAGCACCAATAATTACAAAATAAGTAAGGATTTTATACTCAGCTTTTAAAAAAGCCATTGCGCCTTCAGCAATATAAGTACTGATTTCCTTCATGCGCTCATTACCTGCATCTTGTTTAGATACCCAGGCAAATTTGATAAATGTATACAAAAGGCCAACAATGCCTAATGCAGGAACTACGTAAAACAATTTGTCCATAAATAATATATGTATTGTTAAAATTTGGTGGGCAAAAATAGGGTAATTGATGGAAAAACAGTTAAAAAACACCATTAATTGAAATACAGCTACATTATTGGCGGGCAGTTTCTATACTTTATTTTTATCGGGCAAAAGTTTCAAATCCAGTACCAGCAAGTGGGGCAAAGTATTTAAATAGAGGAGGGGCCTTTATTGAAGCCTGTTGGTTAAATAAATTATTAATCAATTCCGTTTAGATAGGAACTTCTTTTTGAAGACGGGGGCTATGGAGTGATTATAAAAACAGCAACATGCTTACTTAGCCCTGTTGAAATAGCAGTTGTCATTTTGCATTACTTAACTTCTAAACCCATACATCCGCTCCACTTCCTGCACAATTTTTTCCATTTCAACATCTTCTCCATTTTTATCGTACGGCTGCTTTAAATTACTGCTAAAAAAGAAGGCGACTGTTTGATAAAACCTTGCAGTAAACCCGCCTTTGTATTCTTTAATAATTTCGTAGCAGTTATTGCCGGTCTCCCGGTTTATTAATTTCATCAAAACCTTACCCTGGTAAATAGATAAATTGGTAAGCGGGTCTGTAAATTCTTTTTTTAATTCTTTCTCTTTGGATTGAATACATTTTTTTCTGTCTTCACTTTTAATGATATGTGCAAGCTGCACATTCAAAATATTCATTACTCCACCGGCCCTTTTTGCATAAGGGTAAGTAACATAAATAGCATTACGTAAACGGGTCCATTTTGCCTTTGCACTCATCTGGCTCTCATTGTACCACGACCTTATTAACAAAGGTTGCAGGGTTTTGGCTTCAATGGTATCACCTTCGTAAATAACTGCTGCGGTAAGTATGGTATCGTTTATTGGGAGTTGTTGAGCAAATACGTGGTTGTTTTTTGCTGCTAAAAAAGCAATACAAAGAATAAATGATATTTTATATGTTACTGTACGGCGCATTGATATTGTAAACTTACAAAATTAAAACAATATATTGCCGGGCGGTTGCATTCAAATTGTCACGACTTTAGGGTTGCTACCTTTTGAAAGCTGCTGCTGAACAGGAATAATTCTGTAAAAGGTTGGCAACCACTGCTACAATTTGAAATGCAAGCTGCCAAGCTGTTACTGCTAAAAACATTGTCCCTTAAAATCATCCATTATGACAAAGAGAATTCGCTTCTTTATCCCATCAATTATTTTTTTGTTTTTTACACTGGCAGCAAATAGCCAGGCAGCTTACAATACTGAAATAAAACAAGTTGCTATTTCTCTTTACAACTCATTTGATAAAATCCAAAAACTTTCAGCGGGTCTTAATTTTAATGACACGGCAAGAGTTAAATGGAACAACCTCCCCGTTGGACTGAGGGCAAGGGCAGGAACAGGTATAGGTAATATGACGGATGACCAAAGAAAACTGGTTCATCGGATTCTTTCGGTTTCACTAAGTTCGCAAGGTTATCTAAAAGCCACCAGCATTATGCATTTAGACGATTTACTTAATCGCTTTTATGATACGCTCTTTTACAAAAAAGAGATCAATGATACTACATACACTTTTATAAGAGCGTTATTATGGTCGCACAAAAATTACTACTTTGCTTTTTTTGGACAGCCGACAGATAGTATTTGGGGCTATAAATTAGAGGGGCATCACTTATCAGTCAATTTCACTTTTATTAATGACAAACTCTCTGTAACTCCTTTTTTCATAGGCACAGACCCGGCAGAATATCCAACCTCTGAATATGCTGGTTGGCGGGTTCTGGGACAAGAGGAAGACTTAGGCATTAAGCTTATAAACCTATTGTCACCGGCTCAAAAAAAGAAAGCAACTATGAGTATTGAAGTGCCACGAGATATAATAACAGCAGCAGAAAGTGGAAAACGGTTGGTTGATAACTGGGGTATTTTAGGAGCTGAAATGAATAACAATCAGAAAGCGGTTTTGCAATACATAATTCGGGAATTTGTATTTAACCTTGAGTACGATAAGGCAGTGATTGAATATCAAAAAATTATTAACGCCGGGATTGATAAAATCTATTTTGGATGGATTGGTTTGACTGACGAAAAAAAGCCCCACTATTATGTTTTAAATGGACCAACTTTTATTATTGAATTTGATAACAATGGAGGACCAAGAAATACGGCAAATCATATTCATGCTATATGGAGAGAAAAAGGCAATGAATATGGAGAAGATGTTTTAAAGAAACACTATCAAATGGAAAAACATTAAGCGAACAAAAACGCAGACCATCAACATTTACCTGGCTGCTACAATAATTACAACTTATCAACTAATCCAACCAACGCCTGAATGGTAGGCGTTACTTTGTCTGATTTATAGGCAAATACCTGCCTGTACTCAAACTCAGTAAACCGGCTGTTATCATCATTTAAAATTTTCTTTTTTACTACTCCTTTAATATGGGTGGCATCTAATGTGGAAGGGATAAAAGCGATGCCCAATCCAAGGCCAACCAAACTAGCCAGCAACTCAAAAGAATTTACCTGCTGAATGATATTGTTTTCCCTGTTGATGCCATTCTTTTTGCAAATGCTTTCTATAAAATCAAGTACGGGTGTGGATCGCTTTTCCAATTCAATCCATTTTTCTTCTTTTAACTGCGATAAACGGATAGAGGTTTTTTTTGCCAGTTTATGTGTTTGCGGTAATAATATGTTCAGGTAATTTATCTGGTACAATTTTGAATTGAGTTCTTTTGAACGCAATGGCAATAGCGTAATACCCAGGTCTATATTGTCTTTTAGCAACCCTTCCTGCACATCATTGTAAGTAGAAAATTCAACAATCTTTATTTCAATGTCAGGAAATTTATCCGCAAATAATTTTATCAGCCCAACCAGGTTATCCCTTGTTACCAATTTATAAACACCCAGTTTTACAATTCTGTGATGGGTGCCAATGCGCCTCACGGTGTCGGTCATTTTTTCAATAGACTGCAATATGCGCCTTGCTTCCGAAACAAAAATAATTCCAGCCTCTGTTAATTCAACTTTCTTATGAAGATTGCGTTTAGCGGTGGTAAATATTTCTACGCCCAAATCTTTTTCCAACAACTGTATTTGCTGACTTAAGGCAGGTTGAGAGACAAATAGCCGCTTGGCTGCTTTTCCAAAATGCAATTCTTCTGCCACTGCCACGGTGTATTTTAATTGCCTGAACTCCATTTCTGATAAGTTTTACTTATAACAAATATAACAAATCAATATGAAAAATTCATTGCGTAGGGCTTTATTGTTTTGATATTGCATCCACGAATTTGCTATCATTTATTTCCAAAAACGATTGAACAACTTAAAACTAACATTGCTTGTTTATGAAAAAAAGGCTTACAAAATATTTTGCTCTGTTGCTTATTTTTATTTTTTCTTCTATTGTTTCCTTTGCACAGGCTGATAAAATTACCGGTACAATAACTGACACCAAAGGCAAGCCGGTTGCAAATGCTTCTGTAATTGTAAAGGGAACCAAAACCGGCACCACAACAGATGATGCGGGAAAATTTACACTTAATGCCATTGCCGGTAACAAAGCAACCATTGTAGTTTCTGCAATAGGATTTGATGCAAAAGAAATAACAGTGGTTAGCGGTGCACAACAGGTGGCTGTTGAGTTAACAGACCTTGCAAAAGAAAATGAGGAAGTGATTGTGACAGGGGTATTTGATAAAAGATCTGCACTCAATTCTTCCATTGCCATCTCAACTATTTCTTCAAAACAGATGGCGCAGCTTGCACCCACCAGTGCCGCAGACCTGTTAAGAAATGTACCGGGTGTGTATGTAAACAATGCCCGTGGCGAAATTGCGAACACTGTTTATTCTCGTGGTATTTCAGCAGGTTCCATTGACAATGCCTCGGGATATTATTATGTGTCCATGCAGGAAGATGGCCTGCCTTTAATGAATGTGAATTATGGTACTGATAATTATTTAAGAGCTGATATAACATTGGAAAAACTGGAAGCCGTTAGAGGCGGAACAGCCTCCATTTTGGGAGCCAATGCACCAGGGGGTATTTTTAATTATATTTCTAAAACAGGCGGCAAAACTTTTCAGGGTGAAGTAAGGGCAAAGGTTGGGTTAGAAGGCAATGGTAAAAATCCTTATTACCGCACCGATTTAAATTTTGGAGGCCCTTTAAGTAAGGACAAATCTGTAACCTATAATATTGGCGGGTTTTACCGTGTGTCGCAGGGTGCCAGGTACCCGGGTTACCCAAGCAACAATGGCGGACAATTGAAAGCCAACATACAAAAAACATACAGCACCGGTTCGTTAAAAATTTATACAAAAATATTAGACGATCACAATGCACAGGCAGAATTTATTCCTTCGCAAGGTTGGAATGATCCTAAAATTATGGCCGGTCTTTCAACTACCGACTCTTATAACTTACCTACTTTTTCAATGCAGATACCAATCAATAACACAGGTACTGCAACTTTTAATTCAAAAGAAAAAAATTACAGCCGCGATAAAACCTTTGGTGTAAACTGGAAGCAGGAACTCGGCTCCGGATGGACTTTCACCAATAACGGAAAATATTCTGCCAAAAAAGTAACAGGTAATGTACCTGCGGTGGTTACACCTTTTGCTACAGATGGTATTGTATTTTATGGCTTACCAAACTTGTTACAAACAGGGCATTTAGGTACTTATTCTTTTACGGATAAAGTAAACGGACAAGTGCTTGGCACAGTGGGCGTTTATCCAAACATCATCAACGGCCAGTTTGCAGGATTTAATTTTGTACCGGGTGCAAATAATAATTTCCCAGGCAGCAACATTCAGAAAAACTCGCTTTTCTTTTTGCCGCTGTTTTATAATGATGTTAGCATAAATGAATTCATTGATCAATTTTCTTTTTCTAAAAAATTAGGTAAAATGACTTTTAATTTTGGCGGTTTTTATGCCAACTCAAAAGTAGATAGAGTAGGTGGCCAGGATGATGATGGCGTAGGGGTAGGCACCTTGCAGGATAAACCACATTTAGTAGATATTACCTTGCATGGGTTGGATAATAAAACTTATCAGATTACAGACCCCAATGGTTTTATGGATGTAGGCAGGGGTGGTATCTCCACTTCTAAAGCAACTAAAAGTCAGTTGGCATTATTTTTCGGTCATAATTGGTCAATCACAAAAAAATTAAATCTTGATTGGGGCTTGCGTTATGAAAACACAAAAATTGCTGGCACCAACACACCTGCTTCAAGAGACCCAAGAACTTATGATCCTACATTCGGTGGCAGAGATGGTAATGCATTAACTGTGTATGATAATGGCGGTGGTATTGTTGGCAGTCCGCTGGCTTTTGATAAAACCATGCATACCTTGTCTTTTTCGGCGGGTGTAAATATTCGGGTATCTGATGAAATGGCGGTATATGCACGTTATTCAAATGGAAATAAAGCGCCGGAAATTGGTAATTTTTTCGCTGCCACTTCTCCCAACCTTATCAGCAGTCTTAATACGGATGCACAAAATATTCAGCAATTTGAAGCCGCTGTAAAAATTAAGAAAAGTAATTTTAGTTTAAATTTTACGCCCTTCTTTAGTTTGCTGAGCAATGTCCCCAATCTTCAGTTTGCCTTTGTAGATTCAACAGGATCCAATTACAATCCCGCTATTCAGTATGCGAAATATAAAACCTACGGAATAGAATTTGAAGGCATGTATGCCTTTAGCACTTCTTTTAGTATAAGGGCGCATGCAACAGTCCAAAGCTCAAAAGCTACCAGTTACAAAACATGGATTGCCAGCGGAAAAAGTGCAGCGTATGATGTGCTGCAGGATTTTTCGGGTAATGAAACTGATAACAATGCCAAGCTGATGTTTGGTATTTCACCCATGTACACAACAAACAAATTCTTCGCCTCCATAACCTATAATTATTTAGGATCAAGACAGGCAAATATCCCTAACGCATTTAAAATGCCAGCCTTTGGCCAGGTTGATTTAAGTATGGGTTATGATGTTTCAAAAAGAATACGCCTGCAACTTAATATCAATAACATGCTAAATAAATATGGCGTGTTAGGATGGTCTGGCCCGGGAGGTTTCCCTGCTGCGTTAAATCGCCAGGGCTTTACAAAAGAATTTATTAATGCAAACCCATCTGCCGTATATGCAACACAGGGATCTATGCCAAGGGCTTATTTTATAACCCTTGCATATAAGTTTTAGTACAGGGAGATTGAATATATTTAAGTTGTTTTTATTAATACTTTTTAAATTACGAACATGGATAAAATAAAAAGGGTTGTTACTTTTATTGTATTGGCCGGCCTTTGTTTTTTGCAGGTTGCTGCACAACAAAAGGATAAATTTCTTTTCGGTGTTTCTTCTGCAGCTTACCAGGTAGAAGGAGCTTACCAGGCCGATGGAAAGGGCGAATCCAAATGGGATTTTCTGACCAATAAAGTTGGTGTAACACAATTTGTAATTGGAGAAAAGCAAACAGGTAATGTGTCAATCAACCTGTACGACAGAACACAATACCTGCAGGATATTGAACTGATG
>JANXSR010000176.1 GCA_025352625.1 Ferruginibacter sp.
GCAAAATCTTGAACGGTTTGTAAAATTTATAAATGAAGAATTACCGGTCAATAAAATCAACACCCTCATACTAAGGGTAGATTATAACTACCAGTTTGAAAGCCACCCCGAACTTAGCGACAGCATAGCACTTTCAAAACAGGATGTAAAACAATTGGTAAATGCGTGCAGGCTAAATAACATTCATCTTATTCCGCAGATAAATTTATTGGGGCACCAGTCATGGGCAGGCAAAACCGAAAACCTCCTAAAAGTATACCCGCAATTTGATGAAACGCCACATGTTCAGATGCCGGCAGCATACGTTTGGCCAAATCCGGACAGTTTGTATTGCAAAAGTTATTGCCCCTTGCATCCGGAAGTACATGCCATTGTTTTTGACCTGGCAGATGAAATTTGTGATGTATTTGAAACTGATGCTTTTCATGCCGGCATGGATGAAGTTTTTTATTTAGGCGATGCCAAATGCCCAAGGTGTTCCGGTAAAAATAAAGCCGTGTTATTTGCTGATGAAGTAAATACCATTCGAAATCACCTGGCTTTAAAAAAGCGAAAATTATGGATTTGGGGCGACCGCCTTATTGATGGTATAACCACCGGCATTGGCGAATGGGAAGGTAGTTTTAATAACACCCATACCGCCATCAATTTAATTTTGAAAGATGTTACGATTTGCGATTGGCATTATGATAAGGCTGAACAAACAGCAATGTATTTTGCAGGTAAAGGGTTTAACGTAATTACCTGTACCTGGCGAAACCCTGTTGTAGCCAAAGCACAATTGAAGGATATGATTAAATACAGGCAGTCTGCAAAGCCAACAATAAAGAAACATTTTAAAGGTATTATGCAAACAATCTGGACTGGCACAGAATCTTTTTTAGATGAATACTATGCCGCTAAATTAATCAGTAGTGATGAAGAAAATACACAGGCTAATTGTTTTAAAACACTGTTAGCCGAAATAAATGAAACTAGTACTAAAAATAACTAAACAGCATTGAATTATCCTCATTTATTAACCAACACAATAAATACTTTTACTAATTTTAAACTGCCCTTTTCTACAAAATTGAGCAGTATTCAGCAGTGGTTTATTTATCAGTAATAACACAATAAATTTTTTTACACTAATAAAAGCAATTACTTTTATAAAGATTGCTTGCCAGGCAAAATTTATTAATTTTTAATACCTCATGTATGGCAATTCGTGTAGCAATCAACCACAAAACCACTTACACCTACGACCGGTTGGTAAGTTTATCTCCCCACGTATTCAGGTTGCGGCCTGCAGCACATTCACGAACAACCATTGAATCTTATTCTTTTAAAATTACACCCAAGGAACATTTTATTAACTGGCAACAGGATCCTTTTGGTAACTACCTGGCAAGGATTGTATTTCCTGAAAAAACAACAGAACTAAGTGTGGAAGTAGAATTAATTGCCAACATGGTGGTCATCAATCCATTTGATTTTTTTGTTGAAGAGTATGCCGAAAAATTTCCTTTTAGTTACGAGGAGCAATTACGAAAAGAACTGATTCCTTATTTTGAATTAAAGGAATATGGACCGCTGTTGAGAAAATGGATTGGCGAGATAGACAGAAGTCAAAAAACCATCAACGATTTCCTGGTTTATATCAATCAAAAATTAAACAGGGATATTAATTATTCTATCCGCATGGAAGCAGGGGTACAAACCTGCGAAGAAACATTGGGCAAAGCATTGGGTTCCTGCAGAGATTCTGCCTGGCTGTTGGTTCAGATATTTCGGCACCTGGGATTGGCTGCACGTTTTGTTTCAGGTTACCTGGTTCAATTAACGGCTGATATAAAATCACTGGATGGCCCATCCGGACCAGAAAATGATTTTACTGATTTGCATGCCTGGACGGAAGTGTACATTCCCGGAGCAGGCTGGATAGGTCTTGATCCTACCTCGGGATTATTTGCCGGTGAAGGACATATTCCATTGGCCTGTACGCCTGACTTTGCAAGTGCTGCACCGGTGGTAGGTGCAACAGATATTTGCGAAACCGTCTTCACTTTTTCAAATAAAGTTACCCGTATACATGAAGATCCAAGGGTTACAAAACCTTATACAAAAGAGCAATGGAACAATATAAATGCTACAGGTTTAAAGGTAGATGAGGACCTGGAAAAAGGCGATGTAAGAATGACCATGGGTGGCGAACCAACTTTTGTTTCTATCGATGATATGGAAGGAGATGAATGGAATACCACTGCTGATGGAAAACATAAACGGCTTCTTTCGCATGAATTGATTTTTCGGCTGCGGGAAAAGTTTGGCCCTGATGGAATGATACATTATGGTCAGGGAAAATGGTATCCCGGCGAACCATTGCCAAGGTGGCAATATGGTTTGTTCTGGAGAAAAGACAATTACCCGATCTGGAAAAATATAAAGCTGATTGCACACGAAAAAATAGAAAAAAAATATACCCACGAAGAAGCCGGCCTCTTTACAAAAGAGCTGGCAAAACAGTTGGCCATTAATCCGGAAAATATGAGTGTTGCTTATGAAGACATGTTTTATTTTTTATGGTCAGAAGGCAAAATGCCAGTAAACATTGATCTTTCTAAAGTAAACATGAAAGATAGCCTTGAGAGAAAAACACTGGCTGAATTGTTAGACAGGGGTCTTGATACGCCGGCCGGATTTATACTGCCATTAAAGTGGAACTATGAAAATGAAAAATGGAAAAGCTGTAAATGGGTATTGAACAGAGATCAGTTATTTCTTATACCCGGTAATTCCCCGATAGGGTTAAGGTTGCCATTGGACTCGTTACCGGAAGTATCTAAATATGCGGAACCTGAACGGGTAGAAAGGAGTTTATTTGAAGAATTACCAGAACTTGAACATTTTGATGAGACCATTACAGAGCGGTACGACACAATAACAATTCACCCACCTGAGCCAGCAAAAAGAAGGTTTAGTGAATGGTTAAAGGATAAACTAAGCGCATTTAAAACAGCGAAAAAAGAAAAGGAACTGAAGCCGGAACCAGCGCCAGAACCAATACCTGAACAGGTACCAGAACAAGAACAAGCTGCATATGAAAAATATTTGATTGAAGTAGAAACCATTAAAACTGCTTTGTGTATTGAGCCAAGGGAAGGAATTATTTACATTTTTATTCCGCCGATGGAATACCTGGAACATTACCTTGACCTGATTGCATCGATTGAAGCAACTGCAGAAAGATTGCAAATTCCTGTTCGCATTGAAGGTTACGAACCACCAAGAGATTACCGGATAGAACGTTTGGTAGTATCACCAGACCCTGGAGTTATTGAAGTAAATATTCATCCCTCAAAAAACTGGAAAGAACTTACCGGCATTATTGATACGTTATACGACCAGGCTTTTTTATCAAGACTTGGAACAGAAAAATTTATGCTTGATGGAAGACATACCGGAACTGGTGGCGGCAATCACATTACCATTGGCGGTTCTTCTCCATCAGAAAGTCCTTTGTTGAGAAGGCCCGATCTGTTGCGAAGTTTAATCACTTACTGGCAACATCACCCTGGCTTATCTTATTTATTCTCCAGCGCTTTCATTGGTCCTACAAGCCAGGCACCACGCATAGATGAAGGCCGTGACGAAAAATTATATGAAATGGAAATTGCCTTCAGCCAGGTACCTGAAGCCGGTTTTATTCCCTTCTGGATAGTGGATAGAATTTTTCGTCACCTGTTAACCGACATTACAGGCAACACACATCGTTCAGAATTTTGTATTGATAAATTATACTCGCCAGACTCATCATCCGGCCGCCTGGGTATCCTCGAATTCAGGGCGTTTGATATGCCGCCGCATAAAGAAATGAGCCTGGTACAAATGCTACTCATCCGTGCATTAATTGCATGGTTCTGGAAAAAACCATACAAGCACGATTTGGTAAGATGGGGTACCGAACTGCATGATAAATTTATGCTGTCGCATTATGTGCACGAAGACCTTAAAGAAGTGGTAAATGATTTAAATGGCGCCGGCTATGCATTTGACATGAGTTGGTTTGAACCTTTCTTCGAATTCCGGTTTCCTCATTACGGCACCATTCAATTGCAAAATATTGAAATGGAAATACGAATGGGTATAGAACCCTGGCATGTGTTGGGTGAAGAAATGAGCAGCGGAGGCACCGCAAGATTTGTAGATTCTTCGTTAGAAAAAGTGCAGGTAAAATTGAAAGGGTTAAACAGCAGCCGCTACATCTTATTGTGTAACGGAACAAGGGTGCCATTAAAACCCTCCGCCATAAAAGGAGAATATGTTTGCGGTATCCGTTACCGTGCATGGCAACCGCCCTCTGCATTGCATCCCACCATCGGTATTGATGCGCCGCTTACTTTTGATGTGGTAGATACCTGGAACAGCCGCTCTATCGGAGGTTGTACTTACTATGTTTCACACCCCGGTGGAAGAAGTTATGAAAGCTTCCCCATCAACAGTTACGAAGCAGAAAGTAGACGCTGGAACCGCTTTGGCAACACCAGTTATACACAAGATGTGCTAAGACCTTCGCCTCGCTTTAATGGGGTACAGCATTACATTGAACAGGATCGTCCGTCATTTTTGTGCGATCCTCCACCGATAATAACAAACAAAGAATATCCCTATACATTAGATCTGCGGCAGTTTTGGAAAAAATAATTAACCTGATCTTTTATCCAACCTGCCCTACCCTGCATACTTCATGAATAAATTTCAGCTTTTCAATAACAGGAGCTGAAATTATGAATGGATAAAAATCTGCCTGCCCCATACTACGGTTTAAATTATTAACTGCAAAAGTGAGCGGAAACCAGCTGCTTATGATAGTATCAAAATTAGCAATGCTATAGGGATCATTGGTGATAGTTATTTTTACCCCCGGTTGATGAATGCCGATACCAAATGACCAGGCTGTTTCTAAGCTATCCATCAGATGCATGTAATGCGCCCAACTCTCTGCCCAGTCTTCCCAGGGGTGTGAGAATGCGTAAGGACTTATAAAAAAATCATTCCAGTTGGCAGGTGTATCTGTTTTATAGTACGTTTCTAATGCCTGGCTATAATCCTTTTGCTCATCTCCAAAAAGTTGCCGGAATTTTTCGAGGTGCTTACTGTCTTTAATCAAAACTTCCCAATAGTAGTGTCCAATTTCGTGGCGAAAATGCCCCAATAATGTCCGATATTTTTCACCAAGGTCAAGTTTATGGCGAACCCTTTCTCCTTCATCAGCCTCTTCAATATTTAAAGTAATTACGCCATTATCATGCCCCGTCATTACTCTTTCATTGGGAGAACTGTCTGCCATAAAATCAAAAGCAATACCTTCAACATCCTCCTTATTTATTTTAGGTTGCAAAGGAAGCCCAAGCCGCAGTAACGAATATACCAGCCGGTGTTTTGCTATTTCAATGCGCTTCCATTCCTTGCTATTTTTTTCATTGGATAGTGCAGGAATGGTCCTGTTTAAAGCGCAAGCAGTACAAAAAGGAGAAGATTGTGCAACAGGAATGAGCCAATTACAGGTGCCAAAATCTGCATTGGAGCAATAGCGAAATACCTGCTTGTTGATACTGATTGGGGAGTAACCTTGTTTGTTATTCTCCAACGTAATCAGGCTAAATTTTCCAGCATCAAAACCAACAGCATGTTTACAAATAAGACATTCTGAATTTTCAAAATAAAGAAGATTATTACAATGCGAACAGGTGTACAATTTCATGAATTACTTTTTACCGCTACTAATTCAATAACTATTCCAATAATTATTTTGTACTTAACTCCAAAACAAAAAATTGTCATCACAATCTCAAAGTATTAATCCTAATTAGCCGGTTACTCCGAAAATCTTCTAAAGAAAATTTCCATACTTTTGCATAAGTGAAAAGAAACACATTCATACAATTTAAAGCTACTTTTCTACTAATTGTATTCGCCATGAATACATTAGTAGGCTTTGCCTGCGCTATTGGCATGGATATGGGTTTCAATACACATCATTACGGGGAAGAAGCGATTGCAGCGACTGCTCATGTTCATACACATGGAAAAAAGCACCCCCATCACAAGGAAGCCGGCAAGCACCAGCACGATGAAAAAGACACTTCAAAAAAGGATGACTGCTGTACTGATAAAGTAGTAAAAATTTCACAGACGGATAAATCACTTCCGCATTCCAATATAATTATTAACCCGGTTTTCTTTACTGCGTTTATTGCTTCTTATTATAGCATTGATATTTCCTATCCTTCACAGGTTAGCACTTCTAATAAACACTTTGTTCGCGGGCATCATCCACCAATCCCGGACATACGCATAGCCATCCGGAGTTTTCAGATATGATTGAAATGTATACAATTTTATGCAAGGCTTTGTCGTGCCTGTAATTATTTTATTGTACATTAATCAAATCAAAAATGAAATCGAAGATTCACGAATTACAAAACACTACAAGAATTGGTGTAAGCAAAAAGATATTTGTATTGGTTGCATTTGTTGCAACTTTATTTGGGCAACGAACTTTTGCGCAGGATAGCACAAAAACGCCACCTTCATCATTACTTGCTTTTTACTATAATTTAAAAGATGCATTGATAAGCAGCAATGCAAATACAGCAGCAGTAAGTGCAGCAGCATTTATAAACGCAATCAACGGCACAGATAAGGAAATTATAAAAGAAGAAAGCCGTACCGCTTTATTAAGTGATGCCACTACTATTTCTCAAACCAAAGACCCTAAACTACAAAGGGAAAAGTTTGCAACTTTATCTGCCAATTTATTAGTTTTGGCTAAAACAATGAAGCTAACAACCGAACCAGCTTACTTGCAATACTGCCCTATGAAAAAAGCGGTCTGGTTAAGCAATACTAAGGCCATCAAAAATCCTTATTATGGTAGTGCTATGCTCACCTGCGGCAGCATAAAAGAAACGCTGTAATAATTTCAAATCAAGTTTACAAACAATAAATACTATCAACATGAAAAATATATTTTTCGGCTTTGTAATAGGAGCTACAACATTAGCGGCATGCAATGACAGTAATAATAAAGTAGCAGAAAATGCCGCAAATCAGCAGCAGATTGAGAGTGAACGCTTGAAAGCTCAAGCTGCAGAGGTACGGCGCTTTCATGTTCCTGACGCGACAGTCGGAATATTGAATTAGTACTCCACTACAACATGCCTAGCATGGCATAGTGCACTGCTGATACATGATATCACTGAATCTTGCCCACATATGTGAATTCAGCTCTCGAGGGCATGGCATTG
>JANXSR010000177.1 GCA_025352625.1 Ferruginibacter sp.
ACAGTCAACAGTTTTCAAGACTGCCGCAATCGACCGCTCTGCCAACTCTCCGGGTGCAAAATAATAGTGTTGAACTTTATCTACCAAAAATAAATTGAGATAAGGAGGGTTTATTTAATCCCAGATGCAGCCTTGTGCCCCAAATGCTAGTAACCACGGGCTTCTTGCTATGCTGCAGCCGTTGATAAATTATTTTATTTCACATCAAAAAAAAGACAATCTTTATCTATAAAAATAAACCGATGAAAATAGCTGCACTTATTCTATTCGTTTTCATGAGCAATACTGCCATGGCACAAGCTGAAAACGAGGCCATCAAAAAGCCGATCAATACATTTTTTGCCGGTATGAAAAGCAATGATACTACGCTCATAAACAGTACCGTTGATTCTTCCTGCTTTTTATACTCCATCATGCAAACCAAAGAGGGTAAATCTGTGTTGGAAAATGATAGCATGTCTAACTTTTTAAAACAGGTAGCTGCATTAAAAGGGAAAAATATTGACGAACGGCCGTTGGGTTTTGAGATTAAAATTGATGGTGCCATGGCCATTGCATGGGTGCCGTATAAATTATTTTTCAACGATCAGTTGTACCACTGCGGGGTGGATGTTTTCACCCTGATAAAAAGAGGCGATGATTGGAAAATAATGGGTATCACTGACACCCGTAGAAAAAACGGGTGTGATTAATTTCCTTCTGCGGCGGGTTCTTTTTCCAGCACGAGGCTTAAATCATCCAGGCTTACCGTAAGTGGCACTACGCCTAACTGTACAATGGCTTTTTTACCCCTGATTTCTTTCAGTATACCTACCTGTCGGTTTTGCCGCATCATTACTTTGTCGCCGGGTTTTACCTCGCCCTGTACCTGAATAAATTTTTCGTTCAGTTTCTTCTGTTGCTTTTCATTCACCATCTTTTCTTTCTGGTTAAACAACAGTGCGTGAATCATTTTAACGACTTTGTCTTTATCCTCCGACTTGCGCCATTCAATCACCATCGCTTTCAGCCTGCGTTCCATGTCTTTTAAATACAGCAACTGGCTTTCTGATAATTTATTCTGGTGTTTTAACCGTTCAATTTCCTGGTTGTGTTTTTCTTTATTCAGCACCTGCTGCATTTCTTTTTTCAGCCGTTCGTTTTCTTTTAGCAAATGCGTCAGTTCCTTTTTTTCAAGATCAATTTTTTGCAAATCCTGTTCGGTGCGGTTTAATAATTTATCCAGTGTAAAATGATCTTCATCTACCAGTGTCCTTGCTTTGTCAATCAGGCGTTTGTCCAAACCAATCCGCTCCGCAATAGAAAAAGTGTAACTGCTGCCCGGCTTTCCTGTTATCAACCTGTACATCGGCAACAAGTTTTTTTCATCAAACTGCATGGCACCGTTGATGATGCCGGGTACTTTATTGGCCATCACTTTCAGGTTAAGATAGTGAGTGGTAACAATACCAAAGCTATGTTTATGAGCCAGCTCTTCCATAATAACTTCGGCAAAAGCGCCACCTAAATTAGGGTCACTGCCACTGCCTAATTCATCTATAAAGAACAATGTTTTACCATTGGCATTCTCCATAAAATGTTTCATATTTTTCAGGTGACTGCTGTAGGTACTCAACTCAAATTCCAGGCTCTGTGTATCGCCAATGTGAATCATGATCTGTTTAAAAATCCCCATCTCACTATCGGGATGTACAGGCACCAGCAAACCGCTTTGCATCATCAGTTGCAATAATCCTACTGTTTTCAAGGTAACGGTTTTACCACCGGCATTAGGGCCGCTGATCACCAGTATCCTGTTCTTATCATTCAGTGTAATGTTTACCGGTATGGTGGGCTTACTGCTTTTTTGATTGTACAATAACAATAAAGGATGGTAAGCATTGATTAAATGAATATGCGCCTTATCGTACAACTGCGGAAAATTGCCACCCGTTGCAATGGCCCATTTCGCCTTGGCGTAAATAAAATCAAATTCACCGGCAGTGTCATGATAAGTTTTTAAAAGCGGCGCATACACGCTCAATTGCTGGGTAAGCTTCCGCAAAATTTTATACACTTCCCGGCTCTCTTCATGCTCCAGCGAAAAAATTTCATTGTTCAGTTCCGTTGTTTCTTCGGGCTCGATAAAGGTGGTACGCCTGCTGTCGCTTTCGCCATGTAATACGCCTTTTATCATACGCTTTTGTTCTGCAAATACCGCCAGCACCCGTCTGCCATTCATAAAACTTTCTTCAATATCCGCAAGGTGCCCCAGTTTGTTTAGTTTGCTTACCAGGCGGTCAAATACTTTTCTTAACTCATTGCGTTTGCGGTACAGGCTCATTCTTATTTTACCCAATTCCTCGCTGGCACTGTCTTTCACGCTGCCAGATTCATCCAGTATATCATCTATCAATTCAATAATTACCTTTTCATAGTATGTGTTTTCAATCACTTTGGTAAGCGCCGGATAGGCAAGGCGTCTTTCACTATCGAACCACCTGAAAATATTACTGGTATTCTCCGCCAGTTTCCTTATAAATAAAAACTGTTCCCCTGTTAAAACAGCACCTGGTATGCTCAGCAGTTTTATTTCCCTGCTAACATTCAGCACAAAATCATTGGGGAAATATTGGCCGGTTTGTGTCACCAGTTTATATTCATACCCCTGCCGCAAATCGGTTTCAATAAAATCCTTTTTTGTATGTATGCGTAAATTATTCGCTTTCGCTTTGCCATACTCGGTACGGCAATACTCTGCCAGCAGGGTTTTTACCTTTTCATATTCTAACTGCACGAGGGCCGATTCTGGAAAAAATTTCATTCTGTTATTCGCTTAAGTATTATTTTATTTTTTGTCCGGGCAAAGGTACTAAAATCAGCATCGTTGTGTCACTCCCTTGTACTATTAAAGCATTGTGGAACTTTTATTGAAGCGTATTTATCCAATCAGTTCTTAATGAAAAGCCGTTTATATTTTATTTTAATAAAATAAACTCTATAATAATTACGGCTATCATTACTACAATCCATAATAGCATCTTATGGGTATAATTGAAATCGTTATCCCAGTCTTTTTTTACAATAGAAAAAATATTGGGTAAGCACAAGTAATAGATACCTTTCAAAAAGTTTTTAAACGTTTTAAATATTATCATCGCCAACACAAAACCAAAAGCGGTATTTAAAATAATTAGTATTAGTGTTTTAGTTTGCATATTTATTTTATTATTTCTACCTGTAATTCCCTCCACGGAGTAGTACCATCATACTCTCTTTTAAAAATAAATTTACTCGTGCTGATTATTACAAGTTCGGCGGTAGTATAAACAATACAGCCATCACACAAATGACCACCAATTGTTTTACCGGCAGCATCAGCCAGGGCTATGTGAAGATGTGAACCATTGCACGACACGGTTCCTGTAAGACTTACAATTTCAAAATACCCGTTGCCGGAATCTGCAGTTGACGCATTTGCAAAACGAATGTTGCATTTGGTTAAACTACCCACGCAGGTACCTATCCAGCCCGCCTGTATTTGTTGTTCCTCTGCCAGTTGCTGAATGCTTTGTTTAAGATCTTCACCAGGTTTGAGCCTAAAAGCATGTATAGTGATATTGTTCATAATTAAAAGAATTTAAACTGTGTGCTGCAGGTATTTGTTAAACCTTTTTAAACATCAATTGTTTCTTAAACTAAGCTAATTACTTTTGCGTAAGTTTTTTTGAAACAACTAAAATACAGATCAATTTAAATAAACAAATATGAATGAACCAAATAAAACACTGGCAACAGCAACGTTGGGAACAGGCTGCTTCTGGTGTACGGAAGCGGTTTTTCAGCAATTGAACGGTGTAGAAAAAGTAGCGAGCGGCTACAGCGGCGGGCAAGTAGAAAATCCAACATACAAACAAGTTTGCAATGGCGATACCGGCCATGCGGAATGTCTGAATATAGCATATAATCCCTCCATCATTTCTTTTGAAGATTTACTGGAAGTATTCTGGAAAACGCATGATCCTACAACATTAAACAGGCAGGGAAATGACGTTGGTACACAATACCGTAGTGTGGTATTTTATCATAATGAAGAACAAAAGAAGATTGTAGAAAATCAGATTGCTGAACTTGATAAAAGTGGCTCCTGGAATAACCCGATTGTTACTACCCTTGAGCCATTTGTAAAATTTTACGTTGCCGAAGATTACCACCAGGATTATTTTAACAACAATGGAGGAAATCCTTATTGCCAGATGGTTGTAAGACCAAAAGTAGAAAAATTTGAAAAGGTATTTAAGGATAAATTAAAACTCAAAAATTAAATCCATTTAATAGAATTAAAATCCCTACACCCAATTAATTTTATTAATGTGTTGGGGATTTATTTATAAGTAAGGCACTATTTATCAGGTTAAAAACATCTCTTGCTATACATAGCCTTATAGGAAATTGCTAAAAATCTACTCCCTTTTTATTCCAATCTTCACCCGTCTTAATTCCAATAAATTTAAACCCGTTGGTTCAAAATTTATAATGTTGGTGTGAACAAGGTGGATTGCCATATCGTACCAAAGCGGTACTACAGGTGCATCATTAATTATTAGTTGATCCATTTGCTGATAAATGGAATATCGGATAGTATCATTTTTTTCTGCAATAGCTTTTTCATACAATGCATCGTACACCGGATTTTTATACCGTGTGTAGTTGGGAGGTGCAGGGTTTTTTCCATAAAAAACACCCAGGTAATTTTCTGCATCTGGATAATCTGCTATCCAGCTGGCTCTAAAAAATAAAGCCTGTGATTTAGATGTCTGCTCCAACAATAAACTTTTTTGAATTGCCTCTACTTCCACCTTTATTCCAATTTGCTGCAACTCGTTAGCTACATATCCTGCAAAGTCTGCGTAAACAGGTATTGTTAATAATTTAATTGCAGGCAAATTAGTTCCATTTAAAAATCCGGCTTCTTCTAATAATTGCTTTGCTTTCGCCGGGTTATAATGGTATCCTTTTACTTTTACGGCATCAAAAGATGGTAACCCTGCAGGTACAAAGCCACTCTCAGCGGCAGTGCCAATGGAGTTGCGTAAATACAACATCATCTTTTGCCGGTCGAATCCATAATTGATTGCCTGTCTTATTTTTTGCAATCTGAGAGGAGATTTTTTGACCATTTCATTTTCGTCATCTACTAAAATTCCAAGGTATTCTGTATTGAGATAAGGATGTTTTTGCAGCAACAATTTACCCTGCCATTCTTTTTTCAGGTTTCCTGTTTTAGTTAATATCTCATCTTTAAAAGATGCTTCAATGTCATTGATAAAATCAAGCCGGTTTTGCTGAAACTCTAAAAATTCGGTGGCCTTGCTATCGTAGAAAGAAACTTTTATTCCGTCTAAATAAGGCAACGCTTCGCCGCTGCTGTCTCTTTCAAAATAATGAGTATTTTTTTTTAACACCAGGGCCTGTCCCTCTTCCCAGGCAACCATTGCAAAAGGTCCGCTGCCAACAGGATGACGGCGAAAATTGCTGCCGTATTTATCAACTGCTTCTTTGGCAACGATGGAACAATATTGCATGCTCAATATGCCAAGTATGGGTTGAAAAGGCCGTACCAGTTTTAATTGAAAGGTAGAATCATTCAGTGCTTTAAAACCATCTGCGGAATCTATCTTGTTGTTAAATATCCATGCGCCCGGACTGGCTACATTTTTATCAATGATTCTTTTAAAACTATATTCAATATCCTGTGCCGTAAGCCTTCTTCCTTTGCCATCGGTAAAAACTGTATCATCATTAAAATAAACATCTGTCCGAAGATGAAAAATAAAGGTCAGGTTATCAGCTGCTACCTCCCAGCTTTTTGCAAGTGAAGGTTTCAACTGATTATCAGCATCTACTTCTACCAACGTATTATAGAGTTGATGTATGGCCCACATTACAGATTGATTTTTAGCAAATGCCGGATCTAATGAAGCAATGCCCGTCTGTTCGTTGTAATGAAATATTTTTTTATCAGGGTGGTTGTGCGATTGACAGGAGGCAAAGAAAAGAATGGATAATGTTATAATGGATAATGAATAATTTTTTAACGACATGGTTTATGTAATTCTGCATAAATTTATGCAATGAAATTGAAAAATACCCTGCTGTTATTTGTATTCTTTATTTGCCTCGCAACTATACAAACTGAAGCCCAGCTTTTAAGCAAAAAAATAAATTTTACACATGCGGATACATTGAGAGGAAGCAATGGCCCCGGCAGGGATTGGTGGGATGTTACAAAGTATGACCTGCATGTAAAATTTAATATTGAGGATAGTACGATTAGTGGTTATAATATTATTTCATTTAAAATATTAAAAAAGGGAGCTATAATGCAGATCGATTTGCAGGAGCCTTTAATTTTAGACAGTGTTAAATGCCTAATCACAAGTAATATGGTTAATCTTTCCGCAAATGATTTTAAGAAAGAAGGCAATACTTATTTTATGAGTATTGCGAATTTAAAAACAAAGATCCCTGCATTAAATAGCAAAAATTACTTAACAATCTACTACCACGGCAAACCTCAAATAGCCAAACGTCCGCCATGGGACGGTGGTTTAATCTGGGCTAAAGATAAAAGCAACAGTCCATGGGTAAGCATCGCCTGCCAGGGACTTGGTTCAAGTGTTTGGTATCCCTGTAAAGACATTCAAAGTGATGAGCCGGATAGTGCAGAAATGCACATCACCATCCCTGATAGCTTGGTATGTGTTGGCAATGGCCACCTGCGCAACAAAACAATCAATGGCGATGGAACAGCAACCTATGACTGGGCCGTAGTGAATCCCATCAACAACTACTGCCTCATTCCTTACATAGGTAAATATGTACACTTTGGTGAAATATTTAAAGGCGAAAAAGGGAATCTTGCGATGGATTATTGGGTGCTCGATTCAAACCTGGAAAAAGCAAAAAAGCAATTTCAGGATGCTCCACGGATGATGAAAGCATTTGAGTATTGGTTTGGCCCCTACCCTTTTTATGAAGATGGTTATAAATTAGTAGATGCACCACATTTAGGCATGGAACACCAGAGTGCCACTGCATACGGCAACGGCTATCAGAATGGTTACCATGGAACGGATCTTAGCGGCAGTGGCTGGGGATTGAAATGGGACTTTATCATCGTACACGAAAGCGGCCATGAGTGGTTTGCCAACAACATCACCACCAAAGATATTGCTGACATGTGGGTGCACGAAGGATTTACCAACTACAGCGAAACATTGTTTACTGAATATTATTATGGCAAAGATGCAGGTACGGCTTATGTTATGGGTACAAGAAACAGAATTGGAAATGACATTCCTATTATTGGCCCTTATGGAGTTAATAAAGGAGGCAGCGGCGATATGTATTACAAAGGCGGCAACATGCTGCACACCATCCGCCAGGTGGTTAACAATGATACTTTATTTAGAAAAATATTAAGAGGTTTGAACAAAACATTCTATCACCAAACCGTTACTACCAAACAGATTGAAAACTATATCAGCCTGCAATCAAAAATAAATTTCAGTAAAGTTTTTGACCAGTATTTACGCACTACACAAATACCAACCCTTGAATATAAACAAGATGGATATCAACTTCAGTATCGTTACATTGACTGCATCAATAATTTTCGATTGCCACTTAAAATTAACTTTAAAGGGCCACGCTGGATTAAACCTACCCAGGCCTGGCAAACATTGAATCTGTATCCTGAAGGAGACAATAAATTTTCTGTAGATCCAAATTTTTATATCAATACAAAAAAGGTAGATTAATTTAGCACCAAACAACAACATGAGTCAGATAAGGAGGCAAAGTATTATTTCTTCAGTGATGGTTTACTTTGGCTTTTCCCTTGGCTTTTTAAATACTTATTTGTTTACAAAAGATGGTGGTTTTACAAAAGAGCAGTATGGACTGACAAGTATTTTTATTGCCATTGCCACATTGATGTATTCTTTCGCCAACATTGGCATGACTTCTTACATTTATAAATTTTATCCTTACTACAACGATAATCTTGATAAAAAAAGAAATGATATCCTTACATGGGCACTGGTTGTTTCTTTAATAGGCTTCTGCTTTGTAGCTGTTAGCGGTATTTATTTTAAGGATATTATTATCCGAAAATTCGGACAGAATTCACCCGAATTGGTTCAGTATTATTTCTGGATATTTCCATTTGGTCTTGGGTTAACACTCTATTCAATTTTGGAAAGCTATAGCTGGCAACTTAAAAAATCTGTACTCACTAATTTTTTACGGGAAGTCCAGTTTCGCTTATTTACAACTATTTTGATCGTTCTCACTTTTGCCGGGTTTTTAACCAAGTTTGACATGTTCATTAAAGTGTATTCTTTTACCTACCTGGGTATTGCACTTATTTTACTATTTTATCTTTTATTAAAAGGATACATTCACCTTACTTTCACTGTAAGCATTGTTTCAAAAAAATTCTTTAAGAAAATCCTTATTTTGGTAGGCTTTGTTTACGGTGGTACATTGGTAACGGGCATTTCCCTCGTCTTCGATTCTTTATTGATTGCGTCTGTATTAAAAAATGGCCTGGCACAATTAGCCATTTATACATTGGCCCAAAATATTGCAAGTTTAATACAGGCACCTCAGCGAGGTATTGTCTCTTCTTCGATTGCAGCACTGTCAAAGGCATGGAAAGATAAAGACATACCAAGAATTGACAGGATTTATAAACAATCTTCTATCAATCAATTGATTTTTGCTATGGGTATGTTTTCACTGATATGGCTAAACTTTTCCGATGCAGTATTTAGCTTTCACATGCAAAAGGGATATATAGATGCTAAATGGGTTTTCTTTTTTATAGGATTTATGAGAATTATTGATATGGGCACCGGGGTGAATGCACAGATCATCGGCACATCCACCAAATGGAAATTTGAATTTTTTACAGGTATCATTTTGATTCTCTTAACCCTGCCGCTAAACTACATTTTAACAAAGTACTACTATGGAATTGTGGGAACTGCGATTGCAAATCTGATTGCCTTTACCGTGTACAACTCAATACGGTATTTCTTTTTACAAAAAAGATTTAACCTGCAACCCTTTAGCAAACAAACCGCCTACACCATTTTACTTGGCTTGGCCTCTTTTTTTATTTGCTACTTTTTATTTAATAATTACCATGGCTTTCCGGGTATGTTTATAAGAAGTATTTGCTTCATTGCTATTTATGCTGCCGGCACTGTATATTTAAAATTATCGGTAGATGTTTTACCGGTTTGGAATACACTACTGAAAAAAACAGGCATAAAAAAGGGAGAATAAAATATTCTCCCTTATAAGTTAAATAAACAGTTATCAATTATTTGCAAACCCTGCCACCACCAATAAATTTTCTTCCATAATAGTCATCCGTTAAACTATTAATAGTTACCCCGTTTTTAACACTGCTGTGTACAAAATAATTATCTCCCAAATAAACGCCTACATGACTTACGCCACCTCGTGTATTAAAAAAAACAAGATCCCCTTCAACGAGGTTTTCTTTTGTAATCTTTTCTGCAAGTTTGTATTGTTCCGTTGCTGTACGTGGCAGGTTAACTCCATATACTAACGATAATACTTTTCCTGTAAAGGCGCTACAATCAATCCCCTGCTTATCTTCTCCGCCATATCTATAACGAGTTGCCCACCATTCATCTATAACACTAAATAATTCAGTATTGGAAATAGTTTCTACTTCCCTATCCATAATCATCGCATATTTAAACTGAAGGGCTGTACATTCTTCAATATTTGACACACTGGTTGAATTAGCAATTTTACTAACCTTAGCAACGCTAATTGCTTCCACAGGCTTATCTACAGGTACATCAACCGAAATTTTTTCGGGCGTAAGTTCAATACCTTCAATAAACTTTAAAGAAATTTTAGGCTTGCTTTTATTAGCCATACTCTCCAGATTAATACTGGTTTGGGCTGAAGCGGTAAAAGATGTTCCTGAAAAAATGCCAATGGCAACAGCAACAAAAAATAAGTTTTTCATACGTAAACTTTTAGGTTTTAGACGTATGCACGACTTAGTCTTGTGTTATTTGATCTTCTGATGCTTCTTAAAATACACTGTTTAGCTATTCTTTTCTATAAGTCCTGTCCTACAAACAATTAATAAATAAATGTGTGCAAAGATAAGTTGTATATGGTTAAAATGCAACCTTAAAATATTTGAAACCTATCATTACACTACGTCGTGTGGAAAAACGTATTAAAAAGCTATTTTATTGTTTACGATATTTGTATCAATTGTAATTGATTACGATATATGTGCCTCCATATAAATGAAGAACATTAAACAAAGAAATAATTTTTAGAACATTAAAAGATAAAAAATCCCTGTTGGGATGCAGACTATGCAGTTTTCTCACCTTCACGTACACACCCAATTTTCTTTACTGGATGGAGCCGCTTCCATAAAAAATTTATATAAAAAAGCAATCGAGGATAAAATGCCGGCATTGGCCATCAGCGATCATGGCAATATGTTTGGCGCATTTGAATTTGTAAAGGAAGCTTACAATCATAAAAATGCGGATGGCACTTTAAAAGTAAAACCCATTGTAGGTTGCGAGTTTTATATAACCACCGACCGCACCAGGAAAACTTTTAGTAAGGAAGAAAAAGATCCCCGCCACCACCAGATATTATTGGCAAAAAATGATACCGGCTACAAAAACCTGGTAAAGCTTACCTCGCTTGGTTATATAGAAGGGATGTATTCAAAATATCCACGAATTGATAAACAACTGATTCATAAATACCACGAAGGATTAATTGCAACTACCTGTTGCCTGGGTGCATTAGTACCACAAACTATTTTAAAAAAGGGAGAAGCAGAAGGCGAAAATGAATTTAAATGGTGGCTGAATATTTTCCAGGATGATTATTATGTAGAGTTGCAGCGACATGGCATACCCGACCAGGATAAAGTGAATCTTGTATTGTTGAAGTTTGCAAAAAAATACAATGTAAAAGTTATTGCCAGTAACGATTCGCATTATGTAGATCAGAAAGATTTTAATGCCCATGATATTTTATTGTGCATTAACACGGGCGAAAAGCAGGCCACCCCTGCCCTGCGTGAGTTTAGTGATGATGATGTAATGACAAAAAACAAACGTTTTGCATTTCCAAACGACCAGTTTTATTTAAAAACCGGTGCCGAAATGTCAAAAGTTTTTGAAGATATTCCTGAAGCAATTGATAACACCAACGAGATAGTTGGTAAAGTAGATCTGCTGGATTTGAAAAGGGAAATATTACTGCCCTTTTTTGAAGTACCTGCCAATTTCAAATCACAAGATGAATACCTTGAACATCTTACCTGGAGTGGCGCCAAAGAACGGTATAAAATTATAACCCCTGAGGCAGAAGAACGATTACAATTTGAATTAAGCATCATCAAAAAGATGGGCTTTGCCGGATACTTTTTAATTGTAGGAGACTTTATTAAAGCAGGCCGTGATATGGGCGTTTTTATCGGCCCCGGACGTGGTTCTGCTGCCGGTAGTGCAGTGGCTTATTGTATCGGTATCACAAATATAGATCCCATAAAATACAACTTACTATTTGAAAGGTTTCTAAACCCAGAACGTAAGTCCATGCCGGATATTGATACAGATTTTGATGATGAAGGCAGACAGAAAGTGTTGAATTATGTGGTACAGAAATACGGTAAAAACCAGGTAGCCCAAATCATTACTTATGGCACCATGGCTGCTAAATCAAGTATTGCGGATGTGGCAAGGGTAATGGATTTACCCATTGCTGAAAGCAGGGCCATTTCTAAATTAGTGCCGGAGCGGCCTGGCATCAATTTAAAACGATTGTTGCATGCGCCCTTTACAATTAAAGAAGCCAAAAATGGTGAAAAATCTTTAGAAGAAAAAGAACAGTTACAGGGCGATGATATTGAAAATGTAAAAAAATTACGTGAGCTATACGCCGGTTCTGATTTAAATAGCAAGATATTACACGAGGCAGAAATTTTGGAAGGCTCGGTTAGAAATACCGGTATTCATGCGTCTGCAATTATCATTGCGCCCAGGGATTTAACCGACCTGTTACCTGTAGCTACCTCAAAGGAATCTGAACTGTGGTTAACGCAAATTGAAGGTGGTTCTATTGAAGAGGCTGGTGTAATTAAAATGGACTTTCTTGGTTTAAAAACGCTCAGTATTTTAAAGACTGCCCTTCATCTTATAAAACAAAACCATGGTATTAGCATTGAAATAGATGACATACCATTGGATGACGAAAAAGCCTACAGGCTTTACCAGCAGGGTGATACAAACGGAACCTTTCAGTTTGAAAGTCCCGGCATGCAAAAACATTTACGCGAATTAAAACCTGATAAATTTGATGATCTCATTGCCATGAATGCTCTTTATCGTCCGGGGCCCATGGCATACATTCCTGATTACATTGACCGTAAGCATGGCAAAAAACAAGTGGAATATGATTTGCCGGATATGGAGGAGCATCTTAAAGAAACCTATGGCATTACGGTGTACCAGGAGCAGGTAATGTTGCTGTCGCAAAAGTTGGCAGGTTTTAGTAAAGGCGATGCAGACATATTGCGTAAAGCGATGGGTAAAAAACAAAAAGCTGTACTTGACAAAATGAAGGTGCAGTTTATTGATGGCGCCACAGTAAAGGGCCACCCAAAAAATAAGCTTGAAAAAATATGGACCGATTGGGAAGCTTTTGCACAATATGCTTTTAATAAATCGCATTCTACGTGTTATGCTTTTGTGGCATATCAAACGGCTTATTTAAAAGCGCATTATCCCAGTGAATATATGGCTGCGGTGTTAAATCATGCAGGCAGTATTGAGAAGATTACCTTCTTTATGGAAGAATGTAAACGCATGGGTTTAACAGTGCTTGGCCCCGACATTAATGAATCTCAAAATGGTTTTGCTGTAAATAAAAAAGGAGAGATAAGATTTGGGTTCAGTGGCCTTAAAGGTGTTGGCGAAAATGCAATTGAACATATTATTGAAGAAAGAACAAAGCATGGTTTTTATACCTCTATGTACGATCTGGCAAAAAGGGTAAACTCAAGAGCGGCAAACAAAAAATCATTGGAAAGTCTTATTTATTCCGGAGCATTTGATTGCTTTAAAGAGATTACAAGAGCTCAATATTTTTACCAGGCACCCGGCGACGTGCAGGGACTTGAAAAGATCATCAAATTTGGAAGTATCTATCAATCTCAAAATGCAAGTGTGAGCAACACTCTGTTTGGCGATTTGCAAATGCCGGATATTGTTCCACCTAAATTATCGGTATGCGAACCTTGGCCACTTGCAACACAATTAGATTTTGAAAAGGAAGTTACGGGAATGTATATGAGTGGACACCCATTGGATAATTTTAAATTTGAAATGAGGCATTATAACATTACCCCTTTAGCAGATTACAACGAATTTAAACTGGCTGTAAATACCCATGCAAACCCTGCCAAACAATTTCGGGTAGCCGGACTTGTTGTTGACGCCCAGCATCGCCTTACCAAGACGGGCAAAAATTTCGGTATTCTTACCATAGAAGATTACAGCGGCAAAAGTGAGTTTATGTTATGGAGTGAGGATTATGTAAAGTATACAGCCTATTTAGAAAAGGGACTGATTGTGTTGGTTGAAGGTGGATTTAAAACCAGGTACAACAGTGAGCAATATGAATTTAAACTTAGTAAGATACACCTGCTTGAAACCGTGAAACCCACTTTAACGAAGCAGGTTGTTTTGGAAGTTCAACCCCAGTTTATTAATAATAATTTTATCAATTTTATTGAAACCAATGTAAAAACAAATCCAGGCAAGGCTTCTCTAAAATTTAACATTGTGGATATTAGAAATAATTTTAAGGTAGGTATGTACAGTTTGGAAAAAGGTTTTACTATGAATGATGATATGGCCGTTTTTTTAATTGACAACCCCGATGTGGAAGTGAGTGTGGTAACGGGTTAGACGCCCTTATCTCCAAAAGGGAAATAAGAAGACTCTTGTACAGTTTGGCACCTCTTTAGGAGACGTAGGGTGTCTTTGTGTCAATAAAATATTATCAACACTGTCAAATAGATTGTGAATATGTCATTCCAACATATTTAAAAATTTGGATGTATTTTTGCCTTTCTATTTAAAAAATTAATTAAAAATAATATTTATGGCACACGAATTCACAGATGCAAACTTTCAAACAGAAGTTTTAGACTCAGATAAATTATCCGTAATAGATTTTTGGGCAGAATGGTGCGGCCCTTGCCGTGCAATAGGTCCGGTAATTGAAGAATTATCAAAAGAATACGATGGTAAAGTAAATGTGGGTAAAGTAAACGTAGATCACAATCCTCAAATTTCAATGAACTATGGTATTACAAGTATTCCTGCTATTCTTTTTGTAAAAGGTGGGCAGGTGGTTGACAAATTGGTTGGAGCTCAACCAAAAGCAAATTTTGTAAAAAAGATAGACCAGCATAAATAATTCCTATCAAAACATACCAATCAGTTTTACTGATGCCGAACATCAAAAATCCCCAACAATTGTTGGGGATTTTTGATTATTAACCGCACCCGCTATTATTCGTTTACGAGTCCAGGTTCTACATGAATATTTTTAATTGCCGCAGGATCATCCTTGTGCTTAAATACCAGTAAAAACAAAATAGCAATTACAAAAGAATAGGCTGCAAAGGCAATCCAGATTGCATGCCAGTCTTTGCTATTATCGGCATGTGTAAAATATTTTTGAATAATTACGCCGCTTACTGAACTTCCAATCCAGGCGCCAAAGCCATTGGTCATCATCATAAAAAGCCCTTGCGCACTGGCTCTTATTGCCGGGTCACTTTGAGATTCTACAAAAAGAGAACCTGAGATATTGAAAAAATCAAAGGCCATTCCATAAACAATACAAGATAAAATAATCATCCAAAGCCCGTCTCCGGGATTACCATAAGCAAACAAGCCAAAACGTAAAACCCATGCTACCATACTAAAAAACATCACATACTTAATTCCAAATTTTCTTAAAAAGAAAGGGATCGCTAAAATAAAAAGCGTTTCAGAAATCTGAGATATGGACATGATGATGGCAGGATATTTCACGGCAATGGTATCCTTGTATGTATCTATTGTTGCAAAATCGTGCAGGAAAGTATCTCCGTAAGCGTTGGTTAACTGAAGCGCCGCACCAAGCAACATCGCAAAAATAAAAAAGATGGCCATTCTGCTATTCTTAAAAAGCGAAAATGATGTAAGGCCAAGTGCATCAATAATTGTTTTATTTTGTTTGAGGCCAAGTTGTGGTGGGCATTTAGGTAAACTAAACGCATACAATCCCAAAAATAAAGAGGCCGCTGAAGCTACATAAAACTGGTTGGCAGATGTTTCAAAATGGAGCAGGCTTACAGTCCATAATGCAGCAATAAATCCAACGGTTCCAAAAACTCTTATCGGCGGATAATTTGTAACTACATCCTTGCCTTTATTTTTTAAGGCCGTGTAAGCTACTGTAATAGATAAAGCCAGCGTTGGCATGTAACACATCATATTTAGTAACAACACCCAAAACATAGTCGTTGGATCTTTTACCATCGGCAAAGAAAAAAGTGCAATTGCCCCTAAGATGTGGCAGATGCCATATAGTTTTTCTGCGTTTATCCACCTGTCTGCAATAATTCCTAATAATGCCGGCATAAAAAGAGAAGCTATACCCATAGTTGAAAAGAGTGCGCCAAAAGCAGAACCTGTCCATACACTGGCATGGGTTGTTGCATCAATTACCGGATAAATTTTAGGTAATGTTTGAAACCAATATGCTCCAATAGTAATGAGCCAGGATCCCCAAACAAAAAACTGAAAAAAATTCATCACAATAAGACGGAGCTTAATTTTCATAATACACTTTATTTTGTTACTCAATATTGACTCCCCAAAAAATTAGAATTAATTAGTTTTTATACTAAAATCATCAATGTCTGGAATCTGTTTATCTTTTCGGAAGATATACATTAATTGGATAAATAAAATCACCTGTCAATGAAATGCTTAAACATTCAAATAAAACAATAAAGACATACCTATTTTTGTTATTTAAAAGCATTGACGGGGTATTGTAGGATTAGTTTTATTATTCTTACCGGCATTCTCCAAAAGGTCTTAAATATTCTTTTATATTTGATAACCCAAATCATTTCAATTTTGAAAAAAAATATTTTGCTTTTTATTTTTTTGTTGAGCCTGCATTTAATTGCAACAGCACAAAAAAAGCAAAACCAGGTTTCTGCTGTTACGAGATGTTTTACAATGGAAAGGGTACAGCAATATTTACATGCCACCCCTACAGCAAAATTACCCGTGCAGCAATCCTTATTTAAAACAGCAACAAAAAATACCGGCAACTTTCGTGGCACAGGCATAGAAGATATTGTTTTGATACCGGTTATTTTTCACATTGTATTGCCTAATCCTTACACAATTACTGATGCGGTTGTTCAATCTCAAATTAATGAATTAAACCTTGCCTTTTCGGGATTGAATGCAGATAGTGCCAATGCTGTTAATTTTTATTCTGTTAGAGGGCACTCGGCTAAGATAAGGTTTGTGGCTGCAAAAAGAACTCCTTCGGGAACGCTGAGTAATGGAATTGACAGAATCAAAAGTTCAGTTGCCTCAAACGCAAATCTTGCCATTGATCCTATTAAAAGAACTTCACTTGGAGGAGCAGATGCATGGGACCCGGCTTCTTATCTTAATTTTTGGGTTGGCAATGATGTAAGCGGCAAACATGTGTTGGGCTATGCACAATTCCCAGGGTCTGGCTTTGTGGCTGATGATGGCGTATTTTGCCATCAACAAAGTTCTGGTATTAGCAGCTGCAACATCAACACCTATAACAAGGGTAGAACAATTGTGCATGAAGTAGGACATTATTTTGGCTTGTATCATATTTGGGGCGATGAAGATGAATGTTCGGGAGATGATTTTAGATCTTTATCTGAGGCTGGTTCAAATGTTGTTTTACCCGCCCATTTATTTAATATGTCCGGACAGGGAAATACAGGCACTGACATAGGTGACACACCTAACCAGGGTGCAAACACAACCTCTTGCCTTTCTGGAACTGTAACAGATGGCTGCGCCTCTGCAGGGCCGGGAAAAATGTATCAAAACTACATGGACTATACCCCTGATAATTGTTACAGCCTTTTTACAAATAAACAGGTTGAACGTATGGAGTGGATAGTAGACAACCAGCGTAGCGGCTTTAAAAATTCTTTGGGTGGCACAGCTCCAGCAGGTGCTATCACACTAGATGTTTCACCATACGAATCTGTAAATCCAGGAGGCATAGAAGCTATTGGTTGTTCCTCTTTTGAATACCCTTCTGTATTTGCCTGTCCTGGTTCTATTATTCCAAAAATTAGAATTAAGAATAATGGCACTCAGGCCGTCAAGTCGGTAACTGTTGGATTAAAAATAAATGGCGTGGATCAACTACCTGTAACTATTTCAATTGCCGGTGCTGGCCTGGCTTTTGGAGAAACAAAGGTGGTAAGTTTTCCATTGACTAGTATATTAAACGGAACCTATAACTTTAAATTTTACACCTATAATGTTAATGGTGCAGGTAATGATCTTGTAACTTCTAACGATACATTAACCAGTACTTTAAGCATTGTAAATGGCAGTTCCTTACCTGTCTTGGAAGGGTTTGAAAGCCTGCCTTTTCCATCATTAAAATGGTCAGTATTTAATCCTGACGGAGATGCTACCTGGACAAGGTTTAACAGCGGCAGTACCAGCAGTTCATCTATATTTATCGATAATTTTAGTAAAAACACTACTGGGTTACTTGATGAGCTGCGTACGCCTAAATTTTTATTACCTACCACCGATTCCGTTATTATCAGTTTTGACCTGGCACATAAAAATTATCCGGGTTTAAATGATCAGTTAAGCATACTGGTATCCAATGATTGTGGAACCACCTGGACGACTGTTTACTCAAAATCGGGTAACGCATTAGCAACAGCAGGTTCTACAACTTTGGGGTATTTATCTCCAGATGCTGGCGATTGGAAAAATCAAAAAATAACGATCGGTGGAGGCTTGGTTTCAACGGGCCAAATTGTAGTTGCTATAAGAAACACAGGCGATTATGGCAATAATATTTTCATTGACAATATAAATATTTACAAACAAAACAATAGGGATATTTCAGCTTCGGCAATTATTAGTCCTGGTGGTTTTGAATGTTCAAATAACATCAGTGTACCTCAAATTGAAGTATCCAATAATGGTTTGAAAGCTGTTACCCGTTTTAAAGTAGGCTATATAATAAATAACGAAAATGCAGTCTACAAACAATTTGTACAAACCCTGGCTCCCGGCGCAAAAACAACCGTTACCCTTGCACCTTTGGCCGTAGTAAAAGACACCAACACATTCAAAGTATTTACTGCTGATCCGGAAAGTGCTTCTGGAACGGGTGATGAAAACAATATAAATGATACGCTGGGTAAAAATTTTATCCTTAATAAAAATGTTGAAGCTCCATTAACAGAGGGATTTGAAAACAACACTTTCCCCCCTTCAAACTGGGCAATTATAAATGGTGGTGTAACAAAAGCATGG
The DNA here is from genome assembly GCA_025352625.1 of Ferruginibacter sp. GTDB lineage: Bacteria > Bacteroidota > Bacteroidia > Chitinophagales > Chitinophagaceae > Ferruginibacter. The sequence continues at coordinate 18,711 of JANXSR010000177.1, forward strand.
GTAAAAAAGTCTCCGGGAAATAACAGCGGGTTTGCTGCATTTATTGATAATTTTTCGGAGAACAATTATGGACAGATTGATATTTTAAAAACGCCCGCAATAAATATTTCAGGAGCGGCAGGTGCTGTAATTTCTTTTGATCTGGCACATAAAAACTATCCTGGCTTCAACGATGAATTAGTTGTAAAGGTTTCTACAGATTGTGGAAATACCTTTTCAATTGTATACGATAAAGCTGGTGAAAGCCTGGCTACTGCAGGTTCTTCAAACATACCTTATACCAGGCCGCTATCTGGTGATTGGAAAACTCAATCCATAACATTGGATGCTGCTACAGTTGCTGCTGGAACAATTATTGTTGCGTTTGAAAATATATCTGATAATGGAAATAATGTTTTTCTTGACAACATTCATATTTCAAAACTATATAAAAGAGACCTGAAACTGGTTACCGTAAAACAACCAGTTTCCGTTAATTGCAGCACTGGCCCAATAGAACCAATTGTAACTGTAGCAAATAATGGCATCGATACTGTTACCGCATTTAATATTTCTTATACGCTGGATAATGGGCCTGTGGTTACTAAAGTAATAACAGGAATTTTATTATCCCCAGGCAAGCAAATAGATATTAAGCTGAATGCTTTAAATGGTAATGTTGGAAGCCACACATTTACCGTATTTACTTTTGAACCTGTAACGTTAAGTGGCACCGGCGACCTAAATACTTTCAACGATTCATTGCGTATGGTGTTTGTAGTAGTAGGTTTACAGGCAACTTTACCGCTTGTTGAAGATTTCGAGGGCACTAATTTCCCTCCGTTAAATTGGGGTATTGTTGTTAATCCTGATAGTGAAACTACGTGGCTAAGATCTACAGCTGCTGCCGTTAAAGGTGTTGCTTCAATGGAGATAAATAATTTTACTTCTTCGGTAAGTAATGCTACAAACAAATTTATTTCGCCTGTAATTTCCAACAGCAATAAAAATGATTCTGTTTTTGTGTCTTTTGATCTGGCTTATAAACAAGGCAGCACTTATCCAGGTTCTACTGTGTTTCCTTTAGATACATTAGAGGTGCAGGTAACAAAAGATTGTGGTGCTACTTACAATACTGTATGGAAGAAATGGGGCGAAAATTTGCAAACAGTAAATGATCCAAACTCGCCGGTTTTAGCTTCTTTTATTCCACAAAAAAATAATTGGAAAAATATTCAGATTTACCTCTCTCCCTTTGTTGGTAAAGATAATTTTCAGGTTTACCTGGTTGCCAAAAGCAACAAACAAAATAATATATGGATAGACAATTTAAATGTTTATGCCAAAATATTACCGCAAAAGTTAAAAGAGCAGGGGTACCTTATTTATCCAAATCCGTTTAATAATAATTTTCTTATTCACCATTATGGCACTCCTGTTAACTTAAAAGCTGTCGAGGTTTATAATTCAACAGGTCAGTTAGTTTGGGATAAAAGATACAACGGCAATGCACCAACTGAGATAACTGTTAATATTGCTAAATATGCCGGTGGTGTTTATATGCTTAAATTATTTTATACTAATAAAACGATTCAGCAAAAAATTGTAAAGCAATAAAATATTTTTTTGTAAAAAACAAAAGGCTGCCAACAATAAGCAGCCTCTTTTGTTTTAAAGGTGTACCTCTAGTACCTTTGCAAAAAATAATATAAATGAATACTTCAATAGATACTTTAATAACTACTACTACCGATACCGACCTTAAAAAAATAGCCGAAAAAGTAAAGCAACAAATGAGAATTTCTGATGAGGAAGGTATACTGCTATTTGAAAAAGGCAGCCTGCCATTTGTTGGAGCACTTGCCAATTTTATAAGAGAAAGATTACACGGCGACACCACTTATTTTAACCGCAATTTTCATATTGAGCCCACCAATGTTTGTGTGTTCAGTTGTAAATTCTGTTCCTACTCACGCTTATATGCTAAAAAAGAAGAAGGCTGGGAATTGAGTATTGACCAAATGCTGGATATTGTAAAAACCTATGATGGTAAACCAATTACCGAAGTACATATTGTTGGCGGCGTACATCCAAAAATGAATATGGCTTATTTTATTGAGTTGATGCAAAAAATAAAAGCCCACCGTCCGGATTTGCATGTAAAAGCTTTTACAGCAGTAGAATTAGACTATATGTTTCGCAAGGCAAAACTAACGGTAGAAGAGGGTATGAAACAATTACATGACGCAGGTTTGGATAGTTTGCCGGGGGGCGGTGCAGAAATATTTGCACCAGAAATTAGAGAACAAATATGTGCCGACAAAGTTGATGGTGCTGGTTGGTTACAGATACATGAAACAGCCCATAACCTTGGCATGCACACCAATGCCACCATGTTATATGGACACATTGAAAAATATGAACACCGCATTGACCACATGAGGAGATTAAGAGAACTACAGGATAAAACAGGAGGATTCAATACCTTCATTCCCCTTAAGTTTCGTAACCAGGATAATGACATGAGCTATGTTACAGAATCAACCATTACAGAAGATATGAGACTGTATGCCATTGCAAGAATTTATCTTGATAATTTCCCTCACCTGAAAGCTTACTGGCCAATGCTTGGCAGAGACAATGCACAGTTGAGTTTATCTTTTGGCGTAAATGATATTGATGGCACCATTGATGATTCTACAAAAATTTATTCAATGGCGGGCAGCGAAGAACAAACGCCTGCCATGAGTACAGAGCAACTGGTTAACCTTATCAAACAGGTAAAAAGAAAACCTGTTGAGAGAGATACCTTGTACAACGTGGTAAAGGATTATACCAATGCCAACTTTGATGAAACCTTATTTAATGCACAATTGAATTAATAAGCACTATGAAAGCAGCATTAGATGTCATCATAATTGGTGCAGGCCCCATTGGATTATCCTGTGCACTCGAAGCAAAGAAAAAAGGATTAAATTATTTGATTATTGAAAAAGGTACGCTGGTAAATTCATTATACAATTACCCCGTAAACATGACCTTTTTTTCAACCTCCGAAAAACTGGAAATTGGCGGTGTTCCTTTTGTAAGTAATAATATTAAACCAACCAGGAACGAATCGTTGGAATATTACCGCAGGGTTACCATTGCTGCTAACCTAAATCTTCACCTGTTTGAGGAAGTGACAAGTGTTACCAGGAAAAATTATGGTTTTGAAGTAATGACTTCCAAAAAAAATTATTCTGCTGACAATGTAATAATTGCCAGTGGTTTTTACGACCTACCCTATTTGCTAAATGTACCTGGTGAACAATTACCAAAAGTAACGCACTATTATAAAGATCCGCATTTTTATGCTTTTCAAAAAGTGCTTGTTGTGGGTGCCAGCAATTCGGCTGTGGATGCAGCTTTGGAGACTTATCGCAAGGGCGCTGAAGTAACTATGGTGATAAGAAATAAAGAAGTTGGCGAACGAGTGAAATATTGGGTAAGGCCGGATATTATAAATCGCATTGAGGAAGGCTCCATTAAAGCTTATTACAATGCTACCATAACAGCTATTCGTGATAATGAAGTTGACATTAATACGCCGCAGGGTCTGGTAACAATTCCGAATGATTGGGTAATTGCCATGACGGGATACCAGCCTGATCTTTCTTTTTTAGAAAAATTGGGAATTCAATTATCTGAAGATGAAACAAGAAAACCCTTTTACAATAACGATACCCACGAGACCAACGTAAGAGGTATTTATCTTGCTGGTGTAATTTGTGGCGGCATGGATACCCACAGTTTATTTATTGAAAATTCAAGGGAACATGCTGTAAAGATTATTGAAAACATGTTATAAAAGTAAACTGGATAGCTCTTCTGATTTACCAATAAAATAAATGATGACTAAAATAATTTTTTATTCCTTAAAAAATATATGCCATCATCACCTCATCTACAAAAAGTTCTTTGCTTTTTAAGTGTGTATATTTTCTCAAAATCCCTTCTTTCTCAAAACCAGCCTTCTGATAAAGAGAGATTGCCTGTTCGTTATTGATGGCTACGCTTAGCTCAATGCGCAAAAATCCAAGTTTACCTGCCAGTGCAATTATTTCGTTCATCATTTTTTTACCCTCGCCTCTTCCGGCAAATACAGGATCAATTGCCAATCCTCCTAAATAAACAATATGGTCACTTCTGTACTGTAGAGAAATTAATTTAAACATTCCAATCTGCTGATCATTGTTGCTATAAATATACAGAAGCTCCTGTTCAATCAATGCTTTATAAATAGGTTCAAAGTTATCAGCATCCATTAATTCATATAATAAAAACGGATTAACCTGTGGATGCATATACAATCCATAAATAAAATTAAAATCATTTGTACCAGCCTTTCGGGTCATACTATTTTTTTAAAAGCAAATATCTTAAACTTTTATCGCTCTAAAATATTTTTATACAACTTACCTTATTCTTAATTTTTACTTTGTTGGTATTATCACTCTTTTCTTACTTCTTCCATTAACATATAATTTTCATCAATGCATCGTACCTTGCTCTGCACAGATTAGCCACAAAGATTCAAGCAATATATGTAACCGGCTTTGGCAAACCATATTTTAAAATCAGGAGAACTATGAAATTCAGACCTTATTATATTTTAGTACTTATTTGTTTACTGCTTCAAACAACAGCACAATGCCAGGAAGACTGGAAACTGAAGAAAGATAAAAATGGCATTAAAGTATATTCCCGCAAAACACCTAATTTTAAGTTTGATGAATTAAAAGTGGACTGTATATTTGAAGGCAAAATGTCGCAACTGGCAGCGGTAATTTTAGATGTAAACAACCAGTACCAATGGGTATATAAAACCGCCAAATCTGAATTACTCAAACAGGTTACTGATGCTGATCTTTTTTACTATTCTGAAATTGAATGCCCCTGGCCATTTGATAACAGGGATTTGATAGCACGAATGACCATTACACAAAATACTTCCACCAAAATTTTAAGTATCGTAGCTAAAAGTGTTGATGACTATTTACCCCATAAAAAAAATCTTGTAAGGGTTAAATATTCAAGTGCCCTTTGGACTATTACTCCTTTAAGCAATGTTCAATTTAAAGTTGAATATAAAATACAAATTGATCCCGGAGATGGTGTGCCGGCATGGATTTTAAATATGTTCGCCACCAATGGCCCTTACGAATCTTTTAAAAATCTGAAAGACAAAATAATGCTTCCAGCATATGCTGCTGCAAAATTTCCTTTTATAACAGATTAAATAATTTCAGTACTTAGTGCCTATTAAGGAAAATTATTTAAGCATAAAAATAATAGTTTGAAAGCTTTTAAGCTGTTGTTAGATGTTGCTGATTGTTAAAAACGGAATTTTATAAACTTACAAAACATCATCCGGTGAAAGAAAGCGGCCTGTGAAACGCCTCCTCTATTATCATGTGCAAACGATATAATAATATTTAGCTGCATAAAAAATCCTTTTTAAAAACCATTATGATATAAAATAAAATTTATTTATATTTATACTGCTCTTATTATTTGACATATTTTTTTATCAGCCATAGCGGCTTTGCTACGTTTTAAAATCCCATTTTTTATGAATAACTGGTACCCCATGCTGGCTATTCCATTTTAAAAGCAAACGAATATTATTTACGCTTAACCTTTTTATTATGAAAAAGTTTTTATTGTATATAATGCTGGTAGCAGCTATTGGAGGATGTAAGCAACACAAACTGGTAGATAATAATAAAGATGGTATAATTCCGAACCAGTACATTGTATTTATGAGTGATGCTTTTGAGCAACCGGTAATCAAGAGTCGCATTAATGATGCTGACAGAGAAAAACAGAAAGAAAAAAATAAAGCGGCAAGGGAGGCTAAAGAAAAAAATGTGGTAAAGTATTTAAAAAGCAAGGGCATTGATGGAGCAAAATTAAAGACCTTATTTGCTGATATCAGGGTAGGTGCGATAGTAAATATGAGCGAAGCGGAAGCCGAAATTGTTATTGCAGATAAAGCTAATGTTGATACGGTTATACAAGATGTAACCATTCAAATAAATCCCATTCAGCAAACTGACCCTTCTATAAAAATTAATCCCATTCAACAATGGGAATCTCCTGTAGTTCCGGCAGCTCAAATAAATCCTATCCAGCAATCCGATGCATTACAACTTCGTTACGATATTGATCCAGCCAATCATGAAACCAAAGCGTTGTTAATGGCTGGCGGCTTTACAAATGGTACCGGTAGAACAACAGTACTGTGGTTTTTAGATACCGGTATTGATCCCGCTAACCCTTATTTAAATGTGAACGCTGCACTCGGTGCTTCATTTATTGTTTCGGAACCCACTACGCAAGATTTTTACGGCCATGGAACTTTCTGTGCCGGTGTAGCGGCAGGCAAACCAATTGGTATTGCACCACAAATACACATTGGTGTTGCAGAAGGGGCAACTGTAGTACCGGTTAAAGTATTGGATAAAACCGGAACAGGATCATGGGGCTCTGTTATTGCCGGACTGAATTATGTTGCCAAGGTTAGCCATGCCGGAGATGTAGTTAATTTAAGCCTTGGAGCTTACGATGCAAGAAATCAGGATTGCTATTTTCCAGGGTTGACACGTGCCATCAATAATGTTACCTCCAACGGCGTATTTGTAACCTTATCAGCTGGCAATGATGCCGGTAATGCACAATGTAACCGGCCCGGATGTATAAATGGAACAAATATATTTACAGCCTCGTCTATTAATGCAGATAAAACCTGTGCTCCATATGCCAATTTTGGGCCATCGGTTGATTATGTAACCGTAGGGTCACGAGTCTTCTCCTTATGGATTGGCAATTCCTTTATAATGGCTTCCGGCACATCCATATCGAGTGCTGTATTGGCGGGGATTATTTATGCAAGAGCAGCGCCGCCGGCATCAGGTGGTACAGTTTCCTGCATGACGCCACCGGTTACCAGTGCGGTTCGTTAAAAAGGATAATTAATATTAAAATTAAAGAGCCATCTTTTAAAGGATGGCTCTTTTTTGTGAAGCTTGTAGTAGAAGTTGTCAACAGAATCTTGACACACCACTAACACCTGTTGAAAAAGATTGCCGCATCTCTCTGCAGCAAATAGCTTTCTTTATGGAGAAAAGAAATGGATAAAAACTTGCTGCCAAAAATTTAAACAACCAGATGGATAGGCTTTTATTTACTTTTTCATGTAAGATATCTGATTTACTTTACACTTATAACTGATCTGCCTTAACCCTCATTTCATTGACCTCCTTTTTTACGGTATTGATCATTTGTTTAAACCTTGGGTCGGTATTAATTTTTTCGAACCAGGGGTTTGTTTCTGCAAGTCCGTACTCCAGCCATTTTACATCAATGGCTTTTTGCATCCACAAAAGGGCTTCTTCCTTTTTTCCCTGTATGGCCAATATCGCTGCTACTCCTATTCTAAATTCATCATCCTGTTTGCCCTTTTTTATTTCATCCAAAAACAATGATAAAGACCGGGACAAAAGAATTTCAGCATCAATTTTATGGCCTTCTTTTAATAAAATAGCACCAAGACCTATGGGAGCAAAAGTGCTTGCATCGGTATTAAGCGATGTATTCATATCGACTGCTTTTTGAAAATAGGTTTTTGCTTTCGGTATATCGCCAGCCTGCAAACAAACCAATGCTGCTTCTTCATACGAACTGTAAATAGTAGTATCTGAAGCAATGATGGAAGGCACCAGTTGCATGGCTTCTGCTTTCTTACCTTCCTGCAAATAAGTAAAAGCAAGCTCACGGTAACTGTCTTTAAAAGGTTTTAGTTCAAGCGATTTATTGAACCACAGCTCGGCATTTGCAAAGTCACCTAACAGGCGATAAATCCACCCAATTATTTGAAAAGGAATATTGTTTTTTGGATTAAGGGCTGTAGCTTTTTTCTCCCACCGCAGCGCCTCGGGCAAATCGCCTCTTAAAAAATAACCTACCCCAAGATTGCCCACTGCAGGCGAGTAATTAGGGTTAAACCTAACAGCTGTTTGCAACAATTTAAATCCTTTGTCGTATTGCGAATCGTAGTTGTAAGCATTGGCCAATGCCTTGTTGGCTTCAGAAGAAGTACTGTCGAGTGCAATGGCCTTGTTGGCCGCATTTTTACTGGAGTCTATCCATGATTTATCAAAACCAAAACGGCCATACTTCTGGCTGTAAGCATCTCCTAATCCTGCCCATGCCAGCACGTAATTTTTATCCAGTTCCAGTGCTTTTTTAAATAACACTATGGCCTTTTCATTTTCTTCCTTTTTATAATGTACATACGCCTCTCTCCCTTTTAGGTAATACTCATAAGCTGTAAGATTATCGGTGGGAATCTTTACAATCCTTGCTCTTTCTTCCGGAGAAAGTCTTGCTTTTAAAACAGCTGCAATATTTTGTGCAATCTCACTTTGTATTTCAAAAACTTTGGCATAATCCCGTTCGTATGTTTCAGTCCATAAACTTCTGCCAGATGAAGCATCTACCAGCTGAACAAAAATACGGATCTTATCTTCGTTGCGGCGAACACTCCCTTCCAATATAGAACCTGCATTTAGTTCACGTCCTATTTCCTGAACAGATTTTTTACTGTTTTTAAATAAGGCCATGGTTGAGTTAGAAATCACATTCAGTTCGCTGATTCTTGAAATTTGTGTCAGTATATCTTCTGTGATACCATCACTAAAAAATTCGCTTTCAGGATCATTGTTCATGTTTTGCATTGGCATAACTGCCACAGATCTCATAAGTGCCGAACTACCTGTATTTACCAGTTTAAAATAACCGGCAACAAACGCTACTGCAATCAGCAGGCATATAAATAACAAACGGATATTTTTTCTTGAAAAAAAACCTTTATCAACAAGGGCAATTCCCTTACCTTCTATTTTATTTTTATTGGGAACCAGTATACCGGGGTTGGCAACGGCAAATAATTCAACCGGTTCTTTAATGTTTTTAAACTGGTAACGGCCCAGCGATACTGTTGAAATATCCGGTTGGTTTTTTATTTCGTCATTAATCTTACCTGATAAAAATATACCGCCTGCAACAGCAAAGGATTCTACCCTTGACGCTACATTTACACCCTCCCCATAAATTTCATTTTCTTCCAGCAATACATCTCCTGAATGAATGCCTATCCTTACCGGTATCATCGGTTCTTCCCTCATGGTAAGCTGAATGTTTATGCCTGCCTGCACAGCTTCTATGGCACTGTTAAACATACACAGGCTGCCATCGCCGGCAAACTTTACCACCCGGCCATGATGCTTTGATACCTGCTGATTTATTGATGAAAACATCTTCTCCCTAACCAACGTAGCCGCTTGCTCATTATCCTCCATCAACTTAGAAAAGTCTTTGATGTCGGTAAACATGATTGCCGCTAATTGTCTTGTTTGGGCCATTTTTGTTTTGATAAAAGATGTTCTTTAAAATTAGGCTTAATTATTAAAAAATCATAATGGTTAATACTGCTGATAAAGATTCTTATTTCCGGCAACTTCTCCGTCATTGCTTGTATGCTGGCGGCAGCTGCTTTATTTTATTCTTTTGCAATGCTCCCTTCCAGCGATGCTGTCACAAACACGCAGATCATATCTTTTAGCTAAATTATAATTTACCTGGTTTTTGTAACTATATTACTAAGGCTTTAATTTTATTGAATGTTTATTAAAGAACATCATTTTTCATTTGAGACTTTAGGATAATAATTATTTAAACACATAAATTGCCCTTAAAACAGTTTGGCTTATGCAAGCTGTGCTAAAGAAAATATTGTTAAAAAGAAATGATATTTTAATGGTGCTGTTTTAATAAATAGTAATCAACAAAAAAAGGTATAGTTAGCTTTGTTTGTTTGTTTTTATTTTTTGATTTAATATTGATATTATAAAAGAATAAATACCGCATGTGCCTGGATTAATTGTGTGGGCCCTTAAAAATTAAAGTTTACATTCATTTCAATAAAACAACTTACTATTAAACGCTACTATCTCCTTGTTGCAATGTTACCGTTTGTAATTGTTGCCTGTAATAACAAAGCCTCCATTCCTTTTCCTGCTAATGAAACGGGGTTTTCGCTACCTGTAAACAAACCATTTAAGTTTAGTGAACCACAACCTTTTCAATGGAAAGAAATAAGTCCCGATAGTATTAAGCCGCCTACAACCGTCCCTTTAGATATTGATAAACTTCCTTCAAAATCTTTTACGGTAAATGATTTTAAGCCTTTGAAAAATCCAATTCAACAAAAAAAATTAGATTGGGATAATATTCCTGACAGTGCCATTAACCTGGATACCATTCCTGAAAAACCATTCAGGCTACAAAAATCAATACTGCCAAAACCATTGGTAAGCAAAGCTGGCATTCCTACACTAATGCCTAATACTACTTCGGGCATTCTTCAGTTTAGTGAAGATGAGGGCTTACCGGGATCAATCATTACTGCTTCCCTGACAGATAAAAATGGCATGGTATGGTTAGCTACCAACAAAGGGCTGTGCAGGTATACCGGTGACAATTTGTTTATCTATTCGTTTTTAAATAAAACAGCAATAGGAAGTGATTATACTATCAGCGACATAACAGAAGATCATTCAGGAAGGATTTGGCTTTCTACTTTGGGAGATGGTATTTACATACTTGATGTTGATAACGGAATTTTATTTCATAACAACGTTTATACTTACGGAGCTGATATCATTTGCGACCATTCGGGGAGTATATGGTTAGCATCTTATGCAAATGGATTGTATATTATCAACCCTCAAAAAGAAACAATAAAAAATATACTTCCTTATGATAAAAGAAACGAAGAAAATTTAATACTAAGCCTCATAGAAGATAAATACCACAATATATGGACAGGTAGCCCTGGTTATATCTCCATCCTTGATTCAAGCAGGCAAAAAATTAAAAAAATAACCCGCAAACAGGGGCTTGATATAAACTACCCCTTCAGTTTTTTTGAAGACAGCAAAGGTGATATGTGGACTGGTTCTTCTGCAAAAGAAATAAATTTTATTTCACTGAAAAACAAAACAATAAATACCATTAATGCCAATAACGGTTTTACAGGCAGGGTAATGGCATTCACAGAAGACGGTAATGGAGGTATCTGGGCCATACAGAAGGATACTATTTTTATATTTAACCAACAAAGAAATGCTGTCAAAAATTTAATTACAAATGTAAAAATTTTAGACTCTCAAACAGGAAACCGGGGGACTTTTTTTTCAGATAAACATGGTAATATTTGGGTAGGCTCAGTAGATAAAGGCGTTGTTATAATAGATTCAAAAGGCCCTTTGCCAGAAAATGTAGATAGTAAAAATGGATTAATTGATAATAATGTGTGGGGCCTTATGGAAGATAAAAATGATAATATCTGGATATCAACCCACCAGGGATTAAATATTTATGATCCGCACAAAAACAGGTTGCGGTCATTGGGTGCTAAACAGGGTCTGCCAAATGATCGTTTAAGCAGAATAAATCAGTTTGATAAAGACCAACTATTTGTTTCTACTAATGCCGGTTTTTATATTATCAATACCCTTAAAAAAACACTTACCAGCTATGGTAAAGAACAGGGTTTATCAAAATACGCTTTGTTTAAAGGTGTAAAGGATGATAAAGATCAGTTATGGTTAAGTTCACTCAACGGAATAGCAATATATGATATAAGCAAAAACTATCTGAAAGTAATAAATAAATCAACTGGGCTTTTATCGAATACTATATGGGATATGCAAGTTGACCTGCATGGGAATTTTTGGGTCGGAACTGATAGTGGTATTGTCATTATAAATCCTGTAAACAATACGTTACAATATTTACGTGAATCGGAAGGCTTGTGCAATAATATTGTACAAAAAATGGTAGTCCGTAAAAATGGGGAGATATGGGTGGCTACGCAAAAAGGCATCTCAATAGTAGATCCTGAAAAATATGTTATTACAAACCTCGGCACAAAAGAAGGATTGGTGCCGGAAACAATTTACGACCTGGTAGAGCAAAATAATAAATTATATGCGGGGTCAGCTGATGGGCTGATTATTATAACAAAACCTGATAATATAGTAAAAAATACCGCTAAGTGGAACCTCGTTAACTATGGCAAAAGAGAAGGTTTTCCTTACAACGATTATAATCAAAACACAGGCATGGCTGCTAAAAATGGACAAACCTGGTGGGGTATTACGCCTGTACTTACCATTGTTACACAACAGCCGGCAGCAGATACAATTGTACCAAATGTTTACCTCACCCGTATCACCATTATGGACCAGAACCCTTCTTTTGCTTCGTATACCACATTAAATAATCAGTTAAAAGATAACGACACACTATGGGACGCATCAAAAAAGAAATATTTTGTAAAAAATAACTTACCAAAAGATTCAGGGTACCTGCAGAGTAATAATATTGAATGGGATAGTATTGCATCACATTTTAAATTACCGGTTGGCTTATCGTTACCCCATAATCAAAATGCCATTAATTTTTCATTTACAAATAATGAAATTAAAGGAAGGGAAAAAATTGTTTATTGTTATATACTGGAAGGCGCCGATAAAAAATGGTCTGACATTTCCGGAAGGCCTTCCTCAAAAAATTATTATAATCTTTCTCCCGGTAAATACACCTTCAAAGTAGTAACAAAAGGTTTCAATGGTTTATGGAGCAAACCTGCAGAATTAAATTTTACCATCCGTTCGCCTTGGTGGCAAACATGGTGGGCTTTTTTATTATATGCAATGCTTGCTGCATTTATTATTAGTGCTTACGCCCGTTACAGGTCTCGTCAGTTACAGCTAAAAAATATTGATCTTGAAAATAAAATAAAGCAACGTACCGCTGAGCTTACCACGTCGATCGAAGATTTAAAATCAACCCAAACACAACTAATACAATCCGAAAAAATGGCATCGCTTGGCGAACTCACAGCAGGCATTGCACATGAAATACAAAACCCTTTAAACTTTGTAAATAATTTTAGTGAAGTAAATAAAGAATTGCTGGTGGAAATGAAAGATGAAATGGATAAAGGAAATATAGAGGATGCAAAAGCAATTGCCAATGATGTAATTGACAACGAAGAAAAAATAAACCATCATGGTAAACGAGCAGATGCCATCGTAAAAGGAATGCTGGAACACAGTCGCAGTAATAGTGGGCAAAAGGAGCCTGCTGATATTAATGCACTGGCAGATGAATATTTGCGGCTCTCCTATCATGGTCTTCGTGCAAAAGATAAATCTTTCAATGCCACAATGAAGACAGATTTTGATGATCAAATTGGCAATATCAATATTGTTTCGCAGGATATTGGAAGAGTATTGCTTAATTTAATTAACAATGCTTTTTATGCAGTAAATGAAAAAAAGAAAAGCAGTGCTCAAACTCCTGAAGGGGAGAAAAATACAGCTTTAGAAAATTACCAGCCAACAGTAACCTTAACAACCCGAAGGCTCAACTCCACTTCAGGGGATGGGGATAAAGTTTTTGTTTCAGTAAAAGACAACGGCAACGGAATTCCTCAAAAATTAGTTGATAAAATATTTCAGCCATTCTTTACTACAAAACCAACAGGGCAGGGAACGGGGCTGGGGTTGAGTTTGAGCTATGATATTATTAAAGCACATGGCGGAACGATAAATGTAGATACGGGTGAAGGGAAATTTACAGAGTTTGTAATTCAGTTACCACTGGTATAACCGGTTTACAATGGCGAAATAAAAAAGACAAATAACTACAGCAAATACAACTAAGCGGTTACATTTTTTTATAAAAATTGTATTGTTACGCCGTTCAATTAAATACCGGTATTACTGTTTTAATTTTAATCTTATTACCCTGGCAAAAAGGTATGTTACTATGCCCTCCTGTTGCTATCTTCAGTCAGCATTTTTGTCATCAATGCTTAAGCTGAAAAACAGCCAGTAAATCCTTAGCATTATTTCAGCGCTTTTTTCATTTTGTCTCAACAGCGCAGCAACTGCTACAATATGTTATTTAGCTAAATGAGGCCTTTTTTCAAATTCCAGCACAGCCTTACACAACTTTGAAAGCATCTGAACTTCCACATCAATCAAATCTTGTCTATAAGTACTATTTGCTTTTGATTGAATAGATGCAAAAACTGCATTGATGTTGGGCTCCCCAATTAAACGAATGCCAGTATAGGGCTGCTTCCTTCGTTTTGTCCATATCAATATCCGGTAATAAGGCATACTTAAAAATACTAAATTAATTAGTATTTAAACAAAATAATTATAGCATGTCAACTGTGGGAATAGCTGGCCAGGTTACAACCCTTCCAGGTCAGCAACAGGATTTGCCTGATTGATTTTTGCCTATAATGACAAGCCTGCCAACATTGCAAACCTTCGCACAAAACCATCAGATCATTGCAGTGCCTTTAAAGTATAAAACGAAATAAATATTCTTTATCATTATTAAAAACAAAATAAATATTATACTTTACTTTCTAACCTAATAAAACATAAAAAGTAAAGATGAGAAAATTTAAAAAGTATTTTGGAAGACTATTAATTATCTTCTTGTTAATTGTACTTTCAGCAGTTGGTTATATCAAAGCTTTTTTACCAAATGTTGGCGCTGCTCCGGTAATGAAGATTGAGCAAACACCCGAACGGGTTGCACGGGGCGAATATCTTGCCAACCATGTAACCATTTGCATTGATTGTCATTCAAACCGAGACTGGACAAGGTTTTCAGGACCTCCACTAGAAGGAACGCACGGCAAGGGAGGTGAAGTATTTGATCAAAAATTTGGTTTTCCCGGAACTTATTATGCTAAAAATATTACACCGGAAGGTATCAGCCGATACACGGATGGTGAGCTTTTCAGGGTAATTACAACTGGTGTTACTAAAGAAGGTAAAGCTATTTTTCCGGTAATGCCCTATTCTTATTATGGACGAATGGATGAAGAAGACATCAAAAGTGTTATTGCGTATATCCGCACATTAAAGCCCATCCAAAATGCAGTGCCACAGGCAAGCTCCGACTTCCCCATGAATATTCTTATCAATACCATTCCACAAAAAGCTGCACCAACTAAAATGCCTGCTAAAACAGATGTAGTAAATTATGGAAAATATATGGTGAATGCTGCTGCATGTAAGGAATGCCACACACAATTTGCAAAAGGCAAACTGGTAGCTGGTACTGAGTTTGGCGGAGGAAGGGAATTTCCATTTCCTGATGGAAGTACAGTTCGCTCAGGTAACATAACACCTGACAATGCAACTGGAATTGGCAGCTGGACTGAAGAGGCGTTTATTGCTTTGTTCCATGCCCGTTCGGACTCAGCTACACTTGCTACTAAATTAAAGCCGGGAGAATTTAACAGTCTTATGCCCTGGACCATGTATGGAAAGATGCATGATGAAGACCTTAAAGCTATTTATGCTTATTTAAAAACTATTGCACCCATAAATAATAAAGTACAAAAATATTCGCCTGCTGTAGCAGCAAAATGATATTATACAATATAAAAAAGAGAGCCGTTATTTTAACGGCTCTCTTTTTTTACAGGTACTTTGTTACCTATTTTTTTTGTCGGGCCAAAGTTATTGCAGTCTATTAGCCAACGAACCTTGAAGCAAATTGCTGTTATACTTTTGTATCGTCATATTCCTGATCAGCTTCGTCTTTATTAGACCAATCTCTAAGTGCATCCTTAATTTTTTGCACAACTGTTTTGTGTTCTTCCTTGTTTACAGGAGTTTTTTGTACATCTTCCTGTTGATCCTCCTTTTTCTCTGAAGCATTATTACCGCTTTCATTTTCGCCACCGGGGCTGTAAATGATTTTTATAAAATTTTTCATTGTTTTATTTTTTAAAAGTTAAAAGAAACTTGTTGCATTAAATTTCTCTTTTAAATTTAGCGAATAAAATCCATAGACACAAGTAGTGGTTTTCTAGGATGCATTTCAAATTGTCGCAGACTCCAGGGTTGCCAACCTTTCGAAAGCTATTGCTGAATGGGAATAACCCTATAAAAGGTTGGCAACCCTTGCGACAATTTGAAATGGATCCGTTTTCTGTGTTCAACCTAAAATGCGGTAAAATTTTGAAATTGATATTTCAGGATTATTTTTTACTATCAATAAATAACAACCTGCTTTAAGTGATGTTCCAAATGTTCAACATAATCAGTAATTAAAAAATCAAGTGCCAACAATTTTTCCCCTACCCTGCATTCGAGTTGCAAATTAGCTTTGGGAATATGCCTGATAAGTTCAATTAGCTGGCGGTTATAAATCGTCCAAAAAGAAATTATTTGTTGACTACTTATTTGCTGATAAAAATTAAATGTATTCCATTTGTTTTGGTCGTACACAATCGCAGGTTTATCCTCGAATTGTGCACGTACAAAACGTTGATGATTATTGGCTGCACTGTCGATGAGATGCCCAATGATTTCTTTCTTGCTCCACTTGCCAGGATTGATTTTTATTGAAAATGATTCTTCATCAATTGCAGTTAACAATGGTGGAATGGTATCGCATAAATAGGCCAATCTTTTAGTTGCAATTTCCATAACTTATATTTTATTGAAGATAATTAAAATAGTGGCTTTACATTTACGCAACAATTATATCAACAGCAGCATGAAATATATTTACGGCAATAGCATTTTTTTATTCTTTATAGTTTGTACAGTTCAGGCACAAGTTATAACATCCGGCAACCCTATTATTAAAGGTTGGTATGCAGATCCCGAAGCTGCTATATTTAATAACCGGTACTGGATATATCCCACCTATTCTGACAAATATGAGCAACAGGTTTTCTTTGATGCTTTTTCGTCTGATGACCTGGTGCATTGGAAAACACATGCTCATATTTTGGATACAGCAGCCGTTAAGTGGGCAAAGCGTGCCATGTGGGCTCCTGCTATTGTTGAAAAAGATAAAAAATATTATTTCTTTTTTGCTGCCAATGACATACAAAACAACAATGAGTATGGCGGTATTGGTATTGCTGTTGCAGATAAACCTGAAGGACCTTTTAAAGACTATTTAGGTAAACCATTAATCGATAAATTTTACAATGGTGCTCAGCCGATAGACCAGTTTGTATTTAAAGACCTGGATGGCCAGTACTACATTATTTATGGTGGATGGCAGCATTGCAATATTGCCCGGTTACGAAATGATTTTAAAGGCATTGTTCCTTTTGATGATGGCACCACATTTAAAGAAATTACACCAAAAGGTTATGTTGAAGGGCCTTTTATGTTTATGCGCAACAATAAATATTATTTTATGTGGAGCGAAGGCGGCTGGACCGGCCCTGACTATTCGGTTGCTTATGCAGTTGCAGATAATCCATTTGGACCATTTGAAAGAGTAGGCAAAATATTGCAGCAGGATACCGCTGTTGCAACTGGTGCAGGGCATCATTCCATTATGCACAATGCTAAAGAGGATCTGTGGTACATCCTGTATCACCGCAGACCTCTTGGCGAAATTGCTGCCAATAACAGAGCTACCTGCATTGAACAATTATTTTTTGATGACAAGGGTTTTATATTACCGGTTAAACTAAGTTTTGCCGGTGTTCCCCAACAAACATTAAAATAGTTTTTGCTTAAAGGCAAGTAATTAAATTGTGGATATATCAACCACTTCATCACAAATAAATTTATTCAACCAGTTCTTCAAAAATGAACAAAAAATTATTAGTGATTTCGGCAGTTATAATACTACTGCTGAACTTTTTTACTCAATGCAATTCAGGTAAGTCATCAGGCAAATTTACAATTGCAACAGATACTGCAACGATTGCAGCAGGCGAGCTTTCTTTTAACAAAAACTGCACGGGTTGTCACAACTTCAGGCAGGATGGAATTGGCCCGCAATTGAGTGGCGTAACAAACAGCGTTTCGGAAGACTGGCTGCTTTCTTTTGTAAAAAATTCACAGCAGCTAATTGCATCCGGTGATAAACGGGCCGTTGAGTTATTTACAAAATACAAACAGGCAGTAATGCCATCATTCGATGGATTAAAGGAAGAAGAGCTTAAGGCAATGATTGCTTTTATTCACTCCCACAAAGAAATGATTCAACCAGGATCGAAGAAAAATGGCAACGGCATCTCCAACCCTATTCCCGAATCCATTGCACTTTCAAATCTCGTGGTAAATCTTCAACCCTTCACACAAATTGCTGCATCAAGTAATAAGCCTCCATTGGCAAGAATAACCAAACTTAGTTTTCAACCAATTACCGGAAAAATATTTATTAATGATCTACAGGGTAAGCTGTATAAAATGAACATTGATAAACCCGTTGTTTATTTGGATATGGAAAAACAGAAAGCTGCTTTCATTAATAAACCCGGCCTGGCCGCAGGATTTGGCAGTTTTGCTTTTCATCCTGACTTTGCTAAAAACGGCCTTTTTTACACCACCCATTCAGAAGCACCCGGTTTAGCCAAAGCCGACTTTAGTTATGCAGATTCTATTAAAGTTACCATGCAATGGGTACTTACAGAATGGAAAACAAAAAATCCCAATGCAGATAGTTTTGCCGGAACAAGCAGGGAGTTATTAAGAGTAAATGTGGTTACAGGAATTCATGGTGTGCAAGAGATAATCTTCAACCCTCTTTCCAAACCCGGTGATATGGACTACGGAAACTTGTACATAGGCATAGGCGATGGCGGCAGTGTGGAAGAAGGTGTTGGTTTTCTTGCACACAGCACAGAAACAATTTGGGGTAGCATTATTCGCATTAACCCAATGGGCAAAAACAGCACCAATGGTAACTATGGAATTCCTGCAGACAACCCTTTTGCAAAAAACAGCAATAGCAAAACAGTTAAAGAAATATATGCCTATGGCTTTAGAAATCCACATCGTATTACCTGGACCAAGAAAGGTGAGATGCTGGTAAGTAATGTAGGGCAGGCAAATATTGAATCTCTCAACCTGGTAATGCCTGGACATGATTATGGCTGGCCCTTAAGGGAAGGCAATTTTGTTTCTGCGGATATCACTGATAATTTAGGCAATGTTTATCCGCTTCCTGCAAATGACAGCATTTATAAAATTACTTATCCTGTTGCTGAATTTGATCATGATGAAGGCAAAGCCATTTCGGGTGGATTTGAATATTGGGGTAATGCTATGCCGGAATTAAAAGGCAAATTTTTATTTGGTGATATTCCTTCCGGAAGATTATTTTATTTAGATGTGGCCGATCTGAAACAAGGTAAACTGGCCACCATTAAAGAATGGAAAATTACAATCAATAACCAACCGCACACATTAAAGGAAGTTTGCGGTAGCGACCGCATAGACTTGCATTTTGGAAGGGATATGCAGGGTGAGTTATACATCTTAACCAAAGCAGACGGAAAAGTATATAAGCTGGTAAGTGCAACAACAAAACCTTAGGCCCTCTAATAAAAAACAATCGTAAAAATAAATTTTCTCTTATCAATAACGACCTGTCTATGTTGTTTAGAGGAATTAATCTTTAAACAACATAGATAGCAACCATATAACGCCTGCTGTTGTATGCGTCCAAATTTCTTTATATGTTGCATTAACCTGTGTTGGCATATAAGGTGCATCTTCATTTTCAAAAGTCTCAATACCAACCGGAACAGCTCCCACAACATCTCCTGCATAAGCTCCGTAAAGTGGTGGATAATCATAGCCATCGCCATAAATAGTACTCATGGCAAAAGGGTTGTAACCAACAATGTATTCCAATTGCCTGGTGGCAATATTTTTTAAAGAAGGGTCAGCTAACAAATCCGATAGTATAAATGCCGCTTTTGCCTTTCCCATCAACACCGCATGAAAGCCACGAAACTGGTAGGCAACCGGAAAACGGCGCAGGTAAAATTTATCTGATAAACGGATGCCATTTTTTACTTCCGCATTGTACTCCTCCATGGAGGGCATACCAACCTGATCCCCTTCATGATAAATACCTACAAAATCAGCATTGTTTAATTCATACACAGCGGCAGGCAATATGCCGTAAGGACTAATGCTGTTTGAAATATCATGCAGGTAATCTGCATATGCCTGGCAGGAGGCTTTCCATTGAGCAGCATTGCTATGTTTGGGCTCATCCGTCAACAACATGCTCAGTCCCTGTATCATTAACTCTTCATTGCTTCTATGAAAAAATTCAAGCATTCTTTTCTTTTCTCTTGATTCATAAAAAAAACCATGCAGCGGTATCGACCAATCTTTACGTCGCTCTTTCTGTTGGCAATTCATCACCACCTGTGCATACTGAACAGCCCAATCAAGGTAAGCCTGTTCTGCTGTTAGCCTGTATAAATGCATGGCAGACACCATAGCCTGAGCATACAGTTCCGTTTCATTCTTACTGGTTACTGACATAGCAAGCAACGCATTAGCGAACTTAAAATCTTCTATCGCACTGGTGCGGCACCAGCGTGCAAATACGGGATCATCATTTTTGTAAAATGGAACTGCCAACGCACAATAAGAGGAAGCTATAAAATTGTCGAACGGATTATTGGTTGCCTTTCCCTCTATATCATCTTTAGTGCCGGTAATATTATCTGTCCATATTCCAATTATCAATCCACCTTCTCTGTAGCCATCACCAAAACGGGTACGCATGGTCCAGTTTAAACCCCACCTGGCTTCTTCCAGCAGGCGTTGGTACAACTGCTTATTTTTATTTTTAACAACCTTAGCCAACTCAAACATAGCTATGCCTCCACGGGCGGTGTTACCTACACCTTGTGTTAAATCAGCAGCATCATGCCAACCACCATTAACAGGTAGGCGACGGCCATCCGGATGAACACATACCACGTCCTGGTGGCATGGCTGGTGTATCCCCGGCTGATCATAACCACATCTTTCGGCATAGAAAAAATTTAGTGTATGCCATGCTGTAGCCAGCCAGGCATCTTCACCAATTGCAAATGGTTTGGTTACCCTGCCATCTATTTTAAGTGTGTAAAATCCGGGGTTATTAAAATTGCTGAAATCAAGCTGCACAAAACCGCTATCTAATTTTTTACCTTCGCCTGTAAATACAATCTTATTTTTTTTATTCAACAGTTGAAATGCTGGATTTACTATATTTTGTACCAGTGCCTGTTTTAAAGAACCAGGTTTATAGCCACTATGACTATATGCTATTGCATTGTTGCGTAAATTAAAGCCCTTACTGTTCTCTGCATCCACTTGTTCTATACGCATGTCATCTATGTATAATCTTAGCTGTTCACTTGCGCCTTTTGGAGAACCTGTCAACATGATATTTACAGAAAACCCTGTAACTGAGTCACGGTACAAATCCGGAATTTCCCAGATGATGCGGTGCCATTTATTGGGATAAACAGTTTCGAAATGCTGCCCTTCAGAACGGCCGGGAGTTGGCATTACATGCTTCCCTCCGTTGTACAAAGTGCACCCCACAAATACAGAATAAAAACCCGGCGCATCTGCATACACCCAAACAGAAAAACGGTTGAAGCCATTTAAATTTTCTCCTTTTAAAGGCCGTATCATTTCAGCAGAAGCGTAACTGCGATTGGTAGGATTTTTTACAGGGAGCGATGCAGGTGTTTCTAATAAAATACTTCCCTCGCCAGATGATGTTATTGTATGCTCAATTTTTATAGTGCCGGGGCCACTTGTTTTTAATCCGTAAAAATCTGCTGCCAGTGGCAATATCCTGGACTGTGTAACTTTCTTTTTTAACCATCTTGTCAATCCTGCCTGTGAACTGTCAGCCTTCATAACAGTTCGCAAATAATGGCTTTGTTCAAGCTGTTTCAACAATGCTGTATCCTGCGCAGCTGCCCTTTTAATGACAGTTGTAAATAAACCCAGTAAAATAAAAGTCAACAAAAAATATTTGTTTACCTGCATACTATTTTTATAAAATTGATTGTACTGATTTTTACTTGGCCGGGTTCCGGATACACTGTCCGATGAAAAAGAACGATGTTATCAACTCCTAATACTATTTTTTGTATCCGGGGCCCTTTATAAATCTTCCAGGCTTTGCATTGGTATGTTTTCCATTCTTCAAAACGGGTACACCATTTACAAACACATCGGATATTCCCGTTGCATATTGCTGAGGCATATCATAAGTGGCATGGTCGGTAACTGTTGCCGGATCAAAGATTACAACATCAGCATAATTACCCACTTTTAATTCACCGCGTTTTTGCAATTTTAAATTGGTAGCAGGCAATTTTGCCAGTTTATAAATAGCTTGTTGCAAGGGCAACAATTTTTCTTCTCTCGTATAATTGCCGATAACTTTGGCAAAATTTCCGTAAGCTCTCGGATGCGTGCTTGAGCGTAGAAAAACACCCTCTGGAGCAAGACTTCCTGCATCAGAACCAAAGCTCACCCATGGTAAAACAATTTGCTTTTTTACATTGGCTTCAGTCATTAAAAAATAAGCAACTTCAATCCTTGTGCTATCCTGTACAATTAAATCCATGGCAGTTTCTTCCGGTGATGTGCCGCGTATTTTTGCAACTGCTGCCAATGTTTTACCTGTAAACTTTTTTAATGAATCCTGCTTAAAAGAAAGCAATAAAACATTATCAGCGCCACCACATCCGTAGTAAAGATTCTCCCAGTCCTGGGCAGAAGTGTTCATAGCTTTCTTCATTGCACTACGTGTGGCGGGATCATGCAGGCGCTGCCACAATTTATCAAAACCACCATCTTGTAATGAGGGAGGAAAAGAAGCCGTTAAGCCGGTTGCCCCGGCAAGGTAGTTGTACATATCTGCAGTAATTTGCAAGCCTGCCGCTCTTGCATTTTCCACCTGCTTTATCACACTGTCCATCTTACCCCAATTGTCTTTACCGGCTGCTTTTAAATGATAAATTTCAGCAGCAATATTTGCCTTCCTGGCAATGGTAATAAGCTCATTTACCGCTTCATTCAATTTGTTTCCTTCACTGCGCATGTGCGAAATGTACATGCCACCATATTTTGAAGCCTCTTTACATAGTGCAACCAATTCATCCGTGCCGGCAAAATTATCTGGTGGGTAAATAAGAGATGAACCAACGCCCATAGCACCTTCTTCCATTGCCTGCTTTACCAGCAGTTGCATACTATCCATCTGCGCAGAAGTAGCAGGGAGGTTGTATTTACCAACCACATTTTCCCGAACAGTTCCTGCGCCAACAAAAGAAGCCACATTGCAGGAAATACCTTTCTGTTGCAGGTAGTTCAAATATTCACCCAGTGTATTCCAGCCAACGTTGAATTTTATATCCTGTTGACTGTTCTGCATTTCTGCTTTCATCGCAGCATTCAAAGGTCCCATGCTGGTACCTTCACCCATTACCTCCAGTGTTACGCCCTGCCTGATATCACCCTGAGAATTACCATCCTGAATGAGCGTTTCATTTGCCCAGCTAAGCATATTAATAAATCCCGGAGAAACGGCCTTTCCTGTTGCATCTGTCTCCATTTTTGCAGTGGCGTTCTTTAGGTCTCCGATAAAGGCAATCGTATCTGCCCCAATGGCTATATCTGCCTTGTATGGTGCACCACCGTTGCCATCGTAAATGGTGCCATTGAGAATTATGATATCGTACTTATTTCCTGTGCTGCTGTTGCAACTTATAAATAAAGTAATTCCAAAGCAGTATACAAGTATATTTTTTAAGGGCATTTTATTTATTATAAAACATATCATCCTGATGAAATTTACTGTTAATTATTGAACGATACCGCTGGTAAAACTGCAATATCTATTTTAATAAGTTGGGGATTTTTTTGAAAAGTCCCCAGCAGTCATTATGCTAAATAATTATAATTTCCTTACCCTGATATTTCTAAACCTTACCACATCGCCATGTCCAAGAAAACCAATGTGACCGGTTTTTCTTTTCAAACCTGGATGATCCTTATGATCCATGGTACCATTTTTTGCAGGTTCTTTTATATCTCCTTCCATAATTACCGTTCCATTCAATGTTACTTTTATTTTTGTTCCCTTTACTACCACTTCCTCTTTATTCCAGTTGCCCGTTGGCAAAAGGTATCCTCTTTTTGCAGGAATTACACCATACACAGACCCATGGTATTGATAAGGATGAAGGTCTTTGTACTTTTCTGCTTCATTATCGAGTATTTGCAATTCCATACCAACATAGGCTGCATCACCTTCAAGTGGCGCCCTGATACCGAGGCCATTGTTGGCGCCAGGTGTAAGCTGAAATTCAAACCGATATTCAAAATCAGCATACTCATTTTTTGTGTACAGGTTCCCTGCACCATTGCCTTCCGGATGAACAACAATGTTACCTTCCTCCAAACGATAGCCGGATGTATCACCGGTCCAATTATCCATATTACGGCCATCGAAAAGCATGCTAAAACCTTGCTTTTTCTCCGCATCACTTAAAGTGGCAACTGCAGTTCCGGATAAATCTTTCAGGTAAATATTTCTGTAGGCCACATAAGTTCCATGTGCCTGTAATTCAATTTGCTCTTTCGGGAAAATAGGTTGCGTTTTATCCCAATAATTTTCAAGAATGGTATTGTCTGTTACCAACACACCATTTAGATATACAGTAACTTTTTCTCCTTTCATGATGATATGAAACGTATTCCAGTCACCAATTTTGTTATCTGCTACCACTAATGGTTTGCTTTGATTTTTCTGATTGTTGTACAAGCCCCCGGAACCAACCTGTGCTCCTACATCTCTCCTGCTGGTATCCCAAATCTGCACCTGTGGCGTGCCTCTCAGGTATATTCCTGCATCACCCTGTGCGGTAATTTTCCAGTCAACATACATATCAAAATCTCCGTATTGTGTAGCCGTAGCAAGGTTTTCGCCATGGCCTGTAAAGATCAGTAAGCCATCTTTAACAATCCAATCACCTTTTGTTTTTTCGTTGGCTATTGTTTGTTGGTTTTCCAATTCGTCTGCAGTCATTTTAGCCCGTGTAACCGGATTACCCACCAATGCTTTCCATCCTGTAAGATCTTTGCCATTGAAGAGCGAAACGAATCCATTATCGTAAGGCATTAACGCAATATGAGCACTAAGATTTTTTACGAGGAATGCACTGTCTTCGCCTTTGATTAGCGGCAATGCTTTCTCCAGCGCTTCTCTAACCGCCCTCCCCCTGATAGTTTTATCGGCCAATGCTAAACGGGCAATGATTGAAGCTGCGTCTTCACCTGCAGCAGGATCATTCAATGAATGACTCACAAACATCAATGAATTAAAACCAGGAATATGAGCAGCTTCCGCAAGAATACGCTTCTGCTGCCAGGGGTTTGTAGCAGCGTCCATTTGGTTTTGCAACGACAGCAACTGCTGTACATCATTCTGAATTATTTTTTTTGCTGGTTGTGCTGTTTTTATTTCGGGTAACACGCTGTTCACATTATCCAATGCTGCCTGTATATGTTTACGGGCCGGGTCTTTTGCTTTTACCAATGCTTTATTCAAGGCTTCAATTGATGCAGGAGAATGAATGTATGCCAGCGCTCTTGCTGCATTGCCGGCATAAATGTTATCCGTAAGTAAAGTGGCAAGTGGTTTTACCGCCACATCCTCTCCCAGCAAAGCAAGGTCAAGGATGATGGCATAACGGCCGTTAAAAGATTTTACATATCCCAAGCCGGAAGACAAAAATGTTGCAGCCTGTTTTTTCTTTTCTGCATCATTTGCAATATGGTGCACATAAGCATTGAGTGCATAAGTAGCTTTTAAAAACTGCGTGGAATCATTTCCATCAAATATGGAAAGAAAGCTTTTCCAACTTGCCTTGTCCCATGATTGCATGGCAGTAAGTGCAGCATCAGCTTCATTGATATGTTGATAAGGAAAAGTAGCGATCGTAGTTTTTACTGCGTCTGTTTGTGCTGAAACCTGCACCAAAGAAAAGACTAGTAAAAGCAATATGAAATATATTTTTTTCATGAGTTTATTTTTATGTTTGGTAAGATCCGCATCAGCGGAGCTTCCGGTTATTCGATTGCGATTGCGTTAAGTCTGGCAGCTTACATATTCCATGGTGAACGCATGGGAGGATTGATCAACCTGTTCGCTTCCTCATCATTAATGAACAATTGTGTTACCGGATTAAAGCGAAGCGACCGTCCCAATTGCAGCGCCATTTTCCCCATATTGATAATGGTGCATGACCTGAAACCATTTGATTCGTTCAATGCAAATGGGGTGCGGTATTTTACCGAATCAAGAAAGTTACTAACCTGTGGTTCAGGATCAGGCATCATCGCTAATTTCTCTTTCAAATTTGGAATGTCGGATTTGAAGCCCGCAAACAATTTTCCATTAGGTCCCTCAATGTATGCCGCATTAGGATCGTTGGCTTCTCCATCTAAAATAATCTTACAACCATCTTCGTAGGTAAACGTCAATTTTCTAAAAGTACCGCATGCATCAGGATGTTGCTGCTCTGCATCAACTTCCACCAATATTGGACTGGTTTCATCTTTGCCTAAAAAATATTGAATGGGATCAATATAATGCTGCCCCATATCTCCCAAACCGCCGCCATCATAATCCCAATATCCCCTAAAAGTTTGGTGCACCCGGTGAGGGTTGTAAGGCTTGTAAGGTGAAGGTCCAAGCCAACGGTCATAATCCAGCTCTGCCGGCACAGGCTGTTCTTCCAGCTTTGTTTTTCCTACCCAATAAAACTTCCAGTCGAACCCTGTTGTTTTACTAACCGTTACGGTAAGTGGCCAGCCCAGTAAACCTGATTCCACCAATTTTTTAATTGGCTTAACGGTGGTATTCATACCATAAAAATTATCAGTAAACCTAAACCAGGTATTAAGACGAAACATTCTTCCATATTGCTTTACCGCTTCTACTACCCGTTTGCCCTCTCCAATGGTTCGGGTCATCGGTTTTTCGCACCAAATATCTTTTCCTGCTTTGGCAGCTTCAATCGCCATGATGCCGTGCCAATGGGGTGGCGTGGCAATATGCACAATATCTACTTCGGGCAAAGCAATCAGTTCACGGTGATCATGAAAAGTTTTTACACCACCGCCAATTGTATTTGCTGCGTTCTGTAAATGCAGTTTATCTACATCACAAACGGCCACCACCCTTGTTCCTGCATAAGGTATGTGCCCCATGCCCATGCCACCAACACCAATGATGCCTTTAGTAAGTTGATCACTTGGTGGTATAAAACCTCTGCCGAGTACATGTCTTGGCACAATAGTAAAGCCAGCGATAATAGTTGCTGAAGTTTGCAGAAACTTACGCCTGCTTTTTTGTGATGATTTTATTTCTTCCAAAATTTGTTCAAAATTAAAGATGAGGAAATATTTTTTTTATTAGCCTTCGGGAGTAACAGATTATTATATTTTGCTTTAACAAGGTCAACGAAATTAATCAGTTAATAAACATACATTATATTCTGCAGTAAGTTTTTAAAGAGGCAGTATTTTTTTTACGGATATAAAAATAGCATTTACAGCATCATTGATTAATCTAAACTATGATTTATTTGATTGTTGTGATTACTATGATTTTTTAAAACCGATTGGATTAACTGATGAAGGGTTCAGTAGTTCTATTTGATTTATATGGCGAGACGTTTAGAAACATCCAGTGGTTAATTCTCTTTAAAGAAATTACAGAAGAACTTTCGACTTTTATCCTTCAATTAAAATGTGCAATCCTATTATCTATTTACACTTTGTCAACACCCAAACATACAATTGATCGCCGCAATTTTTGTTTATCAAAAACTACAGTTTTACATGATACTTTAGTTGCAAGTATTTTATTCATCTTTCATTGCTGATCTTGCCAACAGCAATGCTGCTAAAGTAAAAACTGCTGCTATTGAAAGATAATATCCAACATAGGCAAGCCCATAACCGTTCGCAAGCCTTGTAGCAAGGTAGGGTGTTAGGGATGCACCCAATATACCTGCCAAAGTGAAACACAAAGATGCGCCTGTATATCGAACGGCAACAGGAAAAATTTCAGCCAATGCAGTGCCCAACGGACCATATGATATGCCCATTAAAAACATACCAAAACTCAGGAACCCGATCAATATCGCTAAATGACCGGCAATAAATAGTTGAGAGAAAAATAAGCCGAAAATAAAAACACAAACAGCTGCTATCAGTAGAATATTGCCACGGCCATGCTTATCGGCAAAAGCGGCAGATATCAAAATACCCACGGCAAAAAACAGCATAGAAATCATTTGAGCCACAAGGAAACTGGAATGCGAATAATTTAATTTAGATGTACCCCAGCTTAATGTAAACACCGTCATTAAATAAAATAATAAAAAAACGGTGATGGAAGCAAAGGTGCCCAATACAAGTACTTTCGCATGTTTACTCAGCACATCTTTAATAGGCAAATTAACCCGTTCATTTTTTTCAATAATTTTCAGAAAGTCCGGCGTCTCTACCAACTTTAAACGAACATATAAACCAACCCATACTAACAAAGCACTTGCAACAAACGGAATGCGCCAGCCCCAGTTAAAAAATTGTTCATCACACATAACATTACCCAAAAGAAGAAACAAACTGGTAGAGAGTAAAAATCCAATAGGTGCTCCTAATTGTGGAAACATGCCATACCATGCCTTTTTACCCGGAGGCGCATTTTCTGTAGCGAGCAATACTGCCCCACCCCACTCGCCGCCAAGACCAAGGCCCTGTGCAAAACGCAATAAGGCCAATAATATGGGTGCAACAATACCAATAGATTCGTAAGTTGGCAGCAGCCCAATAATTACTGTTGAGCAGCCCATGGTCATTAAGGCAGCCACCAGTGTTGCTTTGCGGCCAATACGATCTCCAAAATGTCCGAACAATGCAGCGCCTACCGGCCTTGCAAAAAAAGCCAATGCAAAAGTGGCCAGCGATTGCAATGTTGCTGTGGTTGCATCAGCAGAAGGGAAAAACAATCTAGGAAAAACCAATACTGCTGCGGTGGCATAAATATAAAAATCAAAAAATTCAATTGTTGTGCCGGCAAGGCTGGCTATCAACACCCTGCTGGCAGAGTTGGGTGAGGCATTGTTTTTTTGCACGATCATACAATTTTTATTATCCGGTGGTTTTAAGTATCAATTATTTTGCAATGGTATTTGTTTTAGAAATTGCAACCAAATATTAGGACTTGCTTTAGTGAGCCTGAATAATTAATAAGTCAGGTGAAATAAAATTTGCGGCAGTTTTTATTTGTATGATAGAATAATCGTAAGGTTTACATAGCATAGTTGATAGAGAAATACTGTCTACTTAATCACGCTCAATATTCCATAATTTCAATCTTCCTGAAATCCATCGGATGGCTGTTTGATTGCAGTGATATATACCCATCTCTAACCATATCTTTTCCTGCATTAATAAATTTTTTACCTTCCAGGTGCGTACTGTCAAATCGGGGGTTTTCAAATTGCAATACCTGCTCTCCATTTATAAAGTGAGTGATCTTTCCATCCATTACCTCAATTTCTGCAGTAACCCATTGGTCGCCTGCAAAAGTTCTTTTTACTGTGGGTGAGGTGCAGTAACTGTTATTTCTTTTACCATCCATTTCAACATAAATACCAGACGCACATATTTCGCCTGTGGGGCGTTCTCCTGTTTCTTTTCCGCCAAGCAGGTTATACTCAAGGCACACTGGAAAGGGTTGATTTAAACCTACTGTAGCCGGAGGCTGGCAATGGTATTGAATACCGCCATCTCTAAAACCCCAGCTTGGTGCCCCTGGTGTTAGATTGCCAACAAACCTGTATTCAACTTTTAGCCGGTAGTTGGTAAATTTTTTGTCGTAATACAATGCTCCAAAACGACTGTTAAAACTATCGTATTCATTATAACGGGTGCTGAGTATATTATCTGCAACACGAAAAGTATTGCCAAAATTTTCTCCCAATGGATACCCTGCTATTTTAGGTTTCCATCCATCAAGGTCTTTTCCATTAAACAGGCTTACCCAATGTTTACCATGTTGCTGTTGATGATTATGATTATTGCTTTTGTAAGATTGCAGCAAAAAAGGAATAGCTAAAAAAAGGATGCGTACATATTTCATATTGACATAGTAATTATAAACGTAAGATAGTTAAAAGTGGCCAGTACTTTTAACTGGCAAGTGTATAATGTTTTTATTAAGTTAATCAAAGGTTGCAGTAAAATAGCAGGTTGCTTTTTTAACTGACTGCTTTACTTAGGTGATCCTTATTGCAGTATCTCCACCTCATTGAATCCGGCAAATCAATGTTCATTTATTGGTACCCCTTTGCCTGCAACTTAAATAATTCAGCATAGCGCCCGTTCAATTGAAGCAGTGTTTCGTGGCTGCCTTCTTCTAACAGTTCGCCTTTTTCCAACACCAATATTCTATCCGCCATGCGTACTGTTGAAAAGCGATGCGAAATAAGTACCGCTGTTTTTCCTTTAGTTAAATCAGAGAAACGTTGAAACACTTCGTATTCTGCCCTTGCATCCAATGCCGCTGTAGGCTCATCTAAAATCAATAATTGAGCCTCTTTCATGTAGGCCCTTGCCAATGCAAGCTTTTGCCATTCACCTCCCGAAAGTTCAACACCCTGGTTAAATCTTTTACCAAGTGACTGATCGTATTTACCGGGTAACTTTTCTACTAAAAGGTCGGCAAGACTTTGTTTGGCAGCATGTATAATTAATGCACTGTTTTCTTTCTCTTCAATATTACCCACCGCTATATTTTGCGATACAGTCATTTGGTAACGAATATAATCCTGGAATATAACGCCAACCTGTTTGCGCAGTGCAGCCAAATTATATTCC
>JANXSR010000238.1 GCA_025352625.1 Ferruginibacter sp.
ACGACTATGGTGGGGACACCGACCTCGGGTGCAGGAGTTTACACCAACCATGGAAGTAAAACTGGCGCCGCTTGCACAAGGTGACCTATTCACGTTTTTGCGGTATCATATTGTACGATGCCGACGACTTACTGGCAGAAATTGAGAGCCGAAAAGTGCTAAGGAAAGCGTGAGGCTATATAAATTTGTAACCAGCAAACACTTTGCACTGCGGTGGTGTGCCTAGTCTGTATCTTCCTAAATAGCTATACAAGTGGCATCATACGGGTTTTACAATGCAGAATTATTGGGCAGATAATAGCTTTTTCTTGTTAGTACCCTCTCTTTCCATTGAATACTTTCAACATCCCAAAAACTCCCAAGGCTAGTTTTATTGCCAATATTAGAAGTCATTGAATGATATAATTTCACCAATCTGTAAGAACACGGATAGTAGAATAGTTTTGTGGTTCTTATCAGTATTTATTCTTCCACTTAAAAGTATTGATGATATGATCCATATCCACCTGTAAAAAATCCTGCACCGGTTTTAAAGAATCGGCATTGGGTGTTACATCAAAATACAAAGCGCCACGGATAAAATTTTTAGTGGTATCACTTAAAAAGAATTGTTTGGCAGTTGCAGCATTGCCACCTACTTTAAAAAATACGCCACTAACGGCATTGGGCGTATGTATTAAACTATCATTGATTGAACTGGATACCACATTGTTTTTATTGGTAAGCGTAAAGGCATCAGCCACCATTTTGTCAAAATCATTAATACCCAACGAGTCTTTATACTGCCCATTCGCTCCTTTTATTTTGTAAAGAGATTTACCACCAATCTCTTTATAACTCAAAAATATTCTTGCATGAAATGTTGGAAAATCTATATTGCGCCAATAAGAATTTTCGGGGTTATTATCAAAGTAAGTTGTATCCTGAATGATGTTTGCGTAAACAGGATATTCAAAACTGTAGGGAAAGCCAGGCTGATCAAATTTTTGATAACTACGCTGAGGTAAGTCGATTGTATAATACCCTCTCTTTTTTGAAACATAGGGCGAATTGCAGGCAACAAAAACCATGCAACAGGCAATAAGTAATAAGCAGGACAAAAGGCGGCTATTTGAAAGTAAATAATTTCTTTGCTTGCAGTGAGATTCTTTGAAGGTGTTTTGTATCATTATGCGTCAGGGTCATTTTTAATAATCACTTTTACTTTATCAATTCTATTCTTCATTATTTCTAATGGAATAAAAATAAAATTTCCACTTAGAACTTCTTCATTTATTTGTGGAAATTCTCCGGCAATCTCAAGCACCAATCCTGCAAGAGAATCACTGTCACCTCTTGTAACTTCAAACGTATCAGCAGGTAACTGCATGGCTTTGCATACATCATTGATCATTGTTTTTCCTTCAAAAATATAGGTGCTGTCATCAATTTTTTTGTTAACACTTTCTTCATCATCAAACTCATCTTTTATTTCACCTATTATTTCTTCCATAATATCCTCAAGCGTAACAATACCCGAAGTTCCTCCAAATTCATCAACCACAACGGCAAAGTGTATGCGCCTGTTTCTGAATTCCTGCAGCAGGTCTTCTATCAGCTTTTGTTCGTGCACAAAATAAGCAGGCCGCATTAAAATATGCCAGTCGTAATTATCAACCTTGCTGGCGTTTACATGAGGCAACACATCTTTTGTATGCAAAAGACCAAGTATTTCATCCAGGTTATTTTTATAAACCGGCAACCGGGAATAATGCAACTCTTCAATTTTTTTTATAACGTCTTCAAACTTACTGCTGTGTTCAATGCCACTAACATCAAGCCTTGTGCGCATTACCTGCTTCACAGTAGTATCGCCAAATTTTCGGATGCCTTTTAAAATCTGTTTTTCCTCACTCGTTGCTTCATGATCAGGCAAAAGATCAATGGCGTAATCAAGCTGACTATTATCCAGCATGGAAGAATTATTAGCAGAAAGTTTTTTCTCTATTCCATCACTAAACTTTACCATCCGTTTACTAAACCGGTAAAACAAACTATTGAAAATTTCCACAATAAGTGAAGCCGTTGAAGCAAACCAAACCTTGTGATGCGTGGCCCATACTTTTGGCAGTACTTCAGCAAAAAGCACAATTAAAAAAGTAACAGTAAGTACCTTAATTAAAAAGTTTAGCCAAAAACTTAACTGTAGTCCTTCCAGCCACCCATCTAATACAATATTGGAAATTAAAATGATGCCAATATTTACAAAACTATTGGCAATAAGCATGGATGCCAACAAGGTTTTAGGTTGCTCCAACAAAGTAACAATACGCCTGAAGGAAGGCTGTTGCTTTGTTTTAAGCATATTGATATCTTTATAAGTAAGAGAAAAAAAAGCAACTTCAGCCCCTGCTACTAAAAAGGAAATAAGAAATAATAATACTGCTATAAAGATAAGTACTGCAGAAGCAGCAGGTGTTATTGCCAGTAAAGGAAAATGCAAATATTTTGTACAATCAATGACCGAATGGTAATCCAAAACTATCAGTTTTAGTGAACAATTTTTTATAAAACAGCAATTTAAAGTTCTATCACTTTTACTTTAAAATGGCAGCCTTTCAGGGCCGTCGTCAGGTGGAATTTCCCCTTCCAAACCTTCCAGTCCTTCAATTTGCCCGCCGGGCTGGCTACCATCATTACGCTTATCCAACATTATGAGGTTATCACCTACAATTTCCGTAGCAAATTTTTTATTGCCGTCTTTGTCTTCCCAGCTTCTCGTTTTTAAACGTCCTTCTATATATACCAAACTTCCTCTGTGTAAATATTTTTGTGCCAGTTCCGCAAGTCCTCTCCACAGCACTACTGTATGCCATTCGGTTTGCGAAATAAGTTTACCGCTCCTGTCTTTATAAGTTTCAGTAGTGGCCAGTGAAAATTTTGCTACGCCAATATTACCTTCTAAAAACTGCATATCCGGGTCCTTTCCTAAATTGCCAATTAACACCACCCTGTTTACGCCTCTCATATTGTTGAATTTAAATCTTTTAAATCTTTATTCTACTACCTTAAAACAAATTTAAAGATACATTTTTATCTTTCAAATAGGCTGTGATAAATTTGGGGAAAGGAAGCTTATCAATTTCTACCTGCGAAAAAGCTTTATAATCTTTACCAGCAAAGGGTTTGCTGATTTTTATCCTTATAAATTGACCCTGTATTGTTTGATGTGTCAATTGCTGTTTATAAAGCGGGGAAATTTGAACTACTGCAATACTATTTTTGCCAAATAAGTCTTTTACTTTTTGCAGTTCTTCAAATTTTTCCAATGCCAATGGTTTGTCATTTTCTATTAATACAAATTCATACAAATTTTCCCATATATCCTTTGGTCCTCTTAGCCGTACATATTGCCTCCCTTTATATTCAACTATAAGGTAATAAAACCACCTTGTTTTTTTGATGATCCGCTTTTCTTTTACCGGTAATTGATTTACGTTTGATTCTGCAAGAGCCGTACAGTTAATTTTAAGCATACAGTTATTACAATCTGGTAATTGAGGTTTGCAAATAACTGCACCAAAATCCATCAATGCCTGGTTATATTTACCAGGTTGCTTTTTATCCAACAGCTTATTTGCCAATAGTGTAAAAAATTGTTTGCCGCCGTTACTGTCTATTGCTTTAGCAATGCCAAAGTATCGTGCTAATACCCTAAAAACATTTCCATCCACTACTGCATAAGGAAGATTAAAAGCAAAAGAACCAATGGCGGCGGCAGTATAAGGCCCGATGCCCTTTAATAGTAAAATATCGGCATAGTTATCCGGGAATTTTCCATCCAATTCATTTGCAATGTATTTTGCAGTAGCTATTAAATTTTTACACCTTGTGTAATAACCAAGGCCTTCCCATAATTTAAACACATTAGTTTCAGGTGCCTTTGCCAGTAGTTTAATTGTGGGGAAGCTGGCAACAAAACGATTGTAATAGTCAAGCCCTTGGTGAACCCTTGTTTGTTGCAGAATAATTTCACTTAACCATATTTTATAAGGGTCCTTTTCGCCCTTCCATGGCATTTGTCTGTTATTGTCTAAATCGTTCCACTGCAATAGTTTCTTTACAAAATTTTGTTCTTGTGCTGTCATTTTCATTATCGTTCAAATTTCTGTCAATTTGGTTACTGCGAATAATTTAATTTTTTGCATACCTTATTAAATTAAAAATCAATTCGTTGAAATAATAGTTGATTTCTTTGTAGCTTTGAAAGTAATATTTTAATTGATAATCAGTTGTTAGTATTGCTTTTTACAAAATATTGTGTTATATTTCTATTAGGTAGGTATCATAAAATTTATCAAAATGAGAAAAGCAGATCTTATTTCAGAAATTTCTGACAAAACAGGTATTCCAAAAGTGGATGTAATGGTAACTTTAGAAACTATGTTTAAAGAAATAAAACAATCTTTAATTGCAGGTGAAAATATTTACATACGAGGCTTTGGCAGCTTCATTACAAAAAAAAGAGCAGCCAAAATAGGTCGTAATATTAAAAAAAATGTAGCTGTAGATATACCTGAGCATTATATACCTGCTTTTAAACCTGCAAAAGAATTTGTACAAGAAGTAAAAAATAAAAACTTACCCGCCAGTGAAAACCCCGTTTAGCGTACCTTTGCGCCTCAACATTTTTTTGTGAAGAAACAACAACTTATTCTCACTGGTTTTGGCATTTTACTAATTTCTTTATTGTTCTTTGTTGGCACAACTGTTGCCAACAAAGAAACTATAGCAATTCCATCTGCTGCAAAGTCTCTTACCCCGCAGTTCAGCTTAGATAAATACCTCCTTACAGCAAAACAAAAGCTTCCTGTTAACCAGCAAAACTATTTGGCTAATCTGGAGAATAGTGTAAAAAGAGGGGATGTGAGAGAACAGCAGATAAAGGCATTTAACCAGTTATCTGTTTTTTGGAAAGACTCCGCACACGTTCTTGATTTGTATAATTTTTATACTGCAGAATCTGCGAAGTTGGTAAATTCTGAAAAAAACCTCACCTTTGCCGCCCAACTGATTTTAAGAGACTTAAGAAATGAAGAAGATTTAGCAAAAAGAGGTTGGAAAGCAGAAGAAGCAATATCATTATTTGAGAAGGCAATAGAGCTAAACCCAATTAATGATAGTTTAAAGGTTGGTCTGGGTAGTTGCTACGTGTTTGGAAAGGGTATGGCCGGAGATGCACAGTCAACAATGAAAGGGATTCAACAGCTATTACAGGTTGTAAAAAAGGATTCTGCTAACATGCAGGCACAATTGGTACTTGGTATTGGCGGTGTTATTTCAACACAATACGACAAAGCTGTTGATCGTTTGCAAACCGTTGTAAAAAATGAGCCTGCAAATATAGAAGCGGTTTCGTGGCTTGCAGATGCTTACGCTGGAAAAGGTGATAAGCCGAATGCTTTAAAATGGTATGAAATAAGTAAACGGATGATTAATAATCCTGCTTATTCAAAGGAAGTTGACGAGCGTATTAAATTGCTTAAATAAAAGTACATCGGAATTTATTTCGGTAATTATAAAAAAATAGGAATTAAATTTCGAGGATTCATAAAATTATTTATTAACAACAAAAGACTAGAATTATGCCTTGTGGTAAAAAAAGAAAACGTCATAAAATTGCAACGCACAAGCGTAAAAAGCGTTTAAGAAAGAACCGTCATAAAAAGAAATAGATTTACTCTTTTTGTAGCAAGTGCCGGCTTCCCAGCCGGCACACATTTATCAGCAATATTTTATGATTTACAATTAATAGTATTTCGTAACGTTATTGCTGTATGTTGTCCTTCCGTGTGATGTATTGGTCTCTAATTAAAAGTGTTTTTTTTGACAAAGGAATTAATTATAAATGCTGCACCTCAAGGCGTCGAGATAGCCTTGTTGGAAGATAAAAAACTGGTTGAGTTGCACAATGAAAAAGCTGATGCAAACTTCGCTGTGGGAGACTTATACCTTGGAAAAGTTAAAAAGTTAATCCCGGGTTTAAATGCTGCGTTTATAGATGTAGGTTTTGAAAAAGATGCGTTTTTACATTATACAGATCTAAGCCCTTATGTTAAGTCAATACTTAAATTTACAAATGTAGCCATCAATGATAAAATAGATGGGGGATTTGATTTTGGTAAGTTTATAGTTGAGCCTGAAATAATAAAAACGGGAAAGATTGCAGAGGTATTAAGTGGCAGGCCAAATGTATTGGTACAAATTTTAAAGGAACCAATTGCTGCTAAAGGCCCAAGGTTAAGTTGTGAATTGTCGTTACCCGGACGTTTTGTAGTCATTACTCCTTTTAACGATGTTATTGCTGTCTCCCGAAAAATTCATTCCAGTGACGAAAGAAAAAGGCTTCAAAAAATCATAGAAGCCATAAAGCCGAAAAACTTTGGCGTTATTGTTCGTACTGCTGCTGAAGGAAAACATACTGCTGAATTGCATGAAGATTTGTTATCCTTAGTGCAAACATGGCAAACCATGCAGTCAAATCTTAAAAATGCAACTCCTCCATCAAAAATTTTAAGTGAGCAGGGTAAGGCCAATAGTATGCTTCGTGATTTGCTGAATGAAGACTTTAACCGTATTGTAGTAAATGATAAAACCATTTTTGCTGATACTAAAAATTACATTCAGCGAATAGCCCCTGAAAAAGTAGATATTGTTACCTACTATAATAATGGTTCCCCCATATTTGACAGTTTTGGAATAACTAAACAGGTAAAAGCCGCTTTTGGTAAAACTGTTAACCTGCCTAGTGGTGCATATTTAATTATAGAACACACAGAGGCTTTACATGTAATTGATGTAAACAGTGGCTATAAAAGTGTAAGTAATAATCAGGAACAGAATGCACTTGAAACAAACCTGGAAGCTGCAGAAGAAATTGCAAGGCAACTCAGGTTACGTGATTTGGGTGGTATTATTGTTGTTGATTTTATTGATATGAAATTGATGGAAAATAAAAAGCGCCTCGCTGATTCCATGGAGTTATTTATGAAAACTGACAGGGCTAAGCATGCAGTTTTGCCAATAAGTAAATTTGGATTAATGCAAATTACACGGCAGCGCATGAAGCCGGAGATGAATATAAATACTTCGGAAATTTGCCCGAGTTGCAATGGTAGCGGTAAAATTTCATCTACGCTTATTTTGGAAGATGAGATAGAAAAGAATTTGAGTTACCTGATTATGCAGAATCATAAAGGACTTACCATTGAGGTTAATCCTATCCTTTTTACCTTCCTCACAAGTGGTATTATTTCCAGACGGAGAAAATGGAGCTGGAAATACAAGCAAAAGATCAAGGTAGTTTCAAACTCCACTTACCATTTAACTGAATTTCGTTTCTTTGATGATAGTGATGAAGAAATTAAGCTTTAAGTTTATAAGCCCGAAGCATTTAGTTAAAGATGCTCAATCCCTACTTCTACTTGTATATATCATAATATAGCAACATTGCAATTGAAGATAATGCAGCGATTGCATAAGTTAATACAGCCTAGTTTAATGCATCTTTAGCATTGGCATGTTCAATATCAGTTGTTATATTAGCATTATCCAACCATTTTAAAGCCCTTGCCAAAGCATCAAATTCGACAGGTAAAGTTACCAGGCTGAATAATGTTGATACAGCAAACAAAATAATCCCTATCAATAAAATAGTTTGATTACCGCCACCAAATCCCATAACGCCTAATCCTGCCAAAATAACCCATTGAGGTAAGTTGGTGCTAATTTCTGCTCCTTAAAAGTGAGCATTGGATAATCTGTAGCATGTTGAACCTCATGACCACATTCATGTGCCGCCACTACAGCTGCTGATACATTTGTTCGTTCATAAACCTCTTCACTAAGATTAGTCGTCTTTTTTGTTAGGTCGTAATGGTCTGATAAAAGGCCAGAAACTGAGGTTACCTGCAAATCATAAATACCATTGTCTCTTAACATTTTCTCTGCAATCTCTTTTTCATTTAACCCTGAACTGGTTGCTACTTTTCTATAAATTGCAAATTTGCTTTTCTGCCTGAATTGCACCATCATTCCCAGCAACATAAAAATCATCGAAATGCCCATAATGCTGCAATAATTTTCATAATTGAAGCGAATAGTTAAATTAATTTTTCCTCCGTTACCTTTGCCGCCATGCATTACGCTTCAATAGAAAATATCAGCAAATCTTTCGGGATAAGAACCCTTTTTAAAAACATCACTTTAAACATAGAGGAAGGAGATAAGATAGCCCTGGTGGCCCGCAATGGCAGTGGCAAAAGTACCCTGCTTAAAATCATCACCGGACTCGATACGCCTGATACGGGTACTGTGTGGGTGCACAAAGACATTAAGGTGGTAATGCTGCAACAGGACAATGATTTTGATGGCAACAAAACCATTTGGGACAATGTTCTCCGGCTGGATAACCCGGTTGTAAAAGTGGTGAAGGAATACGAACAGTTTTTAGAAGATGGTTTGGAAGACATTGACAAATTGGGTGAGTTAATGGCCAAACTGGATGACCTGAATGCGTGGAGTTTTGAAAGCGACCTGAAACAAATTCTGGGTAAATTAAACCTGCATCACCTGAGTGAAAAAGTGGGTAACCTCAGTGGCGGACAAAAGAAAAGAGTGGCGCTGGCACAGGCACTGATTGAGGCTGACCTGCATGCAGGACGCTGTTTGCTGATACTGGATGAACCTACCAACCACCTGGATGTTGATATGATTGAGTGGCTGGAAGATTACCTGGCTGCAGCAAAAGTTACCTTGTTACTGGTTACGCATGACCGCTACTTTTTGGATGCCGTTAGCAATGAAATTGTTGAAATTGATGAGGAGAAAGTATATGTGTACAAAGGTGATTATGATAATTTTTTAGAACAAAAAAGCCTTCGGCTTGAAGTGCAGCAAAGTGAATTACAAAAGGATAAAAATATTTTTAGAAAAGAACTGGAATGGATGCGGAAGCAACCTAAGGCCCGTACTACCAAAAGTAAAAGCCGACAGGATGCCTTTACAGAAGTAGAAGACCGGGTGAAATTAAAAAAAGATGTGGAAGAGGTGAGCCTGCAGGTAAAAATGACCCGGCTTGGCGGCAAAATTTTGGAGTTGATAAAAGTGCACAAAAGCTATGGCGACCTTCAAATTATGAAGGGTTTTGATTATACTTTTAAACGTGGCGAACGCATTGGTGTAGTGGGAAAAAATGGTGTAGGAAAATCTACCTTTTTAAAAATTGCTTTGCAACTGGAAGCACCGGATAGCGGTAAGATAAACCATGGTGATACGGTAGTATTTGGTAATTTCAGCCAGGATGGATTGGTGTATAAGGAAGATAAAAGGGCCATTGAATATGTAAAAGATATGGCAGAATATTTTCCCTTAAATGACGGTACAAAAATTAGTGCCAGCCAGTTTATGGAGAAATTTGGTTTTTCTGCAGAGCAGCAGTTTACCCCGTTGAGTAAATTAAGTGGTGGTGAAAAACGCCGGTTGCATTTAATGAGTGTGCTGTTTTTAAATCCCAATTTTCTGGTGCTGGATGAACCTACCAATGATCTTGATCTGCAGACATTGCGTACGTTGGAAGAATTTTTAATGGAGTACCCGGGTTGTATCCTCATTGTTAGTCACGACCGTTATTTTATGGACCGGATGGTAGATCATTTATTTGCCTTTGAAGGCAATGCGGTAATAAGAGATTATCCCGGTAACTATACCCAATACAGGGAAGCAATAACAAATGGCAGCCTCACCGACGAAAGGCAGATAATGAAACAGGAAGCAAAAGTGACAGAACCTGCTCCTGTTGCAGGCTCTAATGGCAGCACACAAAAATTATCTTTTAAAGAAAAAAGAGAACTGGAATTGCTGGATAAAGAAATGCCGGAATTGCAAAAAGAAAAAGCTGCATTGGAAACAACAATGAATGAAGGCAATCCCGGCTTTAACGAATTGCAAAAAGCTGCCGAACGGATTGGTGTTATAGTACAGTTATTGGATGAAAAAGAAATGCGCTGGTTAGAGTTGAGTGAAAAGAATTAATTATCTTTCTTTTTAAAGAAACCGCTATACATGAACCAACGCTTCTATTCCCTTGATGTATTTCGTGGAGCCACAGTGGCATTGATGATACTGGTTAATAATCCGGGCAGTTGGGGGCATATTTATGCGCCACTGGAGCATGCACCCTGGCATGGCGTTACACCAACTGATCTTGTATTTCCATTTTTTTTATTTGCTGTTGGCAATGCCATGGCGTTTGTTTTACCAAAACTGGAAGCTGCCGGAGAAAGCGTTTTCTGGAAAAAAATTATCAGACGGACGGTGCTGATCTTTTTGATTGGGCTATTTTTAAATTGGTTCCCTTTTATTAAGTGGGATAATGGGCATCTGGTCAGTAAACCCTGGGCCTATATTACAGCAGACGGCAAAATTGCAGGAGTACGCATATTTGGCGTGCTGCAACGTATAGCCCTCTGCTACTTTTTTGCATCTGTAATTGCTCATTAT
The DNA here is from genome assembly GCA_025352625.1 of Ferruginibacter sp. Classification (GTDB taxonomy): domain Bacteria; phylum Bacteroidota; class Bacteroidia; order Chitinophagales; family Chitinophagaceae; genus Ferruginibacter. Next base: position 10,540 of record JANXSR010000238.1, read on the forward strand.
TTTAAACAAAAAGGTGCTTTTGTTGTGAGTGCATTTATATTATTGACCTATTGGTTTTTATGTGTAGCAGCAAATCCTGCCGATCCCTTTAGCCTGGCAGGTTGGTTCGGAACAAAAGTAGACCTGGCATTGGTTGGAGAAGCGCATATTTACAAAGGCGAAGGCACATCATTTGATCCGGAAGGCTTAATGAGTATTTTTGGTGCCATCGTTCAGGTAATATTTGGATACCTCGCCGGGAGTTATATTTTACAAAAAGGTAAAAATGCAGAAATGGTAAATGGCCTATTTGTGGCCGGTTGTGTGTTGATATTTACAGGTTATTGTTGGGATATGGTCTTCCCGATCAATAAAAAAATATGGACCAGTAGTTATACCATTTATACCACTGGGTTAGCTATACTTATCCTGGCTGTGATGATTAACCTTATTGAGTTTAAAGGATGGAAAGGAAAGTGGAGCAGCTTCTTCGATGTATTTGGTAAAAATGCACTTTTTATTTTTGTAATGAGCGGTGTACTGCCAAGGCTGCTTGCGCTGATACAAATACCAGGCGGTATTACTCCTGATGGAAAACCAATTTACCTCACTCCCTTCAATTGGTTTTATGAAAACGTATGTAAACCAATATTACCTGTAGAACCAAAGATTGGCTCGCTTGTTTATGCATTCTGTTTTATTACAATGATGTGGAGTTTTGCATGGCTGCTCGACAAAAAGAAAATTTACATTAAAGTGTAACGGCTATTGGTTCCGTTCCATTGGCTGTTTCAACAATATAAGCTTCAGGGATAATAGTAAACCGCTTTTGGTAAGCCTTGCTGGTTTCTTGTATAAACTGATCGATTCCTTCATTTGCTACAATGTTAATGGTACAGCCTCCAAAACCACCCCCCATCAGCCTTGAGCCGATTACATTGCTATTTTGGCTGGCCAGTTCTACCAAAAAATCTAATTCTTCACAACTCACTTCGTACAACTTGCTTAATCCCTCATGCGTTGCGTACATCAGTTTTCCAAACTCAATTAAATTATCCTGTTGTAATAACTCTGCTGCTTTTTTAGCACGGGCAATTTCTTCTATAACAAACAGGCAACAATTATATACTTTCTCCGGTATATTATTTTTGTACCCCTGTAAATCTTCAACTCTCGTAATGTCTCTGAAAGACTGGATACTTAATTTGGTTTTTATGATACTCAACCCATCCTCACAACGTTGCCTGCGTATATTGTATTCGCCCGATGCCAGCGTATGATGCACTTTGGAATTTACGAGTACAATTTTGTACCCCTCAAGATGCAGTGGAAAATACTGGTGTTCCATACTCCTGCAATCCAGTAACAACACATTGTCCTTCTTTCCCATCATATTGGCAAACTGGTCCATAATACCACAATTTACATTAGGGAAATTGTGCTCAGCCCGCTGGCAAAGCAGTGCAAGCTCCGCCCTGTTTAAACCGGTGTTAAGCATTTCATTCAACGCAAATGCAAGCCCACCCTCTACTGCAGCAGATGAACTCATTCCGGAGCCACGTGGAATATCTCCAGCGAATACACAATTGAATCCTTTTATTTTGCAGCCCAGTAATAAGAATTCATTTACTACACTAAGCACATAGTTTTTCCAACCGGTCATTTTTTTCACATCGTCAATGCCAACGGAAAGCCACTCCTCAAAATCCATTGAATAAAAATGAATTTCGTTAGTTCCGTTTTCAGCAATGGCATAGTACACGCCTTTGTTAATTGCAGCAGGCATCACAAAACCATCATTATAGTCTACACGCTCACCAATCAGGTTAATGCGACCGGGAGAAAAATACAATGCGGGTCGGGTAGAAAAACTTTCAGTAAAGTATTTTGAAACAGTAGCGGCAATCGGGTTCATCGGCTAATTTAACGGAGTTATTTTATATGTGGTTGAAAATATCACATTTGTCTGCGGTGCTAAAGTTATTAAACCAATTCCATTATTAAATGCATCAGGTACCGCACTTAAATTCTCAATAGCAATGCTATTGCGATGTGGTGGAGTATATATCTGCAAATAGGGGTAAGATTTATCAGGACAGATTTCCAGTTGTATTTGTTGCACAGGATTTCTTAAAACACACATTCGTTGATATTCGATGGCTATTGGATCTGCAAAGTTGAGTAAAAAACAATTGTCCAAAAATCTATCCCCTATTTTTTGCAACGAATCAAATTCATGGTAGGAAATTTTTTCTCCGGTAGGCACCAAGCCGTCATCAAAAATTATTTTTTCTTTGCTTTTAAATGCCAGTTCCAGATCATCTATTTTTCCACCGAGTGTAAAATAAGGGTGCCATCCATCCTGCATAGGAATCGATCCTTTGTCCCTGTTGATAATCTCTGTGCTGATGTGAAGGGTGTTCTCTTTTTCTAACGTATAGGTTACAATACAATCATAATAAAAGGGATAACCTGCTTCGGTACCCTTGTATTCAAAAGACAACACCACACTGGCCTTTTCATCATTTACTTCCTGCTCTTTTACTGTAAATACAGCATCATACAACAAACCATGTATTGCACTTTCTCCCATTAAAAATTTATCAACAGTATATTGTATTTCACCAAAATGATAAGTTGCATTTTTTAAACGGCAGGCAAACGGTGATAGTTTGCAACTTTTAAAACCCTTTGCTTCCACATTATCCGCAAAGTCTTCGGCAGAACTATATTGTTCAATTACATTTATAAAACGGCCATTGTGCAAAACTGTAAATGCCTGCAATATGGCACCACAGGATGGAATTACCTCTACTGAACTTTGGGCAATATTATCATGCAGGATTATTTTATCAAAACCATTTTCAGTTTTACTTTCAACAGTAAAGGCCATGCCGTTATTTTAAGGGTGTGAAAGTACTAAATACTTTGTATTTATTAATTACAATAATCATAAGTTTTGCAAATAGAGAGATTGCATTTCTTAATAGAAATTAATTTGATTTAAAATTTATCTTTTACTAAAGTAGATTTAATTAACGGCTGCTTAACTTATACCTAATGAAGGTTAATTAATTTTATATTGCAACTATATTTTATGGCTGATAACAACAATAAGGCACCTCACATTTTAAATACCTCCGCCAATTTACTGGGTATTTGTTTTTTGGTATTAACTTCTTTAAAGGTTTTAAAATTAAGTGAAACAACATTTATTGATGAGTGCACTTCGGTTGCAACCATTTTATTTATGAGTAGCAGTATTTTGTCTTTTCTTTCCATAAGAAGTACTTCAGGAAAAAGTATCAGATATGAAAATATTGCGGATCTTGTTTTTTTAGCGGGGCTCATTTGCCTTTTTATTACCATCATGATGGTAACTTTTAATTTTATAAAATAAAAAGTTGTACCAAACACAAAAGGCTATCTGCCAAACATTTTATCCAGTTCGTTCTTTTTAAAAGCAGTGTAAGTTGGCTTGCCATTAGGGGTGATGTTGGGTGCATTGCAGGCAAACAAATCTTCAAGGAGTATTTTCATTTCTTTGTGTGTGAGGATTGTTCCTGCTTTAATGGCCTGCTGCCACGCCAATGACCTGAATAATTTTTCTCGTTTAGTGTATTTTAAATCGGCACTGAAATGTTTAAACTGCTCCAACATTTTTTCTATCGCCATTTTTTCATTACCCTGGTCTACATCCGCAGGTGTACCTTGTATTACAAAAGTATTATTGCCAAAGGGTTCCAG
>JANXSR010000262.1 GCA_025352625.1 Ferruginibacter sp.
TGTAGTTAAAAATTTCCCTTTAGGGGATAGGGGTGGCTTATGAGTAATACTTTACAAATAGTTTGGCTAATACCTTTTTTACCACTGATTGGTTTTTTGATCAATGGTTTGGGAAGAAAGCAATTGTCAAAATCACTTACCGGCATCATCGGCAGTGGTGTAATTTTAGCATCTTTTTTAATCAGCGTTTTTGTTTTCTTCCAGGTAAAAAACGGCAATACGCATGTGGCACATTACTTTGATTTTATTAATACCGGGTCTTTAAAAGTAGGTTTCGATTTTCAGATAGATCAATTGTCTTCTCTCTTTCTATTGATTATTACAGGTGTTGGATTTTTAATTCATGTTTATTCTACCTCTTACATGCATGAAGAAGAATCCAAAGACTTTGCAAAATATTTTGCTTACCTGAATTTGTTTGTGTTTTCAATGCTTTTATTGGTGATGGGGGGAAATTATATCATCATGTTTATTGGTTGGGAGGGAGTAGGCTTGTGTTCATATTTACTGATAGGTTTTTGGTTTAAAGATAACAGCAACAACGATGCGGCAAAGAAAGCTTTCATTATGAACCGCATTGGTGATTTTGGATTTTTACTGGCAGTATTTTGGTTGATTGCCAAATTGGGCACAGCAGATTATCATGATGTATTCAGCAATGTTTCAAAACTTTCTCTATTTGATATTACAGGGATAACGCTATTATTATTTGTAGGTGCAACAGGTAAAAGTGCACAGATACCTTTATACACCTGGTTGCCGGATGCGATGGCTGGCCCAACACCAGTGAGTGCATTGATACATGCAGCCACCATGGTAACTGCAGGTATTTATATGATTGCCCGTAGCAACATCTTATTTACCATGGCGCCGGTTACACAATCAGTAATTGCTGTTATAGGTTTGGCTACAGCAGTTGTTGCTGCAACCATAGCATTAAAACAAAACGATATTAAAAAAGTATTGGCTTATTCTACCGTTAGCCAATTGGGTTATATGTTTCTTGGATTAGGTGTAGGTGCTTACACAGGGGCGGTGTTTCATGTAATGACGCATGCATTCTTCAAAGCGTTATTATTTCTTGGAGCTGGTAGTGTAATACACGCTATGGGTGGAGAACAGGACATGCGTAATATGGGTGGCCTCAAAAAATACATGAGCATCACTCATATCACTTTCTTAATGGGATGTCTTGCAATTGCAGGAATCCCATTTTTCTCCGGTTTCTTTTCTAAAGATGAGATACTGGCGGCAGCGTTTGAAAAGAATCCTGTTTATTGGGGCGTTGGAGTATTAACAGCTTTTATGACGGCATTTTATATGTTCCGTTTGTATGGGATGACTTTCCTTGGTAAGTTCCGTGGTACGCATGACCAGGAACATCATCTTCATGAAAGCCCTTCGGCCATCACCATTCCATTGATCATTTTAGCAATACTGGCAGTGGTTGGCGGATGGATCGGGATACCGGAAGTATTCATGCACGGCGGTCATCGCCTCGGGATATTTCTTGAACCAATTTTTGCTGAGAGCAACACATTGGTTGCTTCTCTAAATGAAAAACATGAGTTATCTCACACAACAGAATATGCACTGATGGGTGTATCTGTTGTAGGGGCATTGATAGCATTATTATATGCCTGGAATAAATTCAGCAAATATGAAAAAACAACTGTAGAAGAAACAGGCATTGGAAGAATATTGGCCAACAAATGGTATGTTGATGAAATTTATGATGCTGTTATTGTAAAACCAATTCAATCAGTTGCTACTTTCTTCAATAATATATTGGAGAAAAAGGGCATCGATGGCTTTGTAAACGGTATTGGTAAAGCGGTTAATTATGGCAGCCGCCAGATACGTTTATTGCAAACAGGTCAGGTAAGTACCTATATGATGCTGATGGTGGTTGCAGTGTTGATTTTATTTATTATTCAATTGTTTTTGTAATTAGAATATATGGACCCACAAAATATTTCGGTAACATTTCCACATGTATTAATTTTCTTCCCTTTGCTGGCGGGGCTCATCACTTTTTTGTTTAAAAAAGATGCTGCTATAAAATCATGGGCTTTATTTTCTTCTATCATTACTTTATGTGTTTCATTACTAAGTTTATATTATGCCAATGATAGTGCATTAAGTGGGCTGGCTTTTAACTACGAATGGTTAAAATATCTGGGGGCAAGTTTTTCTGTATCATTAGATGGGATGGGGAGATTACTCACTTTTTTAACAGCAATTTCATTTCCTGTAATATTTGTTGCCACATACAATACCAACTATAAAAACACTCATATCTTTTACGGTTTATTGTTGCTAACCCAAGCTGGTTTAATGGGAGTGTTTGTAGCAAGTGATGCATTGATATTTTATTTCTTTTGGGAACTTGCGATTATTCCGGTTTATTTTTTATGTAGTAAATGGGGTGGCGAAAAAAGACTGCAGGCAACTTTCAAATTTTTCATTTACACATTTACGGGCTCCTTATTAATGCTGGTAGGTATTATTTATATATACCTGCACACTGCACCTGTATATGATGCCGCACATGCTGTTATTTCTGAACATAGTTTTGCATTGAATTATTTTTATGCAGCCCAGCTTTCGGATAACCAACAGAATTGGTTATTTTGGTTATTCTTTATTGCTTTTGCTATCAAAATGCCGGTATTCCCCTTTCATACATGGCAGCCTGATACATATGAACAATCACCTTCTGCAGTTACCATGGTGCTAAGTGGTGTTATGGTAAAGATGGGGTTGCTTGGAGTAATACGCTGGTTGTTACCAATGTTTCCTCTAGCCGTTGCAAAATTTGATAATGTAGTTATTCTTTTATCAATAATAAGTATTGTATATGCCAGTCTTTTGGCTACCAGGCAAGATGATTTGAAACGGTTGGTTGCATACTCTTCTATTGCGCATATTGGGTTAATGAGCGCAACGATATTTACAACCAAACAAATAGGACTTGAAGGAGTGATGATACAAATGTTCAATCACGGTATCAACATTATCGGATTATGGATAGTTATTGAAATAATAGAAAGACAGTTAGGTGTTAGAAAAATATCCCAGTTGGCGGGTGTTGCTCACAAAGCACCTGTGTTAACTATTATGTTGGTGGTAATTGCATTTGCAAATATTGCATTGCCTTTAACGAATGCATTTGTTGGTGAGTTTATGATGTTTAGTGGATTATTTCAATTCAATGTTTGGTTTGCGGTTGCAGCATTGGTAAGCATCATACTTGCTGCAATGTATACACTGAACATGGTTCAGAAAGTTTTTTATGGCCCGGCTAATTCATTGGCTGACACCATTAAGGAAATTCCAGTGAATGAGCAAGTGGTTTTAAGTATTGTGGTAGTTGCTATATTCTTAACCGGTATATATCCGCAACCATTATTTAATCTCACAAAAGATACAGTAATTGATATAATAACAAGATTTAAGTAACTAAAATAAAATAGTCCAGCCCAGCGCTGGATTGGGTTAATTATGAATGCAATAATAATAACAGCAGTCTGGGGTATTGTGATGATGTTTGGAGGTGTTTTTTTTAAACAAAAAAGCACTCCGAAGTATTGGGCCATTGTTGGGTTGGTACTTACTATTATTGCCAATGGCATTGAGCTGATAAAGCAAAAGTCCTTTTTTACTTTTGATTTAAAAAACATGCTTACTTTCAACAGCTTTAATTTAACATTTATTGCTATTGCATTGCTCTGTACTTTATTGCTTTTTTTATTGAATGGGAGGGATATAGAAAAAGTTGGTAACAATGTTTCTGAATATTTTGCACTTATATTTTTTGTTTTATGTGGGGTATCAATTGCTGCGACTTTTAATACGTTGCTCACTTTATTTTTAGGGATAGAAATATTGTCTATTCCCCTCTATATCCTTACAGCAAGTGATAAACGTAATTTAAAAAGTAACGAAGCTGCCTTAAAGTATTTTTTAATGGGGTCATTCTCTACCGGTATCCTGTTAATGGGGATTGCTTTTTTATATGGTGGTAATGCCGGCACACCTTCTTTTTATATCAGTAATATCAACATTGGTGCTGGAAAAATGCCGGTTATGATTGCTATAGGGCTGGTATTTATTGTTATTGCAATGTCCTTTAAAGTATCTGCAGCACCATTTCATTTTTGGGCCCCAGATGTATATGATGGAGCCCCAACAGTCTTCACTTCCTTTATGGCTACCATTGTAAAAGCTGCGGGCTTTATAGCCTTCATCAGGTTGTTTACTTATGCTTTTGGCACCATGCTGGGTCAATGGCAAATTTTGATAACGGTTATCATTGCGGCAACATTATTGATTGGAAATCTTACAGCAGTATTCCAGCAAAGTGTAAAGCGTATGCTGGCTTATTCCAGTATAGCCCAGGCAGGATTTATGTTGTTTGCAGTATTTGCATTAAATGAGTTTGCTAAAGAAGGGATCGTTTTATATACGGCCGCTTATAGCCTTGCCACTATAGGACTTTTTGCTATCCTCATAAAAATGAATGATTATACCATTGATGGTTTTAACGGATTGGCAAAACAACAACCGGTATTGGCTTTTACAGCCACTGTATTTTTATTGTCCTTAACAGGTATTCCTTTAACAGCAGGTTTTCAGGCTAAACTCTTTATGTTAATTGCAGCTGTAAAAGATGGTCACCAAAACTGGTTGGTTATTTTTGCAGTGTTGTGTGCCGCTATCAGTGCATATTATTATTTCAAAGTTATTCAGGCAATTTATTTTAAAGAATGTAACACTGTAGCTACCCAGGATTGGGATATTACTCCTGCTTTTAAAATTTTACTGATCATAACAGCCGTGCTTATCGTTGTTTTGGGGATATTCCCTACAATCATCACAGACTGGTTACATTATTTCCTGTAACCACGTTATACAATCCAATTTTTCTTGTTGTTACTCAATAATGCAAAAGTTTATTTGGTATAAGCTTACTGGCATTTGTAAATTAATTACCGTTTATAAATTTTTTAATGGCCTTATAGTTTTTCAGGATTAACTTTAAGCAGAATTTTAACAGCATGAAAACAGGCGATTCTATTGGATTATCTTACCAGACAATAAAAAGTAACAGGCTAAGAACAGCCATTACAGTAATTATTATTGCTTTGGGCATCATGGCACTCATTGC
>JANXSR010000322.1 GCA_025352625.1 Ferruginibacter sp.
CCAGTACGGCTACACCAGTGTAATAAATCTTCAGCCGTATTTGTTGGAAAAGGTAATAACACTTCATTATTCAATCCATCCACCTCTCCTTCTTTTACAACAAAACCTCCTCCTATAGAATAATAAGTCTCGGCAAATCCGTCTCCATTGTGTAAGTTCACTAAAAAAGTAAGGCCATTTGGATGAAATGGTAAAGATTCTGTAAATAAAAATTCAATATCTTCTTTAGGATCAAAATCAATTTCATGCCTGCCATTCAGCAATAATTTTTTCATATCACTAATGTCATTCATCCTGGCAGTAATATTATTAACATCAAATATTACAGGATCTTCTCCACTTAAACCTAATTGTATAGCAATATCAGTACCATGCCCCACTCCTGTTTTTGCCAACGATCCATATAACAACACTTCTATACTTTGAACCTGCTGTAATATTTCTTTCTTCTCTAAAGACAGTAAAAAACTCGATGCTGCTTTCCATGGGCCAAGCGTATGACTGCTGCTTGGTCCTACCCCAATTTTAAACATGTCAAATATGGAAATGGCTTCGTGGCTCAAGTTTTTTTATTTATTGATAATCTACTAAATCAATAGTAAAAATCAGGTATGAATTAGGAGGTATAGCTGCACCCGAACCAGCACTTCCATAACCTAAAGAAGGTGGTATATATAATATAATTGAGCCTCCCTTTTTTATTAAAGGAATACCAAATTGCCAGCCTTTAATCAATTGCCCTAATGTAAATGCTACTCCGGCTGTGTTTTGATCGAACGGAGTAGTACTAGTGGTTGTTCTCCCACTGTATTTAACTAATACAGCAGAGCAAACACCCGGCACTGTTGTTCCTGTTCCCGGTGTTACTATATTATAAAAAATACCACTTGTATGTTGCGTATATGGCAACGAATTGGCATCTAAATAAGCTTTTAACGTAGAAATTTCTGCAGCACTGGCAGCATCAGTAGGAGTTGTGTAAGGGCATCCATTTGATGAAGAATTTTTGTTGCATGATACCATTACGAAAGCAAGAGAGATAATAAAAAATAACTTTTTGTACATACCTGATTTAATTAATTTTTGTTGATAATTGAATTGATTTATTTTCTTTGTTTCTTAATTCTGAATAAAGTTGCTCATTCATTTCCCATTTGTACTGCATTCTAAAAAAAGCATAAAATAGTATTACAAGGCACATAGCAATAATAACAGTAAAGAAAGTTCCCGGACTTGTTTTGGATATTTTAGTATACCATTCCGGCATAAATAACCTAACCACAATGATAGACAAAATAATAGGCAGACCAAATAAAAAAGCCATTGGTAAGCCTCTTGTAAGCTTACTAGTAAAACTGCTTTCGCTTTCCCTCACCTGCTCCCAATACCGTAAAAACTTGACCTCTTTTTCGCTAATCATTTTGCAAAGTTAACCAATAAAAGGATTGTTGTTTTGAGAATTGAGCAATATTAGTTAGGTTTGTTTTATCCAAATATTAATATTTTGAAAATAGAACAACTTATAGTTCAGCATCTTTACAACACCAAACGGGTTGCCATTCAGGGAATTGGAGTATTTAAATTAAAATCAGATGTTTTACTACCCACTGAAGGTGATAAGGATTTTTCCATGCCTGCTGATGCATTTACGTTTGAATATAATTTAAAAACACCGGAAGATGAAGGACTTGTTGATTTTATAATACAACAAACTAGAAAAATAAAACCACTTGCAACAGCAGACCTTGAAAGCTATTCCATACTTTCTAAACAATTTTTAAATCTTGGTAAACCGTTGCTTATTGAAGGTGTTGGCACTATTCAAATAAATCAAAAAGGAGATTATGAATTTATTCCGGGGCAATTTATTACCCCAAAAATTGATGATATTCCAAAACAATTAAGAGAAAAAAGAGATGAAACTGTTTCTTTTGAAAGTGAAGCCTCTCCCAATAACAGTAAGCGAAATTTAATCATTGGCTTAAGCATTGTTGGAGTTATTTTAGCGGGGCTTGCCTTTTATTATTTTTTTACCCTTAAAAAATCCGACAGTACAAATGGCACTGAACAAGCTATAGTAATAAGTGATACCCTTTATAAAGCAGCTTCAAGGGCAGATAGCTTAAAAATAGATACTACCATTAAAACCCGACCGGATAATTTAGACAGTCTGCATATAAATGCTGCGCCAATACTAAAAACAGATAGTAGCAGTTTTAAAATTGTCTTAAAGGAATATGGGTCGCAGCAATCTGTTCAAAAAGCATATGACAGACTGACTAATTATGGACATAAATTAGTGATTATTAAAATTGATTCTACAAAATACAAACTTGCAATCCCCTTTACACTGCCGCTATCGGATACTTTAAGGGTTAGGGACTCCTTAAGAACTTTTTTTGGAGGAAGGCCATACGTTCAACTTTAAAAGAAATCTATTCATAATAGATAAAGGAAGACATTTATACCTAGTTTTTTAGACTTTAGATTGATCTATTCTTTTCACAAACAATATTTTGGTTTCCTGCATTTTCTTTGTTTGCTTCTACAAAAAAACGTTTGCCTGTAAAGACAAACGTTTTTTGCAAATATTTAAATAATTAAAGCCGTTATTATTTAAACTCAATTGCAACAGTAATTTTTGGTTCTTTTGTTACTTTCCCAGCATCAATAGCCTGACCTGTAATTCCATAATCTGCGACCTGAACAGTGAAAGCTGCATTGGCAGCTATAATTTTTCCACTCACCACAATAGTTCCTTTGGTTGTAACAGATTTTGTAACGCCATGTATAGTTAAGTCACCCCTAACATCAGCTGGATAAGTTCCATCTTTTTTTAAATTTACAGTGCTGAAATTTGTAATATTACCTTTAAAAGTTGAAGTTGGAAACTTATCCGTGTCTAACCAACTGCTGCTATTAAAATGATCCTGCATCATTGGATTTGCAAATGAAAAACTCTTCATTATAACTTCAAAAGCTATGGCTCCGGTTTTTGTATCCAAAGCTGCCACGACAGTTTTATTATCAGCTTTTGGTAAAGGATCTAAACTTGTTGTTGCATTAAAATTAATTACCCCGGATGTTGTTATTTTTTTCTGGGCAAACATTGTAGCACTACTTAAAGCAAGGGCAAGAATAAGGATTGTTTTTTTCATTTTTTTTTTGATTTTGATTAAAATTTTTTATTTAGTTAACGCACATCTTTTAAAAGTAATAAACTCTGTTTCTAAAATCTGGCTATAAGCACCGCCGCTACAAGAACCTTTTATTGAAACTTTATCGCCTTCTTTTATTGCTTTTGCTTCGGTGAGGTTTTGTTGTTGAAAAGCAAAAATTGCATAAGAGCCGGATGTAGTATCAGCCATCTTAATATTTACAGTAGTATCTGCGGTTTCTACTTCTGTTACCAACCCGGTAACTGTAATTATTTTTTCAGCATACTTCTTATTGGCGAGGCTATCATTCTTTTTAAATTCATTTATTAAATCAAATGCATTTATAGTATAGTCTGCCTTTTCTTTTGTTGTATCAGTAAACTTTTGTGTAAATACATACCAAATGCCTCCTGCAAAAGCAACTGCAATTATTATACCTGCAAGAATAATTGATTTTAACTTTTTTCTATTATTACTCATGTTTGTAAAGAGTTAGAAATTATGGATAAATTTCTTGAGAGCAAATATATAATGTTTAAACATTGAAATATTTAAAGTTATTTATTTTACTGTTATAATTATCTTAAAATACTCTTAACAGGTTAGTTACTTAAATTTTAAGATTGAAACTACAGATTTTATTTATACTCTTAAATTACTTACATAAACCTCGGGGCACAGTTGATGGAAAAGCGTCGATATGTGCCATCAACTGTTACTTTAAATTCAGTACCTTGCACCTTGTAAAAAGATAAAGTACTAAAAAAATAAAATCCTTTATCAATAAGTCAATTTTACTGACATTTTTCATACTTTCCATTTTATGATAAAAAGAGATTCATTTGTATTTTCGGATGCTCCCGAACCACATCGTATAAGAACCAAAGAAATATTAAAAAAACATCCAGACATTAGAAAATTAATTGGTAAAAACCCTAACACTATTTTTGTTATAATAGGGTTGGTTGCACTACAAATTGTAATGTCATGGCTAGTCGCTGATAAATCATGGTGGATAGTGGTTGGCGCAGCTTATTTAATTGGGGCTTTTGCAGATCACGCCCTATTTGTAATGATTCATGAATGTGCTCACAGGTTATTATTTAAAAAGCCTGAAGCTAACAGACTGGCTGGTATTTTAGCAAATGTGCCTCAAATTTTTCCCAGTTCCGTGTCGTTTGAACGTTACCATATTAAGCATCATTCATTTCAAGGTGTGCACGAACTGGACGGGGATTTACCCAATAAATGGGAAGCTAAGCTCATCAACAATTATTTTATAGGTAAAGTGATTTGGTTATTATTCTATCCCTTTTTCCAGATATTTAGAATTGCAAGGTTAAAAGAAATAAAACCTTTTGATATATGGGTAGCGTTAAACTGGGCGGTACAAATAGCATTCGTAGTTGTTATATCATTCTTATTTGGCCCAAAAGCAATTGCATTTTTATTAATGAGCTTTTTCTTTTCAGTTGGCTTACATCCTTTGGGCGCAAGGTGGATACAGGAGCATTATTTAACACACAGTGACCAACAGGAAACCTACAGCTATTATGGTGTATTGAATACAGTTGCATTCAATGTGGGCTACCATAATGAACACCATGATTTCCCCTCCATTCCGTGGAACAGACTACCAGAAATTAGAGAGGAAGCTCCTTTGTTTTACAACACTCTATTTTATCATACATCATGGACTAAATTGTTTTTCCGCTTTCTTTTTGATAAAGAAATTTCTTTATACTCAAGAATTGTAAGAAAAGACAGAGGCAAGGTTAAATTGACAGATGAATCAAAACCTGATATAGAAATGGTTAATGTAAATTAATACGCTGTATTTCTATTTTACCAAATTAATACATAGCACATCGCCTTAAACAACTTTAATCCATTAATTGTGAATGTTTGTAATAATTCACAATTACTAGATTAAAAAATTGGTGCCTGGTAGCTAGGTAAAATTGCCCGTGATTTACTTTCCAAAAAAAACTTAATAATATTTATTTAAATACAACAGTAATGGCTACAACAAAAATAACAGTAAACAATAATGGTTCGTTGAAAATTGAGGGAGAAATAGAATTGATTGATAAAAATGGCATGCCATATCATTTGGGGGGCAGAGAGGTTATCTCACTTTGTCGTTGTGGTCTCTCTAAAAATAAACCCTTTTGCGATGGTTCTCACAAAGGACATTTTGAACATGATGCCGTGGCATTTGATCTGCCTCCTAAAAAACAGGCCTAATAAGTACTTGCAGTAAATATTTTAATAAATGCATCTTTCTCTTTAACAAAAATTATAGCGGCTTCAATGCTGTTTAGGTGAATAGAAAAAGTATTAGGCAATTATTTATATTTTAGATAATAAAAAACGCAAAGAATTTTTGGTCCCGCACGATATTAAAACACATAAATACAAATCCCAAAAAAAAGGACTTTAAATATGCAATATCAGCAGCAGTAAGGGATTTATCTCAATCCAGATTCCAACACTCAAAAAGTGGAAGTGCTTTATTAAGCAGATAAAACATACAAATTAATAGTCTTTATCTAACCAAAAATAACAAGGGGTTACAAAATATTTTTAAGGTATATCCCTTTTTTAAGAGAAGACTTTTATAATAAAATACCTCAGGATATTTTTTATTGCTTGTTATTGCTAGTATTTACTTTACTTACGTTTTAACGCTACTTATATTTATCCCCTACTTTTGCAATTGGTTTTTTTCTTTAAATTTTAATACATACAATGAAATTAGATATACTTGCCTTTGGCGCTCACCCGGATGATGTGGAATTGAGTTGCGCCGGCACTTTATTGGTAGAAAAAAAGAATGGTAAAAAAGTGGGGGTGGTTGATTTAACCCAGGGCGAATTGGGTACCAGGGGAAGTGCGGAGATTAGAAGCAAGGAAGCTGCTGCTGCAGCAGCCATTTTGCAACTAGATGTTAGAGAAAATCTTGAATTACCGGATGGCTTTTTTAAAAATGATGAAGCACATCAGCGACGTATCATACAAGCCATTAGAAAATACCAACCCGAAATAGTATTGTGCAATGCGCCGGAAGACCGTCATCCAGACCATGGCAGAAGTGCTCAATTAATGGAGGATGCAGTTTTTTTAGCCGGTCTTCGTAAAATTGAAACCACGCAAGATGGACAAATTCAAGACGTGTGGCGCCCATCCTATGTTTTTAATTATATTCAGGACAGGTACCTGCACCCCAATTTTTTGATTGATATTTCGGATGTAATGGAACAAAAATTAGCATCTATCAGGGCTTACAGTACTCAATTTGACAGCCCCAATTTAAATGAGCCGCAAACCTATATTTCTACCCCTGATTTTTTAGAAAGCATTATTTACAGGGCAAAAATGTATGGTAAAATGATAGGTGTAAAATATGCAGAAGGTTATATCAGCAGGAAAATGATAGGATTTAACAATTTTGATGCACTTATTAAGCAAAATACCTGATTTTGGTATAAACAAAAATCCCTGCATCCGGATTTAAATGTAATTTTGCAATCGAATAAATTATTATTTTATGGCAACACCTAAATTCATCAATAACTCCTCCAATTTTCATCAGGAACTAAAACAACGGGTGAGCCAATATTTTGCTGATGTAAAAAAACCTTCTACCGGTAATATTAAATTGTTCTTTAAAGCTATCTTTTTTTTCACTGCTTACCTAGCACTATATGTGCACCTTGTTTATTTTACCCCGGTAGCATGGGTGGCAATAATTGAATGCATTTTGATTGGAGGTTTTACAGCAGCCATTGGTTTTAATGTTATGCACGACGGTGGCCATGGTAGTTTTAGTAAAAGCAAAAGTGTAAATAAACTTGCCGCTATCTCCGTTAACTTTTTGGGTGCCAGCAGCATCATGTGGAATCAAAAACACAACATTATTCATCACACTTATACCAATATTGATGGTGTTGATGATGATATTGAAATTAAGCCTTACCTGAGAATGTGTACCACTCAAAAGTTATATAAAGTACATCGCTTTCAACATTATTATGTTTGGTTCCTTTATACTTTGTTGCACCTGATCTGGATATTTTTAACAGATTATCAAAAATATTTTAAAAAGAAAATTGGTTCTGTACCTATCACTAAACTAAGCATGAAAGAGCATATTGCTTTTTGGGGTGCTAAGGTGGGCTATGCTGTGTTCTTTATGGTTATCCCAATCTATACCGTAGGCTTTCTTCCCTGGGTTATCGGCTTTTTAATTGCGAGCATGGTAACAGGCTTTGTAATCAGCATTGTGTTTCAACTAGCGCATACAGTGGAGGAAACAAGTTTTCCTATGCCGGAAGTTATTACCAATAAAATTGAAAATGAATGGGCGATACACCAGGTGCAGACAACAGCTAATTTTGCTACAAAAAACAAATTGCTTTCCTGGTTAGTGGGTGGTTTAAACTTCCAGATTGAACATCATCTTTTTCCAAAAGTTTCTCACGTGCATTACCCTGCCATTAGTAAAATTATTAAACAGACATGTGTTGATTTTGGGATCAAATACATTGAGTATCCAAAAATGCGCCAGGCAATTGCCTCTCACGCTTCTTACCTGCGTAAAATGGGCAGAGCGGTTTAATTAAAATAATTAAAAATATTCAGAGGCCTTTGTGTTGTTAAAAAATACAAAGGCCTTTTTATTTCTCTACTGTTAGCAATTAAAAAATAAATAAAATGGAACAAATTACCTGGCATGATAAGCATTTAAAATCATTAACCTTCGGCGACCGGCTTTCTGATTCAGTTGCCAATGGAATGGGCTCGTGGCGATTCATTATTATACAAACAGTGTTTGTAATTATATGGATGGGGCTCAATGTTATAGGGTTCATCAATCATTGGGATGCTTATCCCTTCATTTTATTAAACCTCATTTTTTCAACGCAAGCTGCTTATGCTGCACCCATCATCATGATGTCTCAAAACCGCCAAAGCAAGCGGGACAGGATACAGGCACAGGAAGATTACCAAACAAATATTGATGCCAAACTGGAAATAGAAGCTTTGCAAAAACATTTAAACTCAATTGAGGTAGAGAAATTAGATAAGATCATTTTAATGCTGGATGAAATGAAACAACGTGATATAAAGCTGTAAAAATAATTACAAACTAAATTTATAGCCGATCAAACCGTAAATTTGCGCTACAAAGTTTAAAAGATGTCTGAAGAAAAGAGCCTGAATTTTATTGAAGAAATTATCGAAGCAGATTTAGAGAGTGGAAAGTACAAAACCATTCTTACCCGTTTTCCTCCGGAGCCCAATGGCTATTTGCACATCGGCCATGCCAAAAGTATTTGCTTAAATTTTGGACTGGGGTTGAAATATGGTGGTAAAACCAATCTTCGTTTTGATGATACCAATCCTGTAAAAGAAGAAACTGAATATGTGGACAGCATTAAGGAAGATGTTCAGTGGCTGGGCTTTAATTGGGAAAAAGAATTATATGCATCTGATTATTTTGAACAGCTGTATCTTTTTGCAGTCGATCTAATAAAAAAGGGATTGGCCTATGTAGATGATTCATCTGCAGAAGAAATAGCATCTTTAAAAGGTACACCAACTGTACCGGGGATGGATAGTGCCAACAGGAGCAGGACTATTGATGAGAACCTTCAACTGTTTGCCCAAATGAAGGCGGGCAAATACGCAGACGGTGAAAAAGTATTGAGGGCAAAAATTGATATGGCATCTCCCAACATGCACATGAGAGACCCCCTCCTCTATCGCATTAAACATGCACACCACCACCGCACCGGTGATGCATGGTGCATTTACCCCATGTACGATTTTGCACATGGCCAAAGCGATAGTATTGAAAATATTACGCATAGCATTTGCACGTTAGAGTTCATCCCTCACCGTGAGTTATATGACTGGATGATTGACAAACTGGAGATTTTCCCATCACAACAATACGAATTTGCAAGGCTTAATATGACTTATACGGTGATGAGTAAACGCAAATTGTTACAACTGGTTACTGAGGGCCATGTACAAAGCTGGGATGACCCACGTATGCCGACTATCAGCGGGATGCGACGCAGGGGTTTTACTGCAGAAAGCATTCGTACTTTTTGCGATAAAATTGGTGTTGCAAGAAGGGAAAATATGATAGATTTTAGTTTACTTGAATTTTGTTTAAGGGAAGACCTCAATAAATCGGCCTTAAGGGTGATGGGTGTGCTGGATCCGCTAAAACTAATCATCACTAATTACCCCGATGGACAAACAGAAGAACTGGTAAGTGAAAACGGACCTGATGAAGCGTATGGCACAAGGATAGTTCCGTTTAGCAAAGAACTTTGGGTAGAGCGGGAAGATTTTATGGAAGAGGCTGCAAAAAAATGGTTCAGGCTTGCACCCGGCGCTGCCGTTCGTTTAAAGAGTGCCTATATTATAAAATGTGATGGTTTTACAAAAGATGCCAATGGTATTGTAAATGAAATACATTGCTCTTACCTGCCAGAAACTAAAAGTGGCCATGATACCAGCGGCATGAGCGTGAAAGGAACAATACATTGGGTAAGTGTAACGCATGCTGTACCTGCTGAAGTAAGATTGTATGAAAGACTGTTTAAAGTAGAAAACCCTGCAGCAGAAGACGGCGACTTTAAAGAATATATAAATGAAGATTCCTTAAAAATAATCTCCAATGCCTGGGTAGAACACTCTTTACTATCCGGCACTACAGCTACCCGTTACCAGTTTTTAAGAAAGGGTTATTTTTGTTTGGATAAAGAATCAGCTGCCAGCAAACTGGTATTTAACAGAACCGTTACGTTAAAAGATGCCTGGTCAAAAGAAGTAAAAAAGCATTAGTCTTTTTTCTCTTTTTCCAGTTTTAAATCAGGAAATACTGCCGTTACAAGCAATAATATTGTTGAGAGCAGCATGATGTATATACCCGCTCTCTTTTCGGGGCAATAGGCATTGTAGCAGGAGGTGAATAATACAAATGTTTTAATAGCATATCCTACTCCAAGTGCAGTTATAAACAGATTTGCCCGTTTGGCCCATATTTTTGGCAGCAGCATCAATACAAATACAACGATAGCAATTAACGATAACAATTTACCCGGCTTACCATATTGGTTTTGATAGGTTGTAAATCCTGTGAAGGTTTTTTGCGCTTCAGTTATAATGTTTGAATCTGCAAAATACATCCATGGCAAAAAGCAGGATACTACCAACAGCAAACAGGCAAACAAACCAACACGATGTAAAATTGCAGGAAATCTCATAGCTAAATTTTATAAAAACGCTTCAAATTATAACCCCTATTTTTACTTTATTGAACGCTGAAAATAATTTACGCGGCTGTTTTATCAACGTCCGATACAGTCAAAAAACACAATAGGATTACTAAAGAGTAATCCTATTGGAGAGGTCCCGAGCAGATTCGAACTGCTGTAGAAGCTTTTGCAGAGCTTTGCCTAGCCACTCGGCCACAGGACCTTTTTTTAAGAACGCAAATATAGTGGTTTTTATTTTTAGAAATTATAAATAGTATAACCGAAATTCGGTTTTAAATTAAATTGAATGAGCAGCCGTATAGCAGAATCAGAATTAATTATCAATGATCGTGGCGCTGTATACCACCTTAATTGCAGGCCCGAAGAAATTGCTTCCACTATTATTACAGTTGGTGACCCTGGCAGAGTAAAAGAAGTAAGTAAATATTTTGATAGTATTGAATTTGAAAATGAGCACAGGGAATTTATCACCCACACCGGCTATATTGGTAAAAAAAGATTGAGTTGTGTAAGCACTGGTATTGGACCAGATAATATTGACATTGTGCTGAATGAATTGGATGCATTGGTAAACATTGATTTTAAAACAAGACTGGTAAAAGAAAAACTGACCACATTAAATATTATTCGTTTCGGCACTTCCGGATCATTACAAAAAGAAATACCGGTTGATAGTTTTGTTGCCAGCACACATGGGCTTGGGCTCGACAACCTGATGAATTTTTATCGTGTAGAAAACAATGAAGAAGAAAAGCAACTAATACAATCATTTAGCACTCACACGCAACTTAACGCAGGTAATATTGCTCCTTATATTCATATGGCAAGTGTTTATTTACTAAAACATTTTACAGAAAATTACTACCAGGGAATTACCGTTACCTGCCCTGGGTTTTATGGCCCACAGGGGCGTGTACTTAGATTGGGGCTTGCTTACCCGTTATTGATTGATAATTTAACCAGTTTTAATTTTGGCAATCACCGCATCACTAATTTTGAAATGGAAACCTCTGCCATTTATGGTTTGGGACGATCATTGGGTCATCATTGCCTCAGTTTAAATGCAATTGTTGCCAACCGCATCAGTAAAGAATTTTCAAAAGATGCAGGAAAAACAGTGACGCATTTAATTAAAAATTCTTTAGCCATTATAGAAGCCGAAATAGATTGATCAGAAAGTATTAATAATAAAGCATGGTGCGTTAACTTTAGCACCCATTTCAAAAGCATTGTATGAAAATAGAATTTTATAAATACCAGGGAACCGGAAATGATTTTGTTATACTTGACAATTACCATACACAAGCACCTGCATTAACCACACAACAAATTAAATTGATTTGCGACAGGCACTTTGGTGTTGGAGCAGATGGGCTAATGTTGCTAAGCAAAAAAGAAGGGTATGATTTTGAAATGGTGTACTACAACTCTGATGGCAATGCAAGCACTATGTGTGGTAATGGCGGCAGGTGTTTGGTAAAATTTGCACATCACCAAGGTATACACAAAAGCCTCTATAAATTTATTGCTACTGATGGAGAACACCAGGCGGAAATAGATATTGATGGTACGGTAAGTTTGAAAATGCAGAATGTAAATAAAGTAGATTATCATATCCATCATGCCATCATCAATACAGGCTCTCCTCATTTTGTAAAATTTACAGAAAATGTAGCTGATGTAGATGTACCGGCAACAGGTCATGAAATACGCTACAGCAGTACCTTTGCGGAAGAAGGCATCAATGTTAATTTTGTAGAAACCCTCAATGAAGATACCATTTTTGTTCGTACGTATGAAAGAGGAGTAGAAAATGAAACGCTCAGTTGCGGCACCGGGGTTACAGCAGCTGCATTGCTAAGTGCGCATAATCAAAATGGGTTTAACACGGTTGATGTAAAAACACCCGGAGGTCATTTGAGTGTAGAGTTTGATAAAATTAATGACAATCATTTTGAAAATATCTGGCTCTGCGGACCTGCGATATTTGTTTTTAAGGGAGAAATTGAAGTATAGTGCTTAATATGTAAAGAAATTAATCACCGCAAATAAGGTGTCGAATTTGAAAGTACCCATTGTAAAATAAGACGATTAACAGATCATAAATATTTCAAAAATTCAATTAATCCCAATTGAAAATATATAGTACAACAGTGCGATCCGCTGCGGTGAACAGGCTTCCAATAAAACAACATTGAAAAACAATAACCGGGTAAAAAATCTCATTGTATATAAGAAAATCAGGCATCAAACAATCACGTATGCTACAGTAAAAATATGATACAGTATTTTAAAAATATAGAACACCAAACCATTGCCATTGATAAAGCTGAAGCCGATACCTGGGTTAATGTGTTACCTCCTTTAAAGCAGGAAGAATTTTCGGAGCTGAGCCAAACGCTTGATATACCCATTGATTTTTTAAAAGACTCGCTGGATATTGATGAACGCAGCCGGTACGAAATTGATGACAATGTAAAACTGGTAGTGATAAAAACACCAACCGAAAATAATTCCTTTAACGAAAGTGATGCCTTTTATATAACCATACCAATTTGTATTATTTTAACGCATAACCAGATTGTTACTGTAAACTCATTTGAGAACGAAGCCATCAAAAAATTTCTGAATACTTTTCAAAACCGCAGCATGGATAAAAAGAACATGATGGTGCTGAAAATATTTGAAAAGGTAACTACCAACTTCCAGGATTATCTTAAAGAGATCAATCTGCGACGCAATACGCTTGAACAAAAATTATACATTGCTAACCGTAACGAAGAGCTGCTGCAGTTAATGCGTATACAAAAAAGCCTCGTCTATTTTATTACTGCTTTGCGAAGCAATGAACTGTTGATGATGAAACTTGCACGAACAAATTTTTTACAACTGAACGAAGATGAGAAAGATTTTTTAGATGATTTAGTTGTGGAAACCAGCCAGGCGCTTGAAATGGCGAACACCTACACCAACATTTTGAACAGTACCCTGGATGCCTTCGCCAGCATTATCAGCAATAACCAGAATGAAGTGCTGAAGCGGCTTACAACACTAACAATTTTTTTAAGTGTGCCGGTTTTAATAGCCAGCATTTACGGCATGAATGTACCTATCCCCTATAAAGACACGCCTTATGCTTTTTGGGCACCGGTAATTATTTCATTAATCATTGTGGCCTTTGTAATCTGGAATTATTTTAAAAGAGTAAAAAAATAAAATGAGCAAATTTAATGTACGGGTTTATGGTATTTTATTAAATGAGCATAAGCAGGTGCTGGTTAGTGATGAATACATCCGTGGCGAATATTACACAAAGTTCCCCGGAGGCGGACTTGAGTTTGGCGAGGGCACCAGGGAATGTTTGCAAAGAGAATTTAAAGAAGAGATGAACCTGGATGTGAGCATTGAAGATCATATTTACACCACTGATATTTTCCAGATGAGTGCCTTTACTGTCGAGCAACAGATTATTGCGATCTATTATTTTGCAAATGCGCTGCATCCAATTACTGTACCAATCAGAACGGCTGCATTTGATTTTGACGAACAGCAATTGCAGTTGTATGAACAAACAAAACAAATAGAAACCTTTCGTTTTATTGATTGGAAAAATTTTACGGCAGATGCCATTACACTTCCAATTGATAAAATTGTAACATCTTTATTAAGAGAAAAATATTAAG
>JANXSR010000334.1 GCA_025352625.1 Ferruginibacter sp.
GTATGATGTATAATAAGCAACACAGGATAGAAGTGATGAATTTTTTGGCAAAAAAAATGGACAATATTATTGCCGAATTTTTAAAAAATATTGATACCAACTGGCAGCCATCCGATTTTTTGCCAGATACTTCCGCTGAGAATTTTTCTTCCGAATTAAAAGATTTACAGGAACAATGCAAAGAGCTTCCATACGATTACCTGGCTGTTTTAGTAGGTGATGTAATTACCGAAGAAGCGCTTCCAACATACGAAAGCTGGTTAATGGATGTGGAAGGCATCACTAAAGATGAGCCACAAGGATGGACTAAATGGGTAAGAATGTGGACGGCCGAAGAGAACCGGCATGGCGATTTATTAAATAAATACCTTTACCTCTCAGGACGCATTAACATGCGACAAATGGAAATAAGTACACAATATTTAATTGCAGATGGATTTGATATTGGCACGGGCACTGACCCCTATAAAAATTTTGTATATACTTCCTTCCAGGAAATTGCAACTAATATTTCACACCGCCGTACCGCTTCTCTTGCAAAAAAACATGGCAATAACCAGCTTTCCAAAATTTGTGGTGTTATAGCTGCTGACGAGTTAAGACATGCTAAAGCTTACAAGAGTTTTATTTCCAGCATTTTTGAAATAGATGCCAGCGATATGATGATTGCTTTTGAATATATGATGCGGAGAAAGATTGTAATGCCTGCCCACTTTTTACGCCAGGCAGGCGAAAGCATAAGTACTACTTATTCCCACTTTAGTGATGCTGCACAGCGTTTGGGTGTTTACACCAGTTGGGATTATACCAACATTCTTGATTCTTTATTAGTTGATTGGAATATTGGCAATATTACCGGGTTAAATGAACAGGGTGAAAAAGCCAGGGAATATTTAATGGCCCTGCCAGAAAGATTTAGAAAGGTTGCAGGCAGAGGCATTAAAGCTCCGCTTGAATATGAATTCAACTGGATTAAATAATTTGCAGCCTCACTTAAATTATTTTTATCTATTCAATTTTTATATTTACCTCACTTTTATAAAAATCCACTTTACCCAAAGCTTTTGTAATTTTATAAAAACAGTAATACATGGATGTAAAAATTGAGCCCTCCTGGAAAGAAGCGCTTAAAAATGAATTTACAAAACCTTATTTTTTAGAGATCGTTACTTTTTTAAAAATTGAAAAAAACAACGGTAAAACTATTTATCCCCCCGGCCCGTTAATATTTAATGCTTTCAACCAAACTCCTTTTGATAAAGTAAAAGTGGTTATTCTTGGCCAGGATCCTTACCACAATCCTGGGCAGGCACATGGGTTAAGTTTTAGTGTACCCAATGGCATAAAACCTCCGCCATCACTGGTTAATATCTACAAAGAAATTCAAAAAGATATAGATATTGCAATGCCAACAGGTTATGGAAACCTTACCAAATGGGCAGAGCAAGGGGTACTTTTATTGAATGCTATATTAACAGTTAGGGCTAATGAACCCGCCAGTCATGCAAAAAATGGCTGGATGAATTTTACTGATGCTGTCATAACAAAAATATCTGATGAAAAAAAAGGTGTAATATTTCTTTTATGGGGTAAATTTGCGCAAGAGAAGCAGTTGTTAATCGACGAGACTAAACATTTTGTTCTTAAAGCAGCTCATCCTTCTCCCTTTAGTGCGGATAAAGGTTTTTTTGGTTGCAAACATTTTTCAAAGACAAATGAGTTACTAACCAATCAAGGTTTAACCCCAATTAACTGGAAATTATTAACTCCCTGACAACTGTTTTACAAAAGCAGCTCAGTAAATATAACCTACAGATTTGACCAATACAGATAATCAATCTTTAAACCCAACCACTACTTCGTTTAAAGAAGTTTGTGGTAATATATTGGGACGCATTTGGGCATTTTGGGGGTTACTTTCCTTCGCCATCACTTTCCTTATTATTTTTATACCTTCCATGATATCATATTTAATTCCAGGCCCCAAAGGCCAGGATTATTTTATAGCAGTATCCAGAATTTGGATGTGGACATGGATTAGGCTGGTAGGTTGCCCTGCTATTATTAAAGGAAGAAAAAATTTTAAAAAAGGCCATACTTATGTTGTTGTATATAATCACAATGCATTATTAGATGTGCCTTTATCTGCACCATTTATACCAGGTGGCAATAAAACAATTGCAAAAGCCTCTTTTGCTAAAGTGCCTATTTTTGGCTGGTTCTATAAAAGAGGCTCTGTGTTGGTAGACAGAGGAGATAACAAAAGCCGCTTAAAAAGTTTTGAAGACATGCGGGAGGTGCTGCGCAACAACATGCACATGTGCATTTACCCCGAAGGTACACGTAATCGTACCAATGAACCATTGAAACCATTTTATGATGGCGCATTCAAACTGGCTGTAGATACAAAAAAAGAAGTGATACCCTGTGTTATTTTTGGCACTAAAAAAGCCATGCCGGTGCACAAATCTTTTTATTTAAGGCCAACAAAATTACAAATGCATTTTTTACCGGCAGTTTCATCCGAAGGATTAAAGGCCCCGGCTTTAAAAGAAAAGATATTTACTATCATGAAAGAATACTATCTGAAAGGTGATATATAAATACCATTTTTTTGCTATAACAGCATATGTAATTTTCAGATTAGTTTTAAATGTGTATTTTTGAAAAAATAGGTAATGTTTGTATAATTTTTATTGATTTAACTTTTGAGTTAAACGTTTTTTTATTAAAAAGTGTTTTTTTTAGATATGAAAAAAAAGGTCACAAAGATTGGAGTACTTACATCTGGTGGTGATGCACCAGGGATGAATGCAGCTATACGTGCTGTGGTACGCACAGGAATTTATTATGGACTGGA
>JANXSR010000341.1 GCA_025352625.1 Ferruginibacter sp.
TTTCAATGAAGTTTCGTTAAGATCATTCATTCGTTCCGTCGGAACGGAAGGTAGGTAGAAAAATTATAATGGTTTAGATTGTTCCGTAGGAAAAGAATATGCACCTGATTGTTCTAAATGAATTGGAAATGCATATTTTAATATTTTACACATTTCGTTCCTACGGAACGATAATATATCGTGAACAATATTCTACTACCCACATTTCATTCCTACGGAACGATAATATATCGTGAACAATATTCTACTACTACCCACATTTCGTTCCTACGGAACGATAATATATCGTGAACAATATTCTACTACTACCCACATTCGTTCTTACGGAACGATAATTAGCTTAACTAAACGGCATTGAACTATCTTTCTTAATTTTCATGCAGCATAACTATAACCAATTCATAATACTAAACTATACCCTGTTCCCCTTTAGGGAACAGGAGCATCTTACAAACTCACGCCCCTCTTCCACGGAATAAAATCATCCTGGTTTAACAATACCGCTTTGGGAATAATTTCACCGCTGGCAGCTTTAATACAATACTCCAGTATATCTTCGCCCATTGCTTCAATTGTTTTTTCGCCTTCAATGATTGGACCGGTATCTATATCGATGATATCGTTCATGCGTTTGGTAAGGTTGCTGTTGGTAGATACTTTAATGGTAGGACAAACAGGATTGCCTGTTGGTGTACCCAACCCCGTAGTAAATAAAATCAGCGTAGCACCGCTGGCAGCTTTGCCCGTAGTGGCTTCCACATCATTGCCGGGTGTGCATACCAAACTTAAACCAGGTTTTGTTACAGGTTCTGTATAATCCAACACATCCACCACCGGCGAGGTACCGCCCTTTTTGGCTGCCCCGGTACTTTTGATAGCGTCTGTTATCAGGCCATCTTTTATATTTCCGGGAGAGGGATTCATGTGAAAACCGGAACCTACTTTTACGGCGGCATCATTGTACTCCTTCATCAGGTGAATAAACTTATTGGCGATGGTTTCATCGCTGGTGCGGTCGAGCAGGTTTTGCTCTGCACCACACAGTTCAGGAAACTCCGCCAGCAATATTTTACCGCCCAATGCCACTACCAGGTCGCTGGTATAGCCTACCGCAGGATTGGCCGAGATACCGCTAAAACCATCGCTGCCACCGCATTTTACGCCGATGCACAACTTATCCAGCGTAGCAGGTTGTCTTTCTATTTTATTAATTTCTACCAGGCCCTCAAATGTTTTTTTGATGGCATCGGCAACCAATTGTTCTTCGCTCTGCGATTGCTGCTGTTCAAAAATGTACAGTGGTTTATCAAAACCGGGGTTGCGCTTTTTTAACTCTGCGGTAAAATCGCCTACCTGTAAATTCTGGCAACCTAAACTCATTACCGTTACACCAGCCACATTGGGATGATTGGCATAAGCAGCAAGTAGTTTGCCTAACAAGGCTGCATCCTGCCGGGTACCACCGCAACCACCCTGGTGATTTAAAAATTTAATGCCGTCTACATTTTTAAAAGGACGTGCTGCAGCATCAGACACCGGTGTATCAAATACATTGACAGATGCAATGTCTTCTCCCCTTTTAAAAGCTTCCAGCAACTGGTGCGTATAGCGTTTATACCTGTCTGTTACTGCGTAGCCAAGCTCATTGTGCAAGGCTTCTCTTATCACATCAAGATTACGATTTTCACAAAAAACCGTGGGAATAAATAACCAGTAATTAGCAGTACCAACAATACCGTCAGCACGGTGATAACCATTAAAAGTTCTGCCTGCAAATTTTGATACATCAGGTGCTTTCCAGTGGTAATCCGTTTTTCTCCAGGCATAAGGTTCTACTGCATGCTTTACATTGGCGGTCGACATCCACCCTCCTCTTGGAATAAAAGACTGGGCAGTACCTACCAGCACTCCATACATGATCACCTTATCACCCGGTTGCATATCGGTAGTAAAAAATTTATGCTTGGCATTGATATCATCCTGCAACACAAATGTTTCATTTTCAAAAACAATGGTGGCTCCTTTTGATAAGTTGGTTAATGCTACCAATACATTGTCATCTTTATGCACTTTTAAAACCTGCTGTTTCATATACTTTATTTTTGTCCTTACTCCTAAAGGAATAGGAGCTATTAATATTTATTTACTCATTGTTCCGCCTTGTAAGCCAATCCTGTAGTGTTGTCCAACATAAGGAATGAAGTGTTTATAAGTTACCCTTTAGAAGTTCTTCTAATTTACCTTCTAGTGCTTCGTCATAATCAGAAGCTGCAAATATAATTTTGCCATTTCTATTAATTAAATATACAGTTGGATAAACTGAAATCTTATACTTTGTAGCTACATCTTTATTTTCGTCTACTACTATTTTGTATGTAATTCCATTTTTTGAAATAAATGTTTTGATCTCATCATTGTCCGTGTCGATGGGGTCAATACCTATTACTACCAGCCCTTTGCTTTTGTACTTTTCATTTAGCGATTTTAACATTGGAACTGCTTTCATGCAAGGAAGACAATTTTTGTAAAAAAAATCAATAAGAATAACTTTACCGTCATAATCAGATAAAGAAACACTTTGACCTTCAAGTGATTTTAAAGCCCAATTTGGTGAATTTGAATCTTTACTCAGTAATTCGACTTTGCTATTTTCGACATAATTTTTTAAGACACAATATTTGGGAATTGAAGATAATTGCAATTGCTTTAAATTTTCATCCGGTGGCACATTTAAATTGTACTTATTTAAACTACGGGAGGTATATGCAATTAAAGTATCGCCGTTATTTAAAACTTTTGATGAAGCTGAATACTTTATTGGCACCATATCTTTACTATTTATCCAAAAGTCGTAAACAGTCTCTATAACATAAAGTATTTTGGTGCTCTCGTACTTTGGATATTCAATCATTTGAATATGGTAGCTATGTATATTATTTTGAATTTCTTTGTTTATAAACTTAAAAAAATGCCTGGTGTCAGTATAATCAGAAGCCTTTGGAAAGGGAGAACAATCTTTACTGGTAAAGGGTAAATAAGATTTAAAATTATCGTAATCAAGTCTCTTCTTTATTGTACTAGTCCATTTATTTTTAGACATTATTTCTGCACTACTATCCGTTTTAGAATACGTTATATATTCTTTACCAGAGTACATTGTATTTTTAAAGTATTCGCCTTTAGAAAGTTGTTCGCTATTAAATAATACATCAGATAAAGAGTCGTTCTTTAATCTGTTAAAATAAACTTTGTATCGTCCGTAATCATGTGTCTCTTTTTCATCCATAAATTTCATCCTCATTTCCATATCATAATAGCCATTCTTAATCGAAAGACATTTAGAGAATGATTTCTGTAAAATTTCTTTTGCATTTTGTGCATCAGATTCAAGAGAAGCTAATAAAACGCCAATTATAAGAATGAACTTTGTCATTTTAGTTTTATTAAATTGTTTAGAAGGATAGAATTATAAATGCCAGATAAGACACTCTATGGCTTAATCACTGCCATCATGCCAAGTTCCATTATTTTTTGCAGTTTTTCTGTTACAGATTTTGCAAAATCCGGCATCAAGGTTAAATCTGTATCCCACAAAGCAGCATTACTTAGTGCAGTTTTAACAACTGCTTCAGGAGATAAATTTTGCCAAAGGTTAAAAAAATAAGCGGCCATCTCATCTTTGATGGGATAAGCTACGCCGTTTAGTTCACCTTCGTAAACATGACCGTCTTTTTTTACTGCCTTCATAAATAAAAGCCAGGCTGCAAACCCAATGGCTACCTTTTCAGGGATGGCATTGTACACTTTATAATACTGTTGTAAAACCGGCACCACCCTCATCTTTAACTTGGAAGTATAATTAAGCGTAATGCTTATCCACTGGTGAGCTATGCTGGGATTGCTAAAACGATCTATCACATGTAAAGCAAATTCTGTCGCCTCTTTTTCAGGAACCGGGTAAGGAATGGCCTTCCCCATTTCAATGGTCATTAATTCTTTTATAAAACCTGCAAGAAGCGCATCATCCATCGCTTGCTTTACAGTTGTAAAACCTGCCAGGAAGGCAATGCCACAACTGAGTGTATGCGTACCATTCAGCAACCGCAGTTTCAGTTCTTTAAAAATAGTGATGTCATTGGTGATGACGACACCCTTATCTGCTGTTGCAAAAGACAATATCGATTTAATATGGTCATCTCCCTCGATGGCCCACAGGCTGTACACTTCACACATGGTGATGAGTTCATCCTGGTAACCCAATTGTGTTTCCAGGGCTGCTTTGACAGTTGCGTCTGGTTTGCCAGGCACTATTCTATCGACCAACGAATTGCAAAAAAAATTGTGGTTATTCAGCCATTCTGTAAACGTTGTTTCAAGTTTGTTTTGACTTGCCAGTTCCAGTACAATCAATTTTAGTTTGGTGCCATTATCAGAAATTAATTCTGTTGGCACAATCACCAAACCTGATTGAGCACTTCCTTTAAATGCCTTGAAACGTTCATATAAAAACGCCAGCAATTTACCCGGATAAGAAACGGGTGGATTGCTGTTGATATCATCCTTTACCAATGCAATGCCCACTTCAGTGGTATTAGAAACAATGACTGACAGATCTGGATTGTGGGCGCATTGAAGGATTACACTCCATTCTTTACCGGCAGATAATACCCGGCTGATAGCAGACGAGATCACATTTTCTTCCACAGTCTCGCCATTAACAACGCCCCGCATGCACAAGGTGTACAAACCATCCTGCTGATCAAATGCTGCGGAGTCTCCACTATCGGTTGACTTTACAATTACAATCCTTCCATTAAATATTCCCTTCCTGTTGGCCTTGTCGATAAAATAATCAGGCAACCCTCTCAGCAATACACCCGTACCAAATTGCAGCACTTTTTCCGGTAAGCCGAAAAGCTTTTCATCCGGAACGGAAACAATATCTGCACCAATTTTTTTATAAGTTGCTTTAGAAAGTAACATGGTCATTTAAGATCTTAATGATTGATTGAAAGTATATCCTTACCGATGCTACCATTTTACCTGAGTGCATTCTGCAATACTTTCCACATTTGGCTGGCAACAAATAAGTTTCCCTTTTCGTTTAGGTGCACCCTGTCAACAGTTAAAATTCCTTTCTCTGCATTGGTTGGATTATTTGCTTTTAAGTATTCTGAAAAAGCATTGTGTAAATCGCAAACCGGTAGTGAAAGATCTTTTGCAATTGACCGGATGATGTTGCTGTATTGATTCAAATCGCCATCCTGCTGATTGGAATTGTCGTTGCGTTCGCCAATAACAGAAGGCGTACAAAGAATTACTTTGATATTTTTATCCTGCAATCTTTTGATAATAGCCCGGTAGAATTTCTCAAATTTATCAGGGTCAGTTCCCGTACCTGAACTGGCTTTGTGCCACACATCATTGATGCCAACATATATCAACACCACATCAGGATTCTTCTTCAGCACATCCTCTTCCATTCGTAAATACAGATCGTACACTTTGTTACCGCCAATGCCTGCACCAATCAATTCAACCGAATCGGGCAGATGCGCCTGCTTAACAATGCTGTCCAGCTTTGTGATATAACCTGTTGGCTGCACACCAGCCTGTGTAATGGAATCGCCAAAGAAAACCACCCGGAGTTTTTTAGGAGGTGTTGTAAAAGATAAAAATACCATTGGTAGTAAGAAAAAAATTTTAAGCAAGTTTTTCATTTCAATTATTGTTTTTTATTTTTTTTGATTTGTAATATCCTGCATGGTAATCTTTCTTTGTAAATGGAATATGCCCGCTTGCTATCCCTTACCAATCGTTCACAAGCACCCACTCCTATGAACCATCAACAATCAACTATTAACTATCAACCATCAACTCAAGCATTCGCCAAAGCCCTGTCAAGATGCACATAGCCCCCATCCACATATACCAGTTGCCCGGTAGTATGGCTTGATCTTGGTGACAATAAAAACACCACTGCATTGGCAATTTCTTCGGCTGTCGTCATACGATTTTCCAAAGGTATTTTTGATTCGATGTCTTTTAATTTTTCTGCCGGGTTGGGCAATGTCTGGATCCATTTTTCGTACAGTGGTGTAAAACATTCTGCCACTACCACGGCATTTACACGGATACCATATTTCAACAACTCGATGGCCCATTCTCTTGTCAATGCATTGCGACCACCATTGGAGGCAGCATAAGCAGATGTATTGCCCTGGCCGGTATCGGCCGTTTTGGAAGTAATGTTTACAATGGCACCTTTTGATTTTTTAAGTTCAGGCAAAGCATGGTGCGCCAGCAAATAATAATGCACCAGGTTCTTGTGCAGCGAGGCGATAAAGTTTTCATAATTGCCATTTTCCAAACCTACGCCATCATTAACGCCGGCATTGTTTACAAGCCCATCAATGCACCCGAATTTTTCAATGATGGAACGGATAGCCGCTTCGCAGGCTGCAGGCTCAGTCAACTCTGCCACTACATGGAAAGCACGCCCACCGGCAGCTTCCACTTCCTTAACAGTGTTGTTGTTATCAGCTTCACTGCGGCCAATAATAACGGGGATGGCTCCTTCTGCGGCCAATACTTTTACAATGCCTTCTCCAATGCCTTTGGCACCACCACTCACTACAATCACTTTATCTTTTAAACCAAGGTTCATGTTGATAATTTTTATAGATTATAAAATTCAATCGCATTCAATCCGAAAAAATTTGCCTGTTCCCTTGCTGTAAAAGAAGAAAAATAGTTTGTAACAATGGCAAGCATTTCCTGGTAAGATGCAGCTACTAAACAAACCGGCCAATCAGAACCAAACATGATCCTGTTGGTTCCAAAAGTTTCCACCACAGTATCAAGATAAGGCGTAAAATCCTGTTGCTGCCAACCTTTCCAATCGGCTTCTGTAACCATGCCGGATATTTTGCAATACAGGTTTTCATATCCTGCCAATGCCCTTATATCTTTAATCCACCCGGCTGTTTTATGTTCTTTGATAGTTGGTTTGGCAATATGATCAATCACAAATTTCTGATCGGGAAACGCCTGCACCAATGCAGGTACATATTGTAGCTGATCAGGAAAAATGAGAATATCATAAGTAAAACCAAATTGCTGCAATTTGCTGATACCATGCAGGAATGCAGGTTTCAGCATCAGGGCCCTGTCTGCTTCGCCCTGTAACACATGCCTGAAACCTTTCATTATTTTGTATGCGCTGTAATAAGCCAATCTGTCTTCAACATTTGCTGACTGCAAATCAACCCAGCCAACAATGCCTTTTATAAAATCAGCAGTTGTTGCATTATCCAACTGAAATGCATTCTCTTTTTCTGACTGATCGCTTTGAACTACTACTGTGCCATTAATATTATTTTGTTGCAACAAAGGCTTCAGATCAGCCGGTAAAAAATCCTGCTGAATTACTGCCATCTCTTCATTAATCCAACTATCACGAACGGGATCAAATTGCCAGAAATGCTGGTGTGCATCAATTCGCTGCATATGCAATACAGGTTTGTTTGCTGCTTCCCAATCCATCAATGCCCAGTTCCATTATATCGCCTGCTTTTAAATAAACAGGTGGATTAAACCCAAGGCCTACACCAGCCGGAGTGCCGGTTGAAATAACATCGCCCGGTAACAACGTCATAAACTGGCTTACATAAGCTACCAGGAAGGGGATATTAAAAATTAGGTTAGCCGTGGTGCCGTTTTGCATGGCTTTGCCATTAACTGTCAACCAAAGTTTTAACTGGTGTACATCAGCAACCTCGTCTTTTGTTACCATCCACGGCCCTAAAGGTGCAAACGTATCGCAACCTTTTCCTTTATCCCAGGTGCCACCTTTTTCCAGTTGAAACTCCCTTTCGCTGATATCATTGTGCAGGCAATAACCGGCTACAAAATCCATTGCATCGGCTTCTGCTACATAGCTTGCTTTCTTACCTATCACCACTGCCAGCTCTACTTCCCAATCTGTTTTTACAGCATTTTTTGGAATTACCACGTCATCAAAAGGACCAACGATGGCGCTGGTTGCTTTCATAAAAATAACCGGCTCAGCAGGCGGTGTTGCATTGGTTTCTTTTGCATGGTCTGCATAATTTAACCCGATACAAATAATTTTTGATGGCCTTGCAACAGGCGAACCAAGTCTTGTACCGGCAGCAATTTTGGGTAAGGTTGCAAGCTGCTCTTTGATAATAACAGCCAAACCAGCCAGCCCATCTGCCGCAAAAAAAGCTTCATCATACTCTTTCACAAAAGCAGACACATCGTAATTAATTCCATCAACACAAACAGCAGGTTTTTCTTTGTTCAACGCACCAAACCGAATTAGTTTCATTTTTTATTTTTTTATTTTTCAGATATGTTGAGATAAAAGTCAGATCGTAAACAATACCAAAAATTATTAATTCCCGACTTCAAAAAGCTTTTCAAATTTTCACCATTGCCCATTCACCACTCACCTAGGGCGTATTCAATTTAATAAACCCGCCATCAATCGGGTAATCGCAACCGGTAACAAAACCTGCCTCATCGGAACATAAATACAAAACAAGGTGTGCAATTTCTTCCGGCTTTGCCATGCGGCCAATGGGTTGTGATTTTGATAATTTCTCAAACATTTCCTGCTCTTTACCGGGGTAAGTTTTAGCAAGGAAATTATCTACAAAAGGCGTGTGTACCCTGCCCGGAGAAATACAATTGCAACGAATACCGTCGTTGATATAATCTTTAGCAACAGACAGTGTCATACCCACCACTGCACCTTTGCTCATGCTGTAAGCAAAGCGGTCATTAAGGCCCACACTACTTGCTACAGAAGCAAGGTTAAGGATAACACCCCCTTTTTGTTGCTGCATAATCGGGATGGCTTCGTGCAGGCAATTGTAAATGCCCTTTACATTTACTTTAAACACTTTATCAAAATCTTCTTCCGATGTATTGTCTGCTTTACCAATGTTGGAGATGCCGGCACAGTTTACCAGCAGATCAATCTGCCCGATTTTTTCAAACAACAATTTAATTGCTGACTGGTTGGTAACATCTGCCATGTGTGGTTGCGCTGTACCCCCTGCATCTGTAATTTCTTTCACGGTTTCCTGCAAGCCGGGTTCATTCATATCCAGCAACTCCACCTGTGCTCCCTGCTTTGCGAAAACGATGGCAATCGCTTTGCCAATACCACTTGCAGCACCTGTTACAACTGCTTTTTTATTTATAAGACTAAACATTATTTTATTTATTTTTTAAACACCGATGATCAAAATTACACTTAATTAATCTCAAAATTACGACTCAGGTTAATGAAAAGATTTTTTCCATCAATATCCATTTTTCGCCTGGCTTTGCTACCGGTAATGCCTGCTGGTATTTCCACATCAGTCGTTCCCATTGCTGCACTTTTTCATTGGCTGCATCTGCTATTCCTTTTTGCTCAAAACTAAAAGTATCCTGCACTTCCATAATCATACAAAGGCGGTTACCCACCCGGTATATTTCCATGGAGTAAATGTCGGCATCCAAAATACTTTTTTTTATTTCTGGCCATACATCCTGGTGATACATTTCGTATTCCCTGATGAGTTGTTCATCATCTACCAAATCAAGCGCAAGACAATATCGTTGCATATAATTTTTTTATGTTAGGCTAAAATTTCAACTGCTTTTTCACTGTGTTTGTATCCCTTCAATCCAAAATACAATACCACTGCAAAACATACCAGGGGTACCACATAGCCATTTTGAATATTGTGTGTTTTATCCGCTATCAGCCCAAGTATTGGTGGCAATGCAGCACCTCCAACAATCGACATAATAATAAGGCTGGAACCTGATTTGGTATCGGGGCCAAGGTCTTGTATGCCCAGTGCAAAAATAGTAGGGAACATAATAGACATAAAAAATGCCATGCCGATAACAGCGTATAAAGTAATTATCCCTGATGCGAAAATAGTAACCAGGCACAACAAAATACAGAGTACAGCATAAATGGAAAGCAATGTGGGTGGAGCGATAAATTTCATAAAAAAGGTTCCTAAAAAACGACCCACCATAAAAGCAAGTCCTGCTGCACCCGAATACCAGGAAGCTTCTTTTTCGCTAACACCGGCAGCCTTTGTGGCAAATAAAATTAAAAAACTAAGTACACAAACCTGTGCACCCACATAAAAAAACTGTGTTACTACTGCCCAGCTTAAATGCTTGTGTTTAAGCGAATGAAAGATGCCCTTTTTCTCCACCTCATCTTCATCTTTTTTGTCAGGCAATTTAAAAAAGTAAAATATGGCGGCTACCAACAGTATTACAAAACCTAAAATGATGTAAGGCATTTTAACCGTGGCTGTTTCAGAAAGCAGGTAGGCAGTTCTTGCCTGTTCACTCATTGCTGCAAGCGTGGCTTCGTCAGCAGGATTGGAGGAAAGGATAAAAGCACCACCGGTAATGGGTGCTAAAAAAGCAGCCAGCCCGTTAAAAGATTGTGCAAAGTTTAAGCGTTGGGTAGATGTTTCCGGTGCTCCCAGTATGGTAGCATAAGGGTTTGCGGCTGTCTCCAAAATGGTTAATCCGCAACTCACAATAAACAGTGCCCCCAAAAAAAATGCATACTGCATGGTGTTGGCAGCAGGCACAAACAAAAAACAACCTACGGCAAAAAAACCAAGCCCTATGAGGATACCGGTTTTGTAGCCATACTTTTTCATGATGATGCCCGCAGGAATCGCCATAACAAAATAAGCGATGAACACAGCAGAATCAACCAGCGAAGCCTGCAGGGTGGTAAGACTAAAAGCACGCCGCAAATGTGGTATCAAAATAGGATCGAGGTTATGTACAAATCCCCAGAAAAAAAATAAACTGGTTACCAGTATAAATGGCAACAGGTAATTATTTGATTGTTTCATTTAAGTTTTTTGGCAAGTGGTCAGCAACCGATCACTTAATTTAAAATATGATTAAAGATAAGAAGTTGCTTAATTAATAACACTACAATATTAGGCGCATTTAAAATTTTCAATGACTATCCGCAATTGAGTGCAACTTTACTGTTTAAACGCTCTTAATAAAAATTCAATAAAAAAACCTCCTCCCAACCTCCCGAAAAATCGGGACAAACTTTCTCCAAAGGAGAAGGAACTGGAAGATTGAAGCGAAAACGGGTATATTTCGATTTAATATTTTTTTGCACCTGATTGCGGATAGTCATTAAATTTTCGCCAATTGTAAGATTGTCAACCCTGGCAATACACATCACTTGCAGGGCAAAAGGCTGGCAACCTTTGCCTCAATTAAAAATACACCACAACATGTTTGGCTTTGCAAATATTGTTACTTTTAAGCCCGGTGAAATGTACATTCATCTTTCGAACCAAAAAAATATAACCAATGCAAAGAACCAAAGTTGCCATTCTTGGCGCAGGCTTTATTACAGATATTCACATGGAGAGTTATCACCGCTTTGTACCCGAAGCAGCGGTGGTGGCCGTGTATGCAAGAAATGCCGGTAAGGCAAAGGCCTTTGCAGAAAAACACCACATTCCGCAATGGTTTGATGACATAGATGCCATCATACAACACTCCGGTTGCGACGTGGTAGACATTTGTTTGCCCAATTACCTGCATGCAACTGCTACCTTAAAAGCTGCGGCCGCAGGCAAACACATCATCATTGAAAAACCATTGGCCATTACCATTGAAGAAGCCGATGCCATGATTGCCGCCTGCAAAAAAGCCGGTGTAAAACTGATGTATGCAGAAGAGCTTTGCTTTGCACCCAAGTACGAACGGGTGCGGCAGATGGTAAAGGAAGGTGGCATTGGCGATATCTACCTGCTCAAGCAATCCGAAAAACATTCCGGTCCGCATACCGATTGGTTTTATGATATCAACCTTTCCGGCGGCGGCGTTTTAATGGATATGGGTTGCCATGCCATGGGCTGGTTCAGGTGGATGCTAAACAACGCAAAAGTTACAAGCGTGTATGCCAGCATGTCAACCGTATTGCACGGTGGCCGCACAAAAGGTGAAGACAACTCAGTAGTGATACTGGAGTTTGAAAATGGTGTAACGGCCGTTGCCGAAAACAGTTGGGCCAAGCATGGCGGCATGGATGATAAAAGCGAAGTGCATGGAACCGGGGGCGTGGTGTATGCCGATTTATTTATGGGCAATGCCGCCATCTCTTACAGCAAAAGCGGCTACGGTTATGCCATGGAAAAAGCAGACACCACTATAGGCTGGAGCTTTACCGTGTTTGAAGAAGTTTTTAACCAGGGCTACCCACACGAACTAAAACATTTTATTGAATGCGTGCAGCAAAATAAAGAGCCATTGGTAACAGGCGAAGATGGCCGTGCCGTGCTGGAAATTTTATACGCCGCCTACGCCTCCGCAGGAGCAGGTAAAAAAATAACCTTGCCCTTTACACCGGTGGTTGCAAAACCAATTGACCTTTGGCTGGGTGCTGCCAAGGATTAAGTAAAAATTATTAACCGGGCTAAGAAGCTTTGTGGGGCTGCATTGGCGTCGCACTCGTGTACAGTTTTCCTTTAGGGGACTTTTATTGCAGCGGATTAAAACAGCGGAGTGGTATAAAAATATTTGCCTGTAAATTATCGGTTATCTGTTAAAGAAATTGTTTATATTTAAGCTATGCAAACAATAACCCTACAACCACTTTACCACCGGCAGCAGGAGTGCATTGGTATATTTTTCAGCAACCTGCCTAACCTTAATAAAGTTGTTAAAGCTATACCCTGCATCCGCTTTACAAAAACACACAAATGCTGGTATGTACCACTAAGCAAAGTAAATTATACCGCCATTGCAAGCGCCTTTAAGGGATTGTGTAAAACAGACGATGTGTTGCTGCGTAACTATTTAATTGCAAAAAAAGAAACGCCTGCCACTGTTGCAGCGCAGGCAATACAAAAGCCAGTAGCAGCAAACATTACCGAGCCTGCCAAGCCATTAAAAACAGCACTTATTAAGGAGCTGGTTACTGTAAAACAAACAGGTGCACCACATGCAGTAAATATGCATATTGTAGCCGCCATGCGGCAGCGGCTTATTTTAAAAGCGTACAGCCCATCTACCATAAAAACTTACCTCAACGAAATGAGCCAGTTGTTGCAAACAATTGGTAAAACAAACGCCGACAGCTTAACCCCGGAACATTTAAAAAGATACCTTGTGTATTGTTTTAACACGTTGAAGCTAACAGAAAACACCCTGCACAGCCGCATTAATGCACTAAAATTTTATTACGAACAGGTATTGGGCCGGGAGAAATTTTTTTGGGAAATACCAAGGCCCAAAAAACCTTCCCTGCTTCCAAAACTTTTAAATGAAACAGAGCTTAAAAATTTATTTAATGCATTGAAAAATAAAAAACACAAAGCAATGCTGTTTACAGCTTACAGTGCAGGGCTTAGGGTAAGCGAAATTGTACATCTTAAAATTGCAGATATTGATAGCAGGAGAATGCAGATTTTTATACAAAGGGCAAAAGGTAAAAAAGACAGGTATGTAAATTTAAGCCCCGTGCTGTTAGATATTTTAAGAAACTATATAAGTACTTACCGCCCCAAACCAGTACTATACTTATTTGAGTCCGAACAATCCAAAACAGGTTATCCAACAAGAACGGTGCAGCAGATATTTACAAATGCCAAAAATAAAGCCGGTATAAAAAAAGAAGTAGGTGTGCATAGTTTACGCCATAGTTTCGCCACCCATCTTCTTGATAAGGGAACCGACATAAAATTTATAAAAGACTTGCTTGGCCATTTTGATATAAGAACAACAGAGCGTTATTTACATGTAAGCAAGCAGCAATTGGTAAATATTGTAAGCCCTTTGGATGACCTGATGCAGAAAGAAACAATTGAATGGTGAGGTGGATTGTCCTAACGACAATACAAAATGTATAATAACAGAATGTTGATTATCAGTAATATTTTTTTCTTACTTTTAGTTTTTAATAGCGTCTTATAACATAAATACAGACGTTGGTGGCAAGTGCTACCAGTCTTATACTTTAACCTTTTTCTTTTCAGACTTCATACATTCATCAAAAACTTTTTTGGCGGACAATTCTACTTCTTTCATCACTTCTTCTAATGTTTCTGCATAAACATATTCAATCCGACAGCATCCACCACTTGCAGACCAGCTTATAGGCTTGCCATTTTTATAAGTAAAATCCGAAGGTTTTGGAACGTGTATTTCGGCAAGAAGTCCGAAATAATTAAAGTCAACAAAAGCCTGTAAAATTTCATTGTCGTCTAAATACTGTTTATAATATTCAGAGTTAAAAATAAGTGGGAAGCATTTTTTAAAATCCTTTTCACTCATATCATCTTCAACCAGGCTCCTTAGGTCGTGGTTGTCCAAAGACCCAGCTATCCAAAACATTTTGTCAATTTTAGCACCATAGGCTTGTTCAAACCTTTCTACTGCGTTACGATTAGTCATTGCTTTTATTTTTAAAGTTTATAATTAATAGCCCACACCTGCCACCAACATGGGGTTTACTGCTATTGTGGCTGGACGTTCAAACATCAGCATCTGTTCGCTGTCGGAAGCAGTTCCAGCAGACGAATTTCTATTTGGCTTTTTGTTCATAATTTCAACATTTGTTTTTTAATTTGGCTTTTGTTCCGGGCGGAAGTTTTTCAAATTCCACAACAGCAGTAAGCCCTGTTCGTTAGCGGCTACTCTATTTGAACACCCTACTATGAATAAAATAATTTTTCTTTTCGCAGGACTTTTTTTCTTAAACAGTATTTCATTTGGACAGACTTCAAATGACAAAATAATGTTTGTGGTTGACTCTATTCCAGTTATAGACGACCCTGAAGAAGGTAATGAAATATTGCAAACCGATGTTGCAGACATTACAGTTATAAAAAATAAAGACACATTAAAGTTGTTAGGTTACGGGCAATTTGATGGAGTAACTTTTTTGTTTACAAAAGAATATCGCAATAGACTAGAAAGCATAAAACAAATTCCTTCTTCAAAACAAATGGAAAAGAAAGATGGAGCTTTTCTTTTTCACAGCAATCTATACAGCGGACAATTTATTGACTATTACTATAGTGGAAGAAAACAAGGAGAAGGTACATTTCTTTATGGCAAGCTAAATGGGCACCGCAAAATGTACTATCAGAATGGCAAATTAGCAATGGAGAAAGATTACAAGGATGGAATTGAAAATGGTTTTGAAAATGAATACTATGAAGATGGTTCACTAAAACAAAAAGGTGAATTTGTGAATGGAAAAGAGGAAGGAATTTGGGAATCATTTTATCCTAATGGACAAGTCAAATTACGCAGCAAATACAATAAAGGTGAAGTTTTTGACACTGCCACAAAGTATTACTCTACAGGAAAAGTAAAAGAAATTGTTTTTATAAAAAATGGAAAAGTAATTGCTGACCCAAGTCTTGTAAAAATAAATCAGTTAATGACCAAGAGTAATGAAAGTAATAAAGATGGAGACACCAAAGCAGCAATAAAATATTGTTCGAAAGTCATTGAATTAGACAGCACATATGCAGCAGCTTATTTTTCAAGAGGAACTATAAAATTGAATGAGTTTCAATTTGACGAAGCCATTGCAGACTTTGACAAAGCGTTAAAGTTTGAGCCATTAATGGAATTTGCATTAGCAAACAGAGCATTTACCCGAATACGAAAATATCAGTTTGCAAGCAGTAGAACATTGTCCAAAAATAGTGAGGTCACAGTTTTAGCATCAAAGGACAAAGTGCCTATTCCACAAGACGAACAAGAAAAGATTTGTAATGACTTACAAAAGGCAGTCTTCTTAGGTGATAAATCAAAAATGATTACCGAAGCTTTAAATGACTACTGCCAGACAAAGAGCAGCCGCTAACATGGGGTTTTATAATATTGGGGCTTGACCAACAAACATCAGCTAAAAGCAAAGCCTATCTTTAGTTTCGGCAGGACAAGCACCTTTGAACTT
>JANXSR010000357.1 GCA_025352625.1 Ferruginibacter sp.
CGACAGACCTAAAGAAGAAGCAGCTCATAGCCATGGTGCTCCTGATATGGGTGGAATGGGTGGTTACTAAAATAACCGCAATAAAAATAATAAAAAATCCCCTTCATTTTTTGGAGGGGATTTTTTATTGTCCATCAAGGAAGTAATGTCTTGTATTTTGCAGCCTGTCCCCCGCGGTATACTGCCTTCTTTTACCAAATACCCATGATGAACTTTATCAAAGCATAGCAAAAAAATAATTGTAGATAAATTTTTATTTAGTCAAAATTGTATAAATATTTTACAAGACAAATTTTGATTCATTTATTTGAAATAGTTAAGCTGAAAATTGCTGTAAATTTGACCCAACGCTAAATTATTTTTTATGCAAGTGGCCACTTCAACATACGACGCCGTAAAATATAAAACCCCTGTTGGCAATACATTAACCTGTAAAGGGTGGATTCAGGAAGCTGCATTAAGAATGTTGCTGAATAATCTGGATCCGGAAGTGGCAGAACGTCCGGAAGAATTGATTGTATATGGCGGCCGTGGAAAGGCCGCAAGAAATTTTGAAAGCCTTGACCTGATTATTAAAGCGCTGAAAGATTTGAACGAAGATGAGACATTACTTATTCAAAGTGGCAAACCGGTTGGAATGTTGAAAACGCATAAAGATGCACCAAGGGTATTGATATCCAATGCTCAGTTGGTTCCAAAATGGGCAACCTGGGAACATTTTGATGAGCTCGAAAAAAAGGGCTTGATCATGTACGGACAAATGACAGCAGGTTCCTGGATTTACATCGGTTCGCAGGGAATTGTGCAGGGTACTTACGAAACGTATGCTGCGGCCGCCAATAAAGATTTTGGGGGATCGCTAAAAGGTACACTCAACGTAACAGCCGGTCTTGGCGGAATGGGAGGGGCACAACCACTAGCCATTACCATGAACGAAGGCGTTGCACTCATTGCGGAGGTGGAAGAATGGCGAATTGATAAACGCATTGAAACAAGATACCTTGATGTAAAGATTATTGATCTTGATAAAGCGATCGATAAGGCAATTGATGCAAAGAAAAATGGGGAAGCTATTTCTATCGGCGTACTGTGTAATGCAGTAACCCTGTTGCAACGATTGGTGGAAAGAAAAATCATTCCAGATACATTAACCGATCAAACGTCTGCACACGATCCGTTGATTGGCTACATACCGCATACCCTTACCAACGAACAGGCCAATGTGTTAAGGCAACAAAATCCTCAGCAATACATTGAATTAAGTTACGACAGTATGAAGCTGCAGGTGGAATTAATGTTACAGTTACAAAAAATGGGTTCCATTACTTTTGATTATGGTAACAATTTAAGAGCAAGGGCACAGGAAAGAGGACTGCAAAATGCATTTGATTTTCCGGGATTTGTGCCGGCTTATATCCGCCCGTTATTTTGCGAGGGTAAAGGACCGTTCAGGTGGGTGGCACTCAGTGGCGATCCGGAAGATATTCGGGTAACAGATAATTTGATGCTGGAATTGTTTCCAGAAAACGAAAGCATGCATCGCTGGATTAAAATGGCACAGGAACGCATTGCCTTTCAGGGGTTACCTGCACGGATTTGCTGGATAGGGCAGGGCGACAGAGAAAAGGCGGGCCTTGCTTTTAATGAATTGGTACGAACCGGTAAAGTAAAGGCACCAATTGTAATTGGAAGAGATCATTTAGATACGGGGTC
The DNA here is from genome assembly GCA_025352625.1 of Ferruginibacter sp. GTDB lineage: Bacteria > Bacteroidota > Bacteroidia > Chitinophagales > Chitinophagaceae > Ferruginibacter. Next base: position 1,714 of record JANXSR010000357.1, read on the forward strand.
AGTTGCCAGTCCCAACAGGGAAACCGAAGCCATGCTGGATGGGAGTGATGCCATTGCCGATTGGCCTATTTTAAATGCATTGGTAAACACGGCCGGTGGCGCAAGCTGGGTTAGCCTGCATCATGGAGGCGGTGTTGGTATGGGATACAGTATTCATGCAGGTATGGTGATTGTTGCTGATGGTACACCTGAAGCCGCCGCAAGACTAAGCCGTGTACTTCGCAATGATCCCGGTATGGGAGTTATAAGACATGCAGATGCCGGTTATGATATTGCCAAAGATACGAGCAGGAAATTTGGATTGGATATTACTGAGCGGTTGTTGAAGGTTTAAGTTCAAGGTTGATGGTTGATGGTTCAAAGTTCGAGGTTGACTTGCCTGTGTTTCTTTTTATTGATTACCATCCAGCATCGTTTGAAGGAGTGTGTTTTTTCCCTTTTCCCTTTTTATCAGGGTTCCCCTGCAATTCTACTATTTCAAAAAATATAAATTTAGCCTTACAGACAATTATTGTTTAGCGTTCCCCTACTTCCAACAGATACCTGTCAGGAAGTATCCATGGCTTTTACTGGGCTTTGAGTGGGAGTAGCAACGAAGTAAGCCGCTTACATTTTCATAAAGGGTTGCAGAGTTATTCACATTTTAAAAAAATACTTTAAATAATTATAAAATAATATTTAAAGTATATATTTTGTTATTCTTAAACGCTTTGCCAGCCATCCTATTTTAAACATTGCTATCTGTCGCATGTTGCGATGATCCTTACTTCTACTCCATCCTGTATTTTTCTTTTCGGTGCTTACCACTTAAGTTTTTAGATCAGCATTGCCGTGTAATTCCTATTAATCATTACATATATGAAAACTTCATTCGTACACTTTTTGCCCGTATTATTACTGCCACCGTTGTTAGGCTTTGGGCAACCCAGTTTAAACACAGATTACTTTAAATCTTCGGGAACAGGCTCCTGGAATTCTTCCACATCCTGGCAATCTTCGCATGATAATATTACTTACTTTCCGGCAACACTCGCCCCTTCTTCATTGGCAGCAGCCATCTCCATTCAAAGTCTGCACATTGTCACGATAAATTCCACCGGAGTATCGCTGATAAATACTATTATTCAAAGTGGCGGAACGTTGGAAATTACTTCACCGGCAACCTACTCAATAGATGGAGCAGGGGATAATTTAACTGTCGAAAACGGAGGGTTGTTATTACTCAATTTTACAACAGTATCAGCACTATCAGGCACTGGTACTGCACTAATTAAAACCGGAGGAAAAGTAAAAGCAAATGCCGTTGGCAGTGCCGCAGGAGCAGATGCAATTGGAGATAATTACCTAAATGTAAATTCAAAATTTACTTACCAGGATAAATCAATATTTGAATGGAATATCGCCCCTTATATTTTTAATAGCACAGGGTTAAAGGATTATTTTAAAACAGCTTCCGGCACAGACATCCCCATCTTAAGAATCAGTACTGCACCGGTTGCAGCTTTTGGAACCTCTTCGGCCAATGTACTGAATTGCATCCTTGAAGTAAATGCCACATTTAATATTGCAGGTAGCGGAACAAAAACTTTTCGAGGCGGTTTAACAGGCACCAGCACCATCAACCATACAGCTGGAAAAATATCTTTACCTAATGCCAATTCGGTTATTGATGGAAGTTTAACGATTAACACAGTTAGCAGTGGATTACAGCTGGTAAATGGTGCAATAGTACCGGTGGGTGCAAATGTAAAAATTACAGTACCTTTAGAAAATCAATCCATCAGCAAACAAGGTGGTAACCTGCAAATAAATGGGACCCTTGATATCACCAATTGCAGAATTGATAATACGGGTGCAGGCGCAAGTGTAACAATTGCCAACGGAGCCATTTTGAAAACAAATAATACAGGTGGATTTAGTGGAGGTGGAGCTGCTATCGTTAGCGAACCCATCATTCTTGAAACAAACAGCACCATAGAGTTCAACAGAGCCGGGGATCAGAATTTTAATTCCAGAAGCGATTTCAAAAACCTGACATTTTCCGGAAGCGGCATAAAAAAACCTGCCAGTGGGTTTGATCCGGTTGGGACAGTAAAAATTACCGGCACAGCGGTGTTGGATTGCACCGGGCATAACCTAGGTGATGGAACTACCAATGCCAATTTAACCATGGATGGAGGACGATTGATTGTGTCAACAGGCAGCACGCAACCGGGGATGGGAGGAGTATACAATATAACCGGCGGTGTGGTTGAATTTGCAGGTTCCAGTGCAAAATCAATCCGCTCAGAAACATACCAGCAAATAGAAGTAACAGGATCAAATGTGGGCAATTCAAATAGTAATATTGTGTTGAGAGACCAGGGCAGTTTTACAATAAAAACCGGCGGCATATTTACAATCAATGACAATGGTATTACAGGCCCAACAGGCACTCAAACAATAACTGTTGAAACCGGTGCCAGTTTTAATTGTGGAAATAACGAAGGTTTTAACGGATTCACCGCAACATTCTCCAATAATTCTTCCATTCATTCAACCATAGAAAACATCAATCTTAACACAGGAAGCAATGTAATTTATATGCGAAACGGCGATCAGCCAATCACCAACAACAACGGTTTAATTTATCAACATTTAACCATTGCAGGAACTTCCGGTAATAAAACAGCCCCCTCAGGCACACTAACCATCCAGGGTAATTTTTTAAAATCAGGAGCCGCCAATTTTGCACACAATAACGGAACCGTTATTTTTAATAATTCTATTGCAGGGCAGGATTATGCCTGCACCAGTACCGTACCCGTTAGTTTTTATAATATTACCAATGCCAATATTTTTACAGGCCTGAATGTGTTGAACAATATGGCAATTGTAAATACCTTAAGCCTGGCTGATAATAGTAAATTAAATCTTACCAATGGCGATATCACTTTACTATCTACAGCAACAAATACCGCAAGGGTTACTGAAATTCCATCCACGGCAACTATCACTTATGGTGCTGTTGCAGGGCGGTTTACGGTAGAACGTTATTTTCCAAACAACAATCCGCTATCTCACAGAGCATGGCGATTGGTTACGGCTCCATTAAATGAAACCGGAACTATTTTTGACACCTGGCAATTAGGAGGTGCTGCATATGGAGCTGGTAATTATCATACCGGAACTTTAATTACGGGGCCACAAATTGCAGGCAATGGATTGGATTTTACACCTACCAATAATTACTCTTTAAAAAAATACGACGGCATTAATTTTGTTTCAGTTGATAATACCCATGTAACCTTATCGCCAGCAATTGGCACCGGTTATTTATTATTTGTAAGAGGCGACCGTAATCCTATTTTAACCAATATTGCCAATAATGATTTTACAACTTTAAGCAGCCGTGGAAAGCTGCAAACAGGACAGGTTTACATAGATGCATCCAATAATTACTCACTTGTTGGAAACCCTTATGCCTCTCCGGTTGATTTTAATCTAATCGACAAATCAAACAATATCAATCCACACCGGTTTTATATTTTTGATCCAAACATAAACCAGGTGGGAGCCTATGTAACTATGGAAGATTATGCCTCACCGGGTACCTTCATTCCAACATCACCCTATTTATTTTCCAGCCAGAATAATTTTATACAAAGCAGCCAGTCATTTTTTGTTGTAAAAGCAGCAGCAGGTGCAGCCTCCATTACTTTTCAGGAAACAAATAAGGCTTCAAATTATAACCCGGCTATTTTTCGTCCACAATCGGGCCAGGGAGCCGGTGAAGCCTATATCCGTGCCAATCTTTATCTGCTGAACGGCGATAGTACAAGAACCATTGCTGATGGCAACATGGCTGAATTTGACAATGCTTACAACAACGCCGTAGACATTACCGATGCAGTAAAATTTAATAATGTAAATGAAAACTTTTCGCTGCTGCGGAACAACCAACCACTCGCCGTTGAAAGACGCAG
>JANXSR010000387.1 GCA_025352625.1 Ferruginibacter sp.
GAAATTGCAATAACTGATACGTTGTTTTACCAATTTACAAAAGGGAGTAAAAGAAAATACCAGTTTGAATTGGCAACTAATATTACCCCGGCTGCAATGATTGGATTGTTGGAAGATAGTTATACAAAAAATTCAACCCCGGTTAATTTAGTGGGTACCACCCTGGTTAATTTTGAGGTAAATGCTGATGCTGCCAGTGCAGTACCCAACAGGTTTATGTTAACTTTTAAAAATACAGGAAGCCCGCTGCCAATTGGTTTTACATACATCAGGGCAATAAGAAAAAACAGTGCAATTTCAGTGGAATGGTCTGTAGAAGATGAAAGCAGTATCCAATATTATGAGATAGAAAAATCTGTTGACGGTATTTTTTTTAAAACCATACAAACAATTAAAGTGATAGGTGGCCAGGTTAAAAATGCTTACAAATGGCTGGATGTAACTACCATGCAGACTGATAATTTTTACCGGATTAAAAGTGTAGCAAACAACGGTGCTATTGTTTACAGCCAGGTTATTAAAATCAGTTTAGCCGAATCAATAAGTAATATTGAAATTTATCCAAATCCTGCAACGGATGGAAACTTTGGTGTAAGGTTTGTAAATCAGGCAAAAGGTATTTACAAAATAAGGCTGCTCAATAGTGCAGGACAGGTTATTAAAAATAATACAATTAACCATCCTGGAGGAAGTATGACAACAACACTTAATAAGCATAAGGATACACTTTCGCCAGGAATGTACCAGGTTCAGGTAATCATCCCCAATAAACCTACGGCTAGTTTCAATATTTTGATAAATAAGAAATGACTTGTAATAAAGTAAGGAGTTGCTTTAATTAAAGCACTGATTTAAAAGTTTTTAGGAGTGGGCATTTAGTTCGCAAAGCCTTTACTTTTTTATTTTATAGTTAACTTTCTTTTTTTTCTTGATAAAAAAAAGAAACAAAAAAAACCAAGGCTACGAATAAAAAGGCTGAAATTTTCAACATAATCCTAAAATCAAGGAACTCGCCGCCGTAGTAAAATACTTAGGAGTTTATAATGGCTCAAACAGCCTTGATTTCTTAACGGCTTATATTGAAAATTTCTAGCACTTTTTATTCGAGGCCGCAGCCAGCCATCCATCTACTAAATAAATGCCTAACCCTAAATTTTTTAAGATAAGCAATACAGCATAACTATTTATTTTTGATGATCATACTTCAATATGGGTAAGCAGCCATATTGAAGTGCAAAAAAATAAAATATCAACAATTTTTGCAGAGGAATAATTGTAACCAAACAAACCTTAATTTTACTACTGTATTTATATTAAAAATCAGTACAAATTTTTATTATGAGGAATTACAGTAAGTGGATAATAATGTGCAGTGTGGTTTTTATTTCTTTAATTATTTTACCAACCCTTTTGCTGGCTACGCCAGGTGATACAGGTGTTACAGATCCCGATGCCCCAATTGATGGAGGTTTGGGGCTGTTAATAGCTGCGGGTGTGGGGTATGGGTACAAAAAATTAAGAAATCAAAATAAGAACAAATCTGTTGTTTAAAATAACGAAACGCTTTAATAAAAAGGTGATAACAATTATCACCTTTTTTATTAATGAAAATTTTGAACGAAATTTGACCAACTCATTTAAATGGAATGTGATATAGATTTAAAGGGGTGTATTTCAAATTGTGGTAAGGGTTGCCAACCTTTTGCAGAATTAGTCCTATTCAGCAGTAACTTATAAAGTTTGACGACGCTGAAGTATGCGACAATTTGAAATGAACCTATTTAAAAGAAACGAAATAGTTTTTACTATTTTTATATTGCAGATTCCTTTTCTAAAGCAAATAATATGGTTATAAAGATGTTTTTTAAACCTTACCAGGTGTATTTACTGCATATTATCAAACTAACTGTTATTCTATTTTTTTCAATTGTCCTTTATTCATCCTGTTCCGTTTCAAAACCAACCTATATTTTTAAAGACATCGTTAGAGATACGGTGATACAAGGTTTTACAGATACAGATGTAGCGTTGAAAATTCAAAAAAATGATGTGTTAAGTATCACCATTTCCAGTTTAAACCCCATGGAAGATGCTCTTTTTAATGCAGCCATTGGCGCAGCAAAGGGAGAAGGGTCTGGTGCAGGTTACCTTGTTAGTGAAGATGGTAATATTTATTTACATAAACTGGGGCCGGTTATGGTGACAGGGATGACCCGTAAAACCCTTAAAACAAAGCTCGAAACAGATTTATCACCCTATTTAAAAGATCCGATTGTAACGGTAAATTATGCCAATCATTATATTACATTAATGGGGGAAGTGGGTGGTTCAAAACTACTAAATATGCCCGCCGATAAAATTTCGCTTATCGATGCCATTGCACAAACGGGCAATGTTACCCAAAATGCAAGCCTAAAAAATGTGATGGTCGTTAGAGAAATTGAAGGGGGAAAACAGTTTAAACATATTAACCTTGAGGATGCATCAATTGTAACCTCACCCTGGTATTATTTGCAGCCCAAAGACATCCTTGTAATGAAAACGAATGAAGAAAAAGTGTATACAGAGGCAAAACGTGCCAGAAGAATGCAGTTATTTACCACTTTTGTTTCTGTGTTATCTATCACATTAATTATTTTTGACAGAATCTTCAAGAGATAGCAGCATAGCATTCTTATTTATGAACGAACAACAATTTTTTCAGGAAAAGCCGGAGACAAATATTTTTGTACAAATATTACAAAAATACCTGCCTTTTTGGCCCCTGTTTGCCCTCACCATTCCCATTGCATTAGGGGTGTCGTTTGTATACCTACGGGCACAAATACCCGTGTATGTGGCCAATGCAAAAGTGCTGCTTAAGGATCCTAACAGAGGATCAGGCGATAGCAAAGTACTAGATGCGCTGAATATTTTTAGTGAAAAAAAGATTGTAGACAATGAGATACTGGTACTTAAATCTTCCAGTATTGTGCAGCAGGTAGTAAAGCAACTTGACCTTTACGCAAGTGTATTTAACCAGGGTAAAGTAAGACTGGAAGAACTATATGGCCAAAACTCACCGCTTCGTTTTATTACGCAGGAGGAAGACAGTATACAAAGCTATTCCAAATATTTTTTTACAATGGATTGGAAGAACAGGTTGGTTAGTATAAATAACAAGGCTGTTCCTTTTGATTCTACTGTGGTATTGGACAATGTAACGTACCGCCTGCTGGTTAATAAAACATACAATCAAAGTGCAATAGGGAAAAATTATTTTGTCCTGCTCAATCCTATTGCAGGTGTGGCAGGAGGTATTTCAGGAAGTATAAGGGCAACTCCATTGTCCAATGTTTCTACCGTATTAGATGTAAGTTTAGAAACACCGGTACCTTTAAAAGGGCAGGCCATTTTAACTAAGTTGTTTGAAGTGTATAATTCTGAGGGTATTGAGGATAAAAACCTGATTGCTTCCAAAACATTAAAATTTATTGACGACAGGCTTCACCTCGTGATCAGTCAGCTGGATAGTGTAGAAAGAAATATTGTGAGTTATAAGTCAAAAGAATCTTTGTATTCCGTAGGCTCCGAAGCAGAACTTTTTTTAAACAGGGTTAAAGAGCTGGATCAAAAGAAAGGAGAGGTTGAATTGCAACTGGAGATTTTAGATGACGTTAAAAATTATATTCAGCGTAAGGGTAAAAAAAATGGTACCGTTCCTTCTTTAAACCTTGTTACCGATGCTACATTAAGTACCTTATTAACCCAGTTATATGCTGCAGAGTTTGAAAGGGACAAGGCTGTAGGCAGTGCAGGAGAACAAAGTGAATCTGTATTATTGGCCAATGATAGAGTAAACAGGTTAAAGGAAGATATCAGCGAGAACATGGATAATATAAGGGCCAGCTTGTTAACAATTAAAAGTGATATAATTACAAAAGGCAATTTAAACAATACCCTGCTTAGCCAGGTGCCGCAAAAAGAAAGAGGCTTACTCGAGATCAGCCGCCAACAGGCCATTAAAAATACCATCTACACTTACTTATTACAAAAAAGAGAAGAGACAGCACTTTCCTCCGCATCTACTTCATCCGATTTAAGGGTAATTGAAAAAGCAAATTATTATGGACCCGTTAGTCCCGTATCCAAAAATTATTACTTAACCGGTTTAGTGTTTGGAATATTAACCGCCGTTTTTTTGGTGTTGATGAAAGAGCAGTTTAAAAGCAGGCTGCTTTTTAGAGATGAAATTGAAGGAAAAGTAGCTGTGCCCTTTGTGGGCGAAATTGTACAAGCGCTTACAAAATCGCCGATAGTAATTTTGGAAGGCAGAAGAACTGTTATTGCAGAACAGTTTAGGGCTTTGCGAACCAACCTCAGTTATATTGGCTTAAATGAAGAGCATAAAACCCTGCTGGTAACTTCCAGTATTTCAAGAGAGGGCAAAAGTTTTATTGCCATCAATCTTGCCATCAGTCTTACCCTAACCGGTAAAAAAGTGGCATTGATGGAGATGGATTTGCGCAAGCCCAAACTGAGCAAACTAATGGAAGTAGCACGGGATCCGGGCATCTCAAATTTTATTGTAGGTAAAGCCAGTTTTGAAGCAGTGGTAAAAGAAACTTTTATACCGAATTTATATATCGTACCGGCAGGTGTAATTCCGCCAAACCCTACCGAGCTTATTGGCAAACCCGGCTTTGCCGATCTGATGCAACAATTAAAAAGAGATTTTGACTATATTATAATTGATACTGCCCCCATTGGTCCTGTTACAGATGCACTCCTTATCAATGAATTTAGCGACGTAACACTTTATGTAGTCAGGCACGACCGTACCCCAAAAATATTTTTAAGAATGATCAATGAAATGAATGAGACCAAAAAATTTAAAAACATGTGCATTGTTTTTAACGGGCTAAAAAAACGGGGCATTTCAATCGGTAATTTTAATAACAGTTATGGCTATGGCTATGGCTACGGTTATGGTTATGGCTATGGTTATGGCTATGCTATTGATGATAACAAAAATGACTTTTTTGGGCTTAGAAAATTGTGGCGTAAGGTTAGCAGGATTGTTAGAGGAAGGTAAAAAATACCACTTTGTAAAGTTGTAAAAAAAAGAAAGACTTCAGAAAAACCTACATAAAAAAGCACCCTGCTGCTGAATGAGTGTCCATTTGATTTTATTTCTTTTTACCTGCAGCTGTTTATAAAGTTTTTTAATTACCAGAAATAATTTTTCGATAAATTTAGTATCAAACCAGGCTGTTTGCAGCAATAGAATATTGATTGCTGCAACAAAGAAAAAATATTAGTATACCCCTTCAGTCAAAAATATTGTAACTGAGGATTAGCGAAGCTATGCAATGACGGAAAACAACGAACACTGGTATGCCTTATATACCAAACCCCGCTGGGAAAAAAAAGTAGCTAAATTATTAGATGAACAAGGCATTGAAAATTACTGTCCTATTAATAAAGTTACCCGGCAGTGGAGCGACCGTAAAAAAGTTGTATTGGAGCCCGTTTTTAAAGGATATGTTTTTGTAAAGATTAGTGCCGAAAGAAAGTGGGACGTAAGAAAAGTATCCGGCGTGCTCAACTATGTATATTGGTTAGGAAAACCTGCACCAATAAGAGAAGAAGAAATTAATACCATCCGTAAATTTTTAAATGAGTTTAGTGATGTGGAAGTTGCCGAATTGTCATTAAAAGTAAACAGCAGTGTTAGGATAAAAACAGGTGTGCTGATGAATTACCAGGGTATATTGATAGAGCTAATTGGCAACAAAGCTAAAGTAAGAATAGAAAGTATGGGGCTGCAGTTAAGTGCCCAGTTTGATAAGAAAAACCTTGAACATTTGGGAGGTTAAAGACACGAAGTTCAAAGTTGATGGTTCGGAGTTGAAGGTTGAAAGTTCGAAGTACAAGTTGAAGGTTCAAGGTTGAAAGTTGAAGGTTCAA
>JANXSR010000389.1 GCA_025352625.1 Ferruginibacter sp.
CAGTTAGTTGTAACACAAAGTTGAGTGGTCGACCCTGGTCGAAACTGTATTGCTACAGAAACGGCTCTATGTTATATTTATCCTGTTATCTTCACCCCCGAGACAAGAGGGCATGTCTGCCAAAAATTTCATCACCCCACAATCTTAAAGAACTATAATAGTGCAAATCTATATAAAATGCCATTACGTTAAAAATATTTTATAAAATATTTTATAAATATAGATATTATTCAAACAAGTTGACTTATATTTGAATAAGTATTAAAATAAAAATACAAAATGGCAACTAAATTAAATCTTGACAAACTCGATCTGCAAATTATACATGAAATGATGGAAACCGCAGAAATTTCTTACGCAGAACTTGGTAAAAAACTGTTTGTCAGCGGGGGCACCATTCACGTACGAATCAAAAAACTACAAGAGTTTGGAATTGTTAAAGGTACAAAACTAAATGTAGATATAAGGCAGTTAGGGTATGATATTACCGCTTTTGTTGGAATTTATTTAGAAAAAAGTTCTTTATATGATGCTGTAGCAAAGGAGTTGATGAATATTCCTGAAATTGTTAGGCTCAATTATATTACCGGTAATTACAGTATGTTCATTGAAATTGTTTGTAAGGATATAGCCCAACTCAGGTATGTTTTGCACGATGCCTTGCAAAAAATTAAAGGCATAGACCGCACTGAAACTTTTATTTCACTCGAAGAAGGGTTTAATAGAAATGTACAAGTGGCTCCGGTTGAATAATCATTGAAGAGCTTGGTAAGCCATAAAAGTAAATACAAAGCGTGTAAACCAAATAAGGGCAATTAAATCTAACTCTCTAAATCGGCTGCAAAATATGTTGACAATTGTGTAATATAAGTTGGTGCGACAAACACAAGTTTATTTATCCAAAATCTGTAAAATTTCTGTCTGAGTTTTAAGGCCAATTTTGAAAACATTTTATGACCTAATAAAGCTCCTAAGCAGCAATCTAATAAATTCATCAAAAGTGATTATTGGTATTATGCCTCAATCATTGTTTGCAATTATCCAATAGCCTCTCCTTCAAATAATTAATACGACCTTCTGTAAAACAGTCTTACATTTATGCAACAAAGAATAAAACTTTTGCTGCCATGAGTTGTAATAAAAAACTGCTTACACTTTTTTTATGTATTTCGTTTAATCCTTCTTTATTTGCACAAAATAATGGCGAGCAAATTTTAGATTCCTTTGCAGGGAAATTTATTTCAGTTATTAGGACGCATGAAAAACAGCGGGCTTACTTAGTTACCGATAAAGTTTTTTATTGCAGTGGAGAAAGCATTTGGATGAAAGCCTTTATTTTGAATACCATTTCTAATAAGGTCAATAATAAAAACCAATTTCTCTTTGTTGATCTTGTAAACGAAAGGGATAGCGTTGTAAAAGTAGTAATATTAGATGCTGCAAGTCAGTCCTTAAATTCACGCTTTTTTTTACCTGAATCTTTACCACAAGGCAATTACTGGCTAAGGGCATATACAAGGCATATGACCGAAGGTGATTTAAGCGGCATTTGTGTAAAACCCATTTTTATTGGAAATAAGAATAGCGAAATACAGGTTGCAAAAGGCAAAAAAATTGTTCATTTTGAAGATGATAATTTACAAATAACTTTTTTTCCAGAAGGCGGATCGTTAATGACGGGTATAAATACAACAGTAGCTTTGCGCCTTAGTAATGCCAATGGCAATCCATCAGGGATTCACGGATATCTAAAAGATAGCAGGGATAGCATTATAACAAGTTTTACAACCTCAGCTTTAGGGATTGGAAAATTTGAATTTGAACCTTCAAGACATAGAAAATACAATGTTGTAATAAACTGGCATGGCAAAGAAATCAGTTACCCTTTGCCTTCTTTTAATTTTTTTGCAGGCCAGCTTTCTGTTCTAAAGCAATCGCCGGGTTATAAGTTTAGAATATTGCTGGAAGATTCTATTTACAGAAAAGATGTCGAAACTTATTTAATTGGAGTATCAAAAGACAGTTTGGTTTTTGCAAGTATTGGCAAAGGCCAATATGAAGTATTGGTTGACGAACAAAAATTACCAAAGGGTATTAATACTTTTTACCTGTTTGATAAAGCTTTTAAGATGTTAAGCGAAAGAAGTATTTATGTAGACAATGTCAATTTTAATATAAAGGCATCAACTGATAAGAGTATGTATGGCAGAAGAGAGAAAGTTACTTTAAATTTATCTGTAACAGATGCAGCACAACATCCTGTTACCTCGCTGCTAACGATAGCTGTTTTGGATACCCTTACCGCTTTTACTGTTGGGCAAAGTGAAGCAAAGGATTTAACTGCCGATGAAGAGCCATTTGATAATTTATTCCTGGCACAAAATGAATATCTTACTGTAGAAGACAAAGACCTTTTGATGATGGTAAGAGGAGGCAATACCTATCAAAAAATCAGCAACAGCATAGCCTTGCCTGCTTCCGATAATTTAGATAGTTTGCTGTACATACGAGGCACTGTACTAAATGATAAAAATACGCCTTCTGCCAATAGCGTACTATCACTTTTATCCAATTCAAGCAATACTGTTTTGTATACAGATACTACGAGTAGTATAGGTAGATTTAGATTTCCACTTGAATATTATGCTGACAGCACACAATTTGCTATTGATGCAAGAGATTTAAAAGGCCGACCTCAGTTTTATAAAATTGAGTTGGATACCATTCATTACCCGGTTGTAAGTACGCCTGTGGTGGTTAAGAAATATTTGCCTTTTAAAACCGGCGATATAAAAAAGTACCTCAATAAATACTATAATGATGAATTGGAAAATAGCGATAAAAAAATGCTGCCACCAGTAACCTTAAAAGGAAGAAGAAAAATAAATTACGATGAATCGAAAAGAGTTAGTACCAGTTCAGCTATCCTTACTTCAGATGATTTGAATGAAAGAAATAGTGTTGGAAATGCAGTCTTAAGAGTAGGGGGACTGCATTTAATTAATGGTATATTAATGATTAATGGCCCTACAGCCATTAAACCGCCAGACCTTTCTTCGGAACCACTGTTATTGGTAGATGGGGTAAAGGTTACAGTAACATCTGATGCACAGGTAGGACAAAATAGCCCAACCATAGCTTACCTCAATAGCATTAATCCAAAAGATATTGATTTTATAGAAATCCTTAAAGGTGCAGAAGGTGCCAATTTTGGTGTAAGAGGTGGAAACGGTGTTATATTGATCAATCTGTTGAATACAAGAAGAGACCCAGACCAGGATGCAAGCAATTTAAAAATGTTTTACGCCAGGGGAGTTTCAAATCCAGTACTTTTTCCAATTACAGATTATCAACGTAAAGACATAAAGGCTACGGCATTTGCTGACAACCGCTCCACCATTTTTTGGAATGGAAACTATTTATTTAAAGATGTACCCGCTGCAACACTTAGTTTTTATACCAGCGACATTCCTGCAAATTATAAAGTGATTATAACAGGGGTTACTATCTCCGGAGACATAATTTATAAAACCATTACTTTTCAAAGTAAATAAGTAAGTATTTAGATAGACTATAAAAAATTGAGTAATAAAACTGATTGAGTTGAAAATTGCAATTAAAGTATTTTAAGCTAAAAAATCACCAACTATTTTTCAGTACATTACCTACAATTTATATAAGGGAATCTTTTTAATCATTTTTAGATAGAATACTGGAGGTGAATCAGGAAGAGCTTCTCACATCTACAGCATCCCTTAATCCGTTACCCAATAAATTAAAAGCCAGTACCAAAAGCATAATGGCAAGTCCGGGTATCAATGCCAGTATTGCATTGTGGGTAATAATGAAATTATAATTTTCTTTGATCATTAGGCCCCAGCTTGGCTGCGGGGGCTGTACTCCGATTCCTAAAAAGCTCAACCCAGCTTCAATGATAATGGCAGTGGCAAAATTGCTGGCAGCTATCACCAATACCGGCCCCAGAATATTCGGCAGAATATGTTTAATAATTATACGGGTGTCGTTCAGGCCAAGTGCCTTTGCTGCCTGTATATATTCCAGTTCTTTTAACGCCATTACCTGCCCACGAATTAACCTGGCTACACTCACCCACATGGTGAGCCCAACAGCAATAAAGATTTGCCAGAAACCTTTACCCAACGCCATTGTAATGGCAAACACCAATAGTAAGGTAGGAATGCTCCAGGTAATATTTACCAGCCACATAATTACTTCATCCACCCACCCACGGTAGTAGCCAGCCAGTGCGCCTAACACAATGCCTAATATAAGAGATATCAGCACTGCAATTAAGCCTACTGATAAACTTACTTTTGTACCAATAATAAGACGGCTTAAAATATCCCTGCCAAATTTATCAGTGCCTAAATAATATTTTTTTGTAACAATATTTTTTACCAGCAGGTTTTCAGGATTAGTACCTGTAAGCATATTGATTGAATAAGTTTGAGCAACGCTGGTATCTTCATCTACATATTTATTTACAACAAGCGAATCACTTTTTACATGGTAGCTACTGATAGGCAAATAGCGGAAGTCTTCTGGCGCACCACTAGATAGTTTTGTAAACCAGCTAACAGGCATATTTTTTTTATTCGGAATTTTTAGAAAGAGTTGTGTATAACCTGGCTTTTTTGCCTGTATTTCTACTGTTTGAAGATCCGCATTGGGCGAAGCATCCGGCGCAACCAGGTAACCAAACAGCGAAATGAAAACAGCTAGTGCAATGATAATTAAACCAAACAATGCACCTTTATTTTTTTTAAGGCGTTGCCAGGTTTGTTGTGAAAAGGAAAAGTTTTGCTGCCGCATGCTGCAAATTACAATTTGATTGACTCATTTTACCATTCTTGATTTCCAGGTGTAAGAACCAAATTTTCCTAACCATCCTGCAACAATGGTATATAAAATATGGAATGGCTGCGCCAGCGGAAACCACCATAAAATAACTTGCTTATCAAAAAAAACAGCCACAGGGAAAAGAAAAAACAGCTCTACCAGTGTTTTAAAAACCAACAGTAAAAACCAATAAGTAATAATTGATATCCGATAGCTATCGGATTGATAATTAAAAACCGAAAGTGTAAAATTATGGAACAGTGCGATTACAGGCAATAACAGCAATAGCAAATTAAAAAAATAAACGAGTATCAATACTCCCAATATTCGTTTATCGTCATATTTATCAGCTTTGCTTGCCCATCGTATACGTTGGTTAAAAAAGTTTTTCCAGGTATCCATTGGTTGAGTTTGCACAATAGCTTCTTTGGATTTTAAGTACAATACCCTGTCGGGATACCGTTGATATATTTTATGCATCAGCAACATATCATCACCACTGGCAATATTGTCAATGCCTTTAAATCCGCCTACTTCATTAAAAGCAGTTTTCTCATAAGCAAGGTTGGCACCATTACACATGCTGTGTATTTTTTTGTAAACCGAAGCCCCTGTGATGCCTTGCAAGGTCATAAAATCAAGCGTCTGAAAAATGGCTAAAAAACGATTGTTACAATTAATAGAAACAGGTGCAGCAATAAAAGCCGGCTTGTAAGTTTCATAAAAAGAAGCAATGGTTTGCAACCAGTTGTTACCCATAAAACAATCCGCATCTGTTGTTACAATTAAATCGCCGGTTGATTGTGCAATCGCTATTTCAATAGCTTTTTTTTTATAAGAATTAAGATTGTCTGTCACAAAATCTCTTAAAAAAATGCAATGAATATTTCGTTTTGCAAAGGATTGAACAATTGCTGCAGTATTATCAGTTGAATGGTCATCTACTACAATAACCTCAAAAAGTTCAACAGGGTAAGTTTGTTGAATGATTGATTGTAAACAACGGCCTATATGTTGTTCCTCATTTCTTGCAGGGATGATGATGGTTATTTTAGTGGTATTGTTTTCATTTCTTATACCCTTGCCATTTTCATTGGGTTTCTTCGTTGGCTGATAAGCAGCAATCTGTTGCCAGCATTGCCGGTAGTAAATAATAAGCACTGCATAACCTGCAAAAAGAACAATAGCAATAACAGTTAGAAAGAGTTCCATAATGATTTACCGTACAAGAGTGCGACGCAACGATGTTTATTTTTATTCTAAAGCTGAGACAAAAATAATTTTTAAAATTTCAAACGAATCATATATCTTTATATAGTTGCTTAAACAACTATATGCCAAACAACCAATTTAAAAGGGGAGAATTATACAGCTTTATCACAGGCAAGGCGAGTACTGCCATTGGCAGACGATTACAAAAAAATTTTAAAGAAGCCAATGTTGAAATTACCATAGAGCAATGGAGTGTATTGTATCATTTGTGGAAACAGGATGGCCTTAGTCAGCAACAATTGTGCGATGCCACCTTTAGAGATAAGCCAAGCATTACGAGGCTTGTAGACAACCTGGAAAAACTGAAACTGGTAAAACGGGTAGCCAGTAAAGATGATAGAAGAATGAACATGATTTTTCTGGCACCGGGTGCGGTAGAATTACAGGATAAAACAATGGAACTGGCCAATCAGACATTGAACGAAGCGTTAGAAGGCGTAATCATTGAACATATTGAGATTGCCAAATTGGTGTTGCAAAAAGTGTATGATAACCTGGCCGGATCTGTCTGACACTTCGATAAATTAAATACAGTGCTGTTATTAAAATATATTAAATAATCATTCTCCAAATATCTCGCCACGGCGGGGATGGGGGCAAATTTTATTTTATGAGTATATCCACTTCAACCACAACATCACTAAAAGGTGGTGAATGGTTAGTTAAAGAAAGCAATGCCTTCGACTCTTTTACTCCGGAAGATTTTAATGAAGAGCAATTGATGGTAAAGGAAATGTGTTTGCAGTTTCTGGAGTCGGAAGTGCACCCTGTGGCGGATCGCATTGATAAATTAGAGCCGGGGCTTATGCCATCGCTGATGGTAAAAGCGGGTGAACAGGGTTTGCTTGGAGCTTCTATTCCCGAACAATATGGCGGCCTTGGAAAAGATTTTGTTACCTCAACACTTGTAAACGAAGGCTTGGGTGGTGGCTACTCTTTTAGTGTTGCTATTGCGGCCCATACTGGCATTGGTACTTTGCCCATTTTATACTTTGGCACAGACGAACAAAAGCAAAAATACATTCCCAAATTAGCCAGTGGAGAATGGAAAGGAGCCTACGGATTAACAGAACCTAATAGTGGCAGCGATGCATTGGGTGCAAAAACAACTGCTGTACTTTCTGCTGATGGCAAGCAGTATATTTTAAATGGACAAAAATGCTGGATCACCAATGGAGGTTTTGCAGATGTGTACACCGTGTTTGCAAAGATTGACGGGGATAAGTTTTCTGCCTTTATTGTGGAACGAGGCTTTGAAGGATTTACACAGGGACCCGAGGAACACAAAATGGGTATCAAAGGATCATCTACTGTACAACTGTACTTTCAGGATGCGAAAATACCTGTTGAAAATTTATTGGGAGAAGCGGGCAAAGGACATATCATAGCATTTAATATTTTAAATATCGGCAGGTTGAAATTATGTGCGGCTGCTCTTGGTGGTGCTAAAATGGCATTGAACACTACTATTGAATACGCTAAAACAAGAGAGCAGTTTAAAACTGCCATTGCTAATTTTGGCGCTATTAAATATAAACTGGCAGAAGCAGCGATAAGAATTTTTGCATGTGAAAGTGCTTTGTACAGAACCAGTAAATGGATAGATGATAAAGAAATTGAACTGGCCAATGCAGGCAAACCTTTTAATGAGGCCTTATTGGGCGCAGCCGAAGAATTTGCAGTTGAATGTGCCATTTTAAAAGTGCATGGCAGCGAGGTATTGGATTATGTGGTGGATGAAGGGGTACAGGTTTTTGGAGGTAATGGCTTTAGCGATGAGTATGCTATCAGCAGGGCTTACAGGGATAGCCGAATCAATCGCATTTACGAAGGCACTAACGAAATCAACAGGTTGCTGACAGTGGATATGATTTTAAAAAGAGCCATGAAAGGCAAACTTGATTTGATGGGACCGGCCATGGCAGTTTCAAAAGAATTAATGAGCATACCTGAATTTGGTAACGAAGATGAATCTGCATTTGCTGCCGAGAAAAAATCTATCCTGAACCTTAAGAAAAGTATTTTGATGGTGGCAGGTGCAGCAGTACAAAAGCTAATGATGAAAATTTCGGACGAGCAGGAAATACTGATGAACATTGCCGATATGGCCATTGAAACTTTTGTAGCAGAAAGTACTTTATTACGGATTATTAAATTAGTAGATAAGCAAGGTGAATCAGAGGCTAACTTACAAATTGATGCCATGCGCTGTTATTTAAATGACGCCATTGATAAAGTAAACAAAGCAGGTAAAGAAGCCATCAATGCTTTTGCTGACGGAGATGAGCAACGGATGATGTTATTGGGTTTAAAACGCTTTACCAAGTCTGCACCTTTTAATAGTAAAGATGCCCGTAGAAGAATAGCAGATAAATTGATTGCAGAAAATAAATATGCGTTGTAATTTTTTAGTTGCATTTATCCACAAGAAAGGTTAAAAATTAAAGATGGCCATTTTCAAAGTTCGAAAATGGCCATCTTTTTGTGTTCATCCCTTCTAAATTTTTTATCTTTCCAGTATGAAATTTTTCTTCTCGCTACTCTTTTTATTGATTGTTGGTTTTACGTTTTCTCAAACAACTGATAAACCATTTATTCGCCTGGTGCAGCCTTTTAAAGATACCAATCCGGTAGCCTGGTCTGGCAATTTTATAATCGGAAGTACCTGTAAAAACTGTGCTGTTACTGTTGATGGAAAACCGGTAAAAGTCTTTTCTACTGGGGCTTTTGCCATTGAACTAAATTTAAAACCTGGGGATACCTCCTTTACAATTCTATCAACTTTATCCGGTAAATCTGTGACAAAAAAAATCAATTACTCCTACACATTACCAAAGCCTGCAGAACCTGTTAAAGTATTAGACATAGAAAGTATTGAAACTTATCCCGAAGGAAACTTAATTGTGTTGCCCGGCGATAGAATAAAATTTAAAGTAAAAGCATTAACCCACTGTGTGGTAAGCACATTTCAGGATACCCGATTGTATGAATTGCCGGTGAGCCAGACAAAAGGAATGCCCGGCATTTACCAGGGAGAATACATTGTGAAAGCTACGGATAGTTTTGCTGTGATGAAAATTCCCATCACCGTTACTGACTCTTTGAATAACAAGGTTACTAAAGAAACAAAACAAACTTATTCTGTAATGTCGCCCTTTGCTTCTGATGTTGCCATTACCAAAGGCAGGCTGGCACATTTGGAATATGGGTTGGGTGACGACAGATTAGGGGGTGCCAAAGTGGGTTATATAGACAGTAACATTGTATTAAAAATAGTTGGAAAAGTAAGCACACATTACAAAGTTCAACTGGCAAAATCAAGAATTGCCTACATACCGGAAGAGTTGGTAACATTGATGCCGAAAGGAACTTTTACGCCCGAATCGTTAACTGCCAAATGGAATGTGTACGGCGATGAAAAATATGATTATATAAAAGTGGGATTGTTTGCAAGGCTGCCTTACCAGTCATTTCAATTGACTGACCCCTCTACAATTGTAGTAGATATTTTTGGCGCCACTAATAATACCAATTGGATAACACAACTACAAACAGCAACCGAAATAAAAAAGATAGATTACGAACAGGTTGCAGATGATATTTTTAGAATAACAATTAGTTTAAAACATGCCCAACATTGGGGACACCTTGTATATTACAATGGAAATACGCTTATAATTAGAGTAAAGCATCAACCTGAAAATTTATCACTGAATAATTTAACCATTGCAGTGGATGCCGGCCATGGCGGAACTAACAATGGTGCTGTTGGAGCAACAGGAATTTATGAAAAGGAAATTACATTGGCAGTTGCATTAAAACTACAAAATGCATTGGAAAAGGAAGGAGCCAAAGTAATTATGACCCGTACTAAAGAAGAATTTTTTGACAATAAAGAACGCATATTATTTTATAGAGATAGTCTGCCGGATTTATTGCTAAGTGTTCACCTGAATTCGTCTGAAGACCCTTTTCGTTCTGGAGGTACAAGTACCTATTACCGCTACATTGGTTATCGGAATTTGAGTATGGATATTTATAAACGTATGCTGGAGTTGGGGTTAAAGGAATATGGTAACATCGGCTCTTTTAATTTTATGCTTAACAGCCCTACAGAATATCCAAATGCTTTGATAGAAACATTGTTCCTAAGTAATCTGGAAGAGGAGGAAAAAATTCTGGATGAAAATTACCAGCAGCAAATGGCAGATAAGATTGTGTTGGGGGTGAAAGATTTTTTAGAAGGATGTAAGGATAAATAGGTTTTTAGAAATTGCAGCACTATTTATCTTAACGAATAATTTTTTAAATAAGCAATAAAGCCTGGCAAGGATTTATCTTCATAAATTCTTTTAAACTGACTAAATTGTATGTAGCCATATTTGCGTGGCTCATGTGCTAATTTTTGATAATTTTTATTGAAATAATCTTCTTCATTTTCTCCTGCAGGAACAGGATCAGGCAATATTTTTAGCATGCTGTTTACATAGTTGTAACATTTTTCCAGCTCCTTTTTATTGGCAGATTCACGCCAAAAAAGTATTGCCAATGTATTGGCAAAAAGTTCTCCCTGGTATTTGTTGGTATTGTTTTTTTCTTTGGCAAATTGTACAGCATGCCCCAATTCACGGGCAATATAAAAGCCATTAAAAAATAAACCGAAAATCTTTTTTCCTTCACTTTTATTACCAACCGAAAGCTCGGAAAAAAATAATTGTAAATCAGTATTTAGCTGAAACCAAAGTGGCAGGTTAACTGCATTATTTTCTGAAGTATAAAAAACCAGGTAAGGTTGTGTATTTAAAATTGCCTGTGGAACTTTAGTCATCGAGGCATCGGCCAGCTTTACTTTTGTAAAAAAGGCAGTAGCTAATTCATTGGCATCTTTAATTAATTTTACTGAATCAGTATAGGTATGAAATAATTTTTGCTGGGCTGATAAACCAATATTGGTCAGCAGTAAAAACAACAACATTAATTTTTTCATGTAAATAAATAATTTAGTTCTGCGATTCCAAATCAGGCAGCATTAATTATTACACAATGTAGGTATCAAAATTAATATAAAGACAACGTGGGGTAAAAGCTGTTGTTAAATTGTAAAATTTTTAATTGAATTGCAGCGTTAGTATTTCATTTGTAAAAGGCAAAATCGCATCAACATTAATAATGATGTATCGAGTATTCTTTTATATTGTTAAAAAATTTGCGATAATAAAATGTTATGACGTGTAACAGGATGTTTTGTTTTAGATTATAACCATCAATTTGTAACTTTACAATTCTAATATAAAGCCATATGAGTGAAACAGCAACATCAGCACCCTTAAAAACATTGACTGCCAAAGATTTTTCCACCGACCAGGAAGTACGCTGGTGTCCGGGTTGCGGAGATTATTCTATTTTAGCACAAGTGCAAAAAGTTATGCCTACACTGGGTATTCCAAGAGAAAATATTGTAATCATCAGCGGCATTGGTTGCAGCAGCCGTTTCCCCTACTATATGAATACTTATGGAATGCATAGTATTCACGGAAGGGCAACAGCAGTAGCAAGCGGATTAAAAGCAGCAAGACCTGAGTTGAGTGTTTGGATAGTAACAGGTGATGGTGATGGGTTGAGTATTGGAGGAAATCATACCATTCATTTATTGCGCAGAAATTTTGATGTAAATGTTTTATTGTTTAACAACCAGATATATGGCTTAACAAAGGGCCAATATTCTCCTACTTCGGAAGAAAATAAAATTACTAAATCAACTCCTTTTGGCAGCATTGATCATCCATTTAATCCGCTTGCATTGGCAATGGGTGCAGATGCAAGTTTTATTGCAAGAACAATGGATAGAGATCCTAAACATTTACAGGCAATGTTACTTCGTGCCCAATCTCACAAAGGATCTTCATTTTTAGAAATCTATCAAAACTGTAACATTTTTAATGATGGTGCTTTTGAGATATTTACAGAAAAAAGCAGTAAGCCGGAAGAGGTATTGTTTTTAGAACAAGGCAAACCATTGGTGTTTGGTGCTGCACAAAATAAGGGTATTAAACTGGATGGATTTAAACCGGTTATTGTAACAATTGGCGAAGGAGGTGTTAGTGCAGATGACCTGTGGATACACGACGACAGAGATTTTTACAAAGCACAGATATTGATCCGCATGTTTGATGATCCAAAGCTTGCAGGTCATTTACCAAGGCCTTTCGGTGTATTTTATGAAACTGAAAGAGCATGTTATGAAGAAGGAATGGCGATGCAGATAGAAGAGATCATTGCAAAAAGAGGCAAAGGGGATTTAGATAAATTATTACGGGGCAATGAAACATGGACGATTAGTTAATACATTCTGCAAACTACTAAAAATGGCCATCTTTTAAAGATGGCCATTTTTAATTTTATATAAATAATATTTTTTACACCAGTCTCTTCTCCACCAGGTATTCTGCAATCTGCACAGCATTGGTAGCAGCACCTTTACGCAGGTTGTCGCTTACAATCCAGCAGTTTAAAGTATTGGCCTGAGTCTCATCTCTCCGTATTCTGCCTACAAAAGTTTCATCTTTTTCATGTGCAGTTAACGGCATTGGATAAATGAAATTAGCTATATCATCCTGCACTACTACACCCGGGGCTTTGCTTAAAAGCTCCCTAACTTCATTCAAATCAAAATCATTTTCAAATTCTATATTTACACTTTCGCTATGGCCGCCCATTACGGGAATGCGAACTGTGGTAGCAGTTACTTTAATATTGGTATCACCAATAATCTTAACGGTTTCGTGTGTCATTTTCATTTCTTCCTTAGTGTAGCCATTCTCTAGAAACACATCTATTTGCGGAATGGCATTCAAATCGATCGGGTATTTATAAGCCATTTCTCCTTCTACACCTTTCCTTTCATTCATTAATTGTTCAACGGCTTTAACACCGGTACCGGTAACGCTTTGATAAGTAGATACTACAACCCTTTTGATCTTGTATTTATCATGCAATGGTTTTAATACCACTACCATTTGAATGGTTGAGCAGTTGGGGTTGGCAATTATTTTATCTTCAGCAGTTAGCACACTTGCATTTACTTCTGGCACAACCAATTTTTTTGTTGGATCCATACGCCATGCGCTCGAGTTGTCAATTACTGTAATACCGGCTTCAGCAAATTTTGGAGCAAGGGCAAGAGAAGTTCCACCGCCGGCTGAAAAAATAGCAATAGCAGGTTTAGCCGCAATGGCAGTTTCATAGCCAACTACCTTATATTTTTTTCCTTTAAATTCTACTTCTTTTCCAATTGATTTTTCAGAAGCTACCGGAATTAATTCCGTTACATCAAAATTTCTTTCTGCTAACACCTGCAACATTTTAGTACCTACCAAACCGGTAGCGCCAACAACAGCAACTTTCATTTTTTTTAGTTTTTTAGTTTTTATTTAATTAAAGGTTTACTCTTTTATTTCACAACTCATTCGTCTTAACAAAGGGAGGGCAAAATAAAACCTTCCGTTTTTGGCGGAAGGCTGTGCATATTGTGTAACAAACAAAATACTAATTTACCTTCCGCTACCGGAATGTTTCTTGGTTGTTTTTGTATGTTTTATCGTTATCATTATAAAACGAAAATAGCTACAATTTAATAATCAACCAAACATTCGGTAAAATTAATTACCTACTGTCTAACATAAAATGGGTTTGCTTATATTTTGGGTTGTGCCGGAAACTTAATATTGAAAGTTGTCAAATTATACTGTTTACTCTTTAAACTTCTGAAATCATAATTAATGGAACTTGCAAAAGATTAATAATATGTATCTTTAGAATAACCTACCGCTATATGACTAAAAAAAGGCTACTTTTTCTACAGGTAATAATCTGGAGTTATTTCATAACCCATGTAGTAGCATCAGAAAATTTCAAGGATGTGTATTTTGCAAATAATGCTATACAGGAAGAAGGTTCAGTTACCAGGATTATTAATACATTTTTTCAATTTCAAAACAGCAGCAACATTGAAGTTTCTGAACAAAAATATTTTTTAAATGATAGCAAGGTAAAGACTTTTCTGTCGGATGCAATAGCGCCTGTTATACAATCAACAACAGTAACTTCGGCTTATGAATTAGATGTATTATTTGATCAGTCATTGGACAGAGCAAGCAGCGAGGAAACAAATAATTATGTTGTCAATAATTCAATAAATTCTCCCACAACAGCTGTATTGGATGCAATTAATGCTGCATTGGTTCATTTAACATTTGCAAATAATTTCCCCAATGGAAAAAATTGCCAGCTTACTGTAAATAATATAAAAGATCTTTCAGGCAATGCCATAGTAAATGCAACAGCAACGTTTATTTATATTGTTCCTTATACAACACAACAGTATGATGTTGTAATAGATGAAATAATGGCCGATCCAACACCTGTTGTAGCATTGCCAAATAATGAATGGATAGAATTACGCAATACTTCTGCCACTGCCATTAACCTAAAGGGATGGAAGATCGGCGACCTTAACAGCATAAGTGGAGCAATGCCCAATTTTATTTTACAGCCAGATAGTTTTGTAATTATCTGCACCGGCAGTGCAGTGGCTACCATGGTGCCATTTGGAAAAACAATAGCTGTAAGTGCCTTTCCCTCACTTGATAATGATGCCGATCAGCTATCGCTTATTTCTGCTGAGGGCAAAATAATTCATGCAGTTAGTTATTCAATTGCCTGGTTCCAAAACGAATTAAAGAAAGCTGGTGGATGGACACTTGAAATGATTGACACAAGAAATCCATGCTCGGGTATTAGTAACTGGAAAGCAAGTACAGATTTGAGAGGCGGTTCGCCAGGTAGTAAAAATGCAACCCAAGCAATTAATCCTGATCAATCAGCACCCAAACTTTTACGGGCTTACGCAGTAGATAATATAACCGTTACCTTGGTTTTTGATGAACCTTTGGATAGTCTTAAAGCTGCTGTTGTAGCAGGTTATTCAATCAGCGATGGCATTGGCTTACCAGTTACTGCGGTTGCAGTGTCTCCTATATTTGATAAAGTAAATCTTCGTTTAAGTACACCGCTGGCGACTTCAAAAATTTACACCATCACCACTTCCGCCATTACAGATTGTGTGGGCAATGCAATCAGTTCAAAAAACACTGCCAGGGTCGGCATAAGTCAAATAGCAGACAGCCTGGATATTGTAATCAACGAAATTTTATTTAATCCGCCACCAACCGGAAGTGATTATGTAGAAATTTATAACCGTAGTAACAAGGTGATTGATCTTAGACAAACCTATATTGCTAACCGCAGCAGTAATGGCACTATCAGCAGCATTACCCAAATAAGCAAAGAAAACTATTTGTTTTTTCCGCAGGATTTCATGGTGCTTACACCTGATGTAACTTATGTAAAAGCAACTTACATCAACCAAAATCCGAATGCATTTATTGCAATCAATCTTCCATCTTTTAATGACGACAAAGGCAATACACTTATTTTAAATGCACAGGGTAATATAGTAGATGAATTAGCCTATAGCGATAAATGGCATTTCAAATTATTAGATAATGCAGAAGGTGTAGCGTTGGAAAGAATTGATTACAACGCTACCACTCAATATGCGGACAACTGGCATTCAGCAGCTACCAGCGTAGGTTATGGTACACCTACGTATAAAAATTCGCAATATCACATGAATAATGGAGTGAAGGGAGATATAAAATTATCGCCGGAAATTGTATCGCCGGATAATGATGGCCAGGATGATTTTGCTACTCTTGAATATAATTTTCCGGAACCGGGTTATGTAGCTACAATTACTATTTTTGATGCCGTCGGGCGTCCGGTTCGCTACCTGCAGCGCAATGCCCTGTGTGGTACAAAAGGAAGTTTTAAATGGGATGGGTTGGGAGAAAAAAATCAATCATTGGTAATTGGAGTTTATATTGTGTACACAACAATTTTTAACCTTCAAGGAAAGACCAAACAATTTAAAATACCGCTTGTATTGGCAAGGAGAAATTAAATTGGTGAATGATGAATGTGTATAGTGAAATTTATGTTCGATTAATCTTTCATACTGTACTGTAATTGGATAACAAAAAGCGAAATATTTTCTTTATAAAACACTCAACCAAGATATTTATGCAAACAAAAAAAAATTTGTTGCCGGTAGCTGTTATCGCTATTGTGGCACTATCATGTAACAACCAAACACAAGTGAAAAAAATGGCTTATAGCTGGCCGGTAAATATACCCCTGCCGGTATGCGAAATAAAACCAAAGGAACTAACCGCCCATGGTGATGTGCGGACAGATAATTATTACTGGCTGAATGATTATTTTAAAAAGGGACCAGACAGCAACAAAGTAGTCGATTATTTAAAAGCAGAGAATAAATACTACGACACTATGATGTCTGGCACCAAAACATTGCAGGAAAAATTGTACACAGAAATGAAAGCAAGGATAAAAGAAAAAGATGAAAGCGTACCATCATTTAAACGTGGCTATTTTTATTATACCAGGCAGGTGGAAGGAAAAGATTATTTTGTGTATTGCAGAAAAAAGGGAACGCTTGATGCGGCCGAAGAAGTATTGCTGGATGTAAACGCCATGGCTGAAGGACACAATTATTTTTCTGCTACAGGCTTTGCTGTTAGCATGGATAATAAGTTACTGGCTTATGGAGTAGACATGTTATCAAGAAGAGAATATACTATCCATATAAAAAATCTTGAAACCGGCGAAACCTATACCGATGCAGTAACAGATACAGAAGGAGACCCCGTTTGGGCCAATGATAACCAGACCATTTTTTACACCGCCAAAAATCCGGTTACCCTATTATCTGAAAAAATAAAAAAGCATGTATTGGGTACTGAAGCTTCTTCGGACAAACTGGTATATGAAGAGAAAGACCCGAGTAATTACATTGGCGTAGGTAAAACAAAATCGGATAAATATATCCTGATAACATCGCAGGCAACTTTATCATCTGAGATAAAATGGATTGATGCATCAAAGCCGGATGATGCATTTGCAGTTTTTCAGCCACGCATCAAAGAAGTGCTCTATGATGTTGACCATGCGAATGACAAGTTTTACATTCGTACCAACCTGCAGGCGAAAAATTTTAAAGTGGTAACCTGCACAGAAGATAAAAAAGATACTTCCAATTGGAAAGACCTTGTACCTCACAGCGATAGTATTCTGGTACAGGGATTTGAATTATTCAAAAATTATATGGCTGTATCTGAAAGAATCAATGGCCTCACGCAAATGCATATCATTAATCTGAAAGACAATGCCAGCCATTACCTTGCTTTTGATGACCCCGCCTACACAGCCAGCATTGGTGCCAATCCGGATTACAACACCGATGTGCTGCGTTTTAATTATACTTCTCTAACCACACCCAATTCTGTATATGATTACAATATGTTGAGTAAAGAAAAAAAGCTGCAAAAACAACAGGAAGTACTGGGCGATTTTAAAGTAGCCGATTATGTTACCGAACGGCTGTTTGCTACAGCAAAAGATGGTACAAAAGTGTCTATTGCAGTAGTGTATAAAAAAGGGTTTAATAAAGATGGCAATGCACCCATGTTGCTAAATGCTTATGGCAGTTATGGTATCAGCAGCGATGCTTCATTCAGCAGTGTACGGTTAAGTTTATTGAACCGTGGTTTTACCTTTGCTATAGCGAATATACGGGGTGGTGAAGAGATGGGCAGGTATTGGTATGAGGATGGAAAGATGATGAAAAAGAAAAACACTTTTACCGATTTTATTGATTGTGCTGAATACCTGGTAGCCAATAAATATACCAGTACAAAACATTTGTACATCAATGGGGGCAGTGCCGGAGGGCTTTTAATGGGTGCTGTTGTAAACATGCGGCCAGATCTTTGGAATGGTGTAATTGCCGCCGTTCCTTTTGTAGATGTGGTTACCACCATGAGTGATGCAAGCATACCGTTAACTACCAACGAATACGATGAATGGGGTAACCCCGCCAAGAAAGAAAGTTACGACTATATGAAATCGTATTCTCCCTACGACAATGTAGAAAAGAAAGCCTATCCAAATATGCTGGTAACTACCGGCCTGCATGATAGCCAGGTACAATATTTTGAACCTGCCAAATGGGTGGCCAAATTAAGAGCAATGAAAACAGATAGCAACAAATTATTTCTCTATACCAACATGGATGCAGGCCATGGTGGCGCTTCCGGAAGATTTAAACCACTGAAAGATAAAGCGAGAGAGTATGCTTTCTTTTTGGCATTGGAAGGAATTTTAGAATAAGTTTATTATCGCAAATGTAAAAAACCAAGCTTTTATGACTTCGGTTTTTTATTATACTGTGTGAATTTATTTTTGATTTATAAGGATAATGTGTTAGCCAGGCAATACACAATAAACCAATATTATTTTGAGATTGCGAAGTCAGCATTTAAAACATTTTAATCACGCTGAATTTATTTGTATTTATACTCGATTATTGTCCGGTTAGTTTATTATCAATTATTCATTATATTTATTGTACTAATGATAACGTAAAAAATAGTTACGTCATTACTTTTACCAGCTAATCTGCATAATATCCCCATGTAATTCCTCCCTTAATATCTAACGATCAGCAAGCCATTTTTTTAATCAAACCAGCGGTAGTATTTATGTACAAATATTCCTGCCTGTTGGGTATTTATTTTAATGCATAATAACTGTTAATGAAATATTTTTTATCGTTCTTTTTCTTTTTATTTTACTCAATGGTTATGTATGGGCAGTCGATACAGGCTGGGGGACCAACTACATTTTGTACTGGTGGCAGCGTACAACTTTCTATTGATCCATCTGTTGCAGGGCCATACCAGTGGCTGAATGATGGTACTGTTATCGGGGGTGCTACCAATGCTACTTACACCGCAACTGCTACAGGTAATTATAGCGTGGCAGTTGTAATTGCAGGTAATCCAGCTACACTTGCTGCGGTAGCAGTAACAGTAAATACTTTTCCAGCTGCGCCTGCATTTACCATTTCTAACGGTGGCCAGTGTGCTAATCTGCCTGTAAACTTTGATATTACTGCGCCAGTTGCAGGCGTTACCTATACCTGGAATTTTGGTGATGCTGCTACAGCAGTTGGTCAAAATGTTACGCATGCTTATGTTGCGGCATTGGGTAGTGGCACACAACCTTTTATTGCTTCCGTGCAAGCTAACAATGCAGGTTGTAATACTGCATCGGCCAATCAAACTGTTACAGTAAATCAGCTGCCTGACCCTCAGCTGGAAGATATAAAAACATTTTCGCAGTTTAATAATTGTGGTAACAACACTGGCAGTCCTGTTTATACAGTAACTGTAAATAATATTTCCGGCAATCCTAATTCAATAGGGAGCTATGTAATTAACTGGGGCGATGGAGGAGGCAATATAAGTGTAACAAACAGCAGTTTTCCGCTTACACATACTTATAATGATTTCGGCGTTTTTACCTTGTCGTTTAGTGCAACCAACAGCGGCAATGGCTGTAGTAATATCAAAACATATACCGTTATAAACCAGTTAAACCCAGCCGTAGGTATTGAAGGGCCACCGGGAGGAAGCACCCAACGTTGCGACAGTGCAGGGTTTTGGTTTAAGGTAAAAAACTATATCAACAATTCGCCGGGAACCGTGTACATATGGAATTTTGGGGATGGTTCGCCTAACGTAACCTGGACAACTCCGCTGGCTGTAGACTCTATTTATCACCTGTTTACAAAGGGTAGCTGCGAATTGCCGGGCAGGCAATTTATAGTTTCGGTGAGTGCACAAAATAGTTGTGATGTTACAAAGGCATATATCGATAACATAAAAATTTTTAAAAAGCCACAGGCAAATTTTATAACGAACCCTACCCCCGGTTGTACCAATCAAATAATTAAGTTTACAAATACAGGTATCACGGCCTTTAATGGTCCCGATTGCAATAATAACACCAAGTACACCTGGAATTTTGGTGACCCTGGCTCTGGAGTACAAAATACAGCTACTACAAAAGATGCGACACATATTTACACAATTGCCGGAGTATACACAGTTACCCTTACTGCAGCCGGAGTTTGTGGAACAGACTCCATTAAAAAAACTGTCTGCATAGTAGCCCCACCTGCCCCAGGTTTTACTCTCGACCAGGCAGAAGGTTGTTCGCCTGTAGCCGTAACCGCTACCAACACCACCAATACATTCAATGCCTGTGCTGCACCCACTTATAAATGGAGCGTAACTTATACTACAGGTTTTTGCGGAATAACAGCGGCATGGAATTTCACCAACGGAACAGCTGATTCTTCTTCCAATCCCTCTTTTGTATTTACCAATGCAGGCACTTACAAAATAACGCTGACGGTAACAAGCCCATGTGGTATAGATTCAATAAGCAAAACGATTATTGTAAAGCAAAAACCACAGGTTAAGATCAACCCAATTACGGCAATTTGTGCCAATGGAAGTATCAGCCCTGTAGCAATTGTTGCAGGTTGCAGCCCAATAGTACCCTTGCAATATAACTGGACTTTTACTGATGGCATCCCCGCTGTATCAACCAATTTAATTCCCGGTAATATCAGTTATGCTTTATTGGGTTCACATCCGGTACAACTTAGTGTAACCAACGAATGTGGTATAACAACAGCCATAAGTGCTGTCACTGTAACCTCCCCTCCGGTAGCCAATGCAGGGGCTGATAAAAATATTTGCAGCAAGGGCAGTACATCAATCGGAACAACGGCACTACCCGGTATTACTTATCAATGGGCGCCTGCAACAGGGTTAAGCAATGCCAATATTGCGATAACCAATGTAACCTTAACTTATGCCGGAGTTAACACAGATACTATCTATACATATGTAGTGAAGGCATCCGCCGGTGCAGATTGTTTCTCAACAGACACGGTGCTGATTACTGTTAAAAAAAGACCGGTAGTTGTATTAAATCCCGCAAGTGTAACTATTTGTGAGGGTGGTAACACACAATTAACGGCGGCTGGTGCAACAACCTACAGTTGGTCTCCGTCTACAGGATTAAGTAACAACAATACTGATACTGTAATAGCTACGCCAACAGTTGCAACAACTTACCAGATAATTGGCTCAACAGCGAATGGCTGTGCAGACACGGCCAATATTACTGTCACCATACAAGCTTTCCCAAAAACTGGTGCCGGTAACGATAGTACTGTTTGTAATAATACCTCCACTGTGCAATTTAACGGCTTACCGGCAGGCGGTACCTGGTCGGGTGCAAACATTACAACCGCTGGTGTATTTAATCCGCTGGCAGCGGGCAATGGTTCTTACACATTGTACTATACGGCAGTACTTAATCAATGCAGTAAAATAGATAGTTTACTTGTTACTGTTATAAATCCACCCATTGCCAATGCTGGTGTTGATACAACTGTATGTCAAAATATTATCCCTCTTTTATTAGTAGGTACACCAGCAGGCGGCTCCTGGTCGGGCACAAACCTTATTAGTTCGTCAGGAAATTTTACGCCATCGGCTACCGGCATTTATTCAGTAATTTATACTTATGGTACTGGTTCCTGCATTACAAAAGATACACTGGTGGTAACTGTTAGTCCGGGTATCACCAACAATAACATTAGCCCTAATCAATCGGTTTGTGTAAACACACCACCAACACAAATAAATGGACTGGCAGCCACAGGAGGCAACGGCACACCTGCCTACCAGTGGCAGTTTAGTACAGATAGTTTATCATGGACAGACTTGCCCGGCGAGACGGGCTTAAATTATACGCCACCGGTTTTAGGGGTATCAACTTTTTACCGCAGAAACGCCTTTACTACTTTATGCACCGGAACACAAGGTAGTTTTAGCGTGCCGGTAAAAGTTACTATCAGGCAGGATGCAAGGGCTTTGTTTACAGCCAATCCAACAATAGCCTGTGCACCTTTTAACCTGGCCACAGCTATCAAGGTTACCACCTATCCAGATAGAAATGGGTTGTACCAATGGCAGGCCGATGGTATACAGTTTGGTAGTAATACCACGGGCACCTTTCCTGGTTATATCATGCAAAACTCAGCCAGCACGGTACTAATAAAATTGATTACAACCAGTCAGTATGGTTGTAAACCAGATACTATCCAGCAACTATTTGCTACAGCCGTTACGGCACAGGCGAAATTTACTAAAGATACAGGCTATGGCTGTAGCCCTTTACCGGTAAGTTTTACCAACACTTCCAGTGGTATCAGCGGCATCAACTTTAGCTGGAATTTTGGTAATGGAATTGTCAGTACGCAGGCACAGCCCGGCACAATAATTTTTAATGCCAGTCCGGATAACAGAGACACTACTTACCAGGTAACCTTAAAAGCATTTAACGGTTGCGATACCACAGTGTGGAGGGATAGTGTAAAGATAAGGGCCAGCCCCAGGGCACGTTTTGGTGTAGATACAACTGCAGGCTGCTCTCCTTTTACCGTGTTTATAAACAATGCTTCATTGGGTAAACCCAATACTTATTACTGGGATTTTGGAGATGGAAAATCAGATACTACTTACACCACCGGAACTTTAAATCATACTTACAATATTGGCAACAAAACAGATACTTTTTCGATACAGTTAATTGCCGCCAATGAATGCAAAAGAGATACACAGGTTATTAATGTTAGGGTAGCAGCCAATGATATACAACCACGTATAAATCTTAATGGCAGTGATTTGTATGGTTGTGCTCCACACATTGTTGCGTTCAATAACGGCACTACCGGAGCCACTTCTTTTACATGGAACTTTGGTGATGGCACACCCAATATTATCACCAATAACAATCAGGGTAACGTGGTGCATAGTTTTAATACCGCAGGTACATTTATCATTAAAATTGACATTACCAATGGTTGCAGCGATACTACTGTTTACAGGTCGGTAACAGTGTACACTAAACCGGTAGCGGCTTTTACAACCAACGCCAGCCTTTATTGTGTGGGCGATACGGTTAAAGTAAACAACACGTCTTTAAATGCAACCAATTATCAGTGGTTTTGGGGTGATGGAACTGGTAGCAATAGTTTTAATCCGGCACATGTATATAGCGCTTCGGGCAACTATACTATTTATTTAAGGGCAGAAAAATCAAATGAATTTGGATTGGTTTGTTATGATACCATTGTAAAATCAATTACCGTTTTAGGCAAACCCAATGTGGCTGTTCAATCAAATATCAGGGCGGTAAATTGTGCCCCTTTTACTTTATTGGTAACAGTAACCGGAATTATTAATGAAAATATCAGCTGGTATTTTTACGACAGTACTGTTTCTCCATCTATCATTATTACCAACAACACTATTGCACAATACACGTTTAAAAAGCCCGGTACTTTTTATGTAAAACTATTGGCGAAAAATGCTGCTGGTTGCACGGACAGCACAATTATTCCTTTTACAGTAAATGGTAAACCGGCAGCATCTTTTACACCCTCCAACATGTCAATATGCACCAGAGATACAACAATTTCCTACATCAACACAACCACCTATAATGCAAACGATCCTATTAGGTATAGCTGGCTGGTTGATGATGTGCCGCTTTCTGTTAATGGTAATTTTAACCATCAATATACGGTGCCAGCCCTGGCAATTTTGCCAAGAGCGTTTAATACCACATTGATAGTTACCAATACGGCAGGTTGCAGTGATACAGCAAAAGCGATATTGCAAATGAACCCAGTTGCAAAAGCGCAATTCAGTATTGCAAACCCCAACGACTGTGTGCCGTTTATTGCATCTATCACCAACACATCAACCTTTGCAACATTGCATAAATGGTTGGTAAACGGCATATTGGTCAGCACAGCAGCAGCGCCTGTAATCGTTATTACCAAAGCTGCTA
This sequence comes from Ferruginibacter sp., assembly GCA_025352625.1. Lineage (GTDB taxonomy): Bacteria > Bacteroidota > Bacteroidia > Chitinophagales > Chitinophagaceae > Ferruginibacter. The sequence continues at coordinate 24,049 of JANXSR010000389.1, forward strand.
CTTTACATACAGTTACGTTGATAGCTGATAATGTGTACGGATGTAAACCAGATACGTTTTCAGTTAATTTTACCTCCAGGATAAAGCCTGCCATTGGGTTTACCGTGAGTGATACATTGGGCTGCACCGGCGTATTAAATGTTGGTGCCAATAATACCACCACCAATGCCAGTTCATTCATTTGGGATTGGGGAGATAACACGCCTGCCACTTCCTTTACAAGTCCTACACATTTGTATACCATCCAGGGCCAGTACCTTATTTCGTTGATTGCAAGCGATGGTGTTTGTAAAGATACTGCCAGCCAACTGGTAAAAGTTTCCATTAAACCGCATGCTGATTTTGCGGTGAACACTACCCTTACCTGCGATACGGCCAGCGTTCAACTCACCAACCAAACAACCAATGGCAGCAGCTATCTTTGGAGCTTTGGAGATGGAACCAACAGCACAGCCATTAACCCAATTAAATTGTTTGCACCAAGTGAAAATCCTTACACCATTAAACTGGTAGCATTCAGCACATTTGGTTGTAAAGACTCTGTGGTAAAACCTAACCTGGTATTGGCCAAAGTGCCTCCGGCATCAGATTTTTTTATAAGTCCAACACCTGTAATTACAGTGCCCAATTATACTTTTAGCTTTAATAATCTTACCCTAAACAGTAATAACTATCAATATCTGTGGTCGTTAGGTGATGGAACATTTGCTGAAACAAGAGATGTAATAAATCACAAGTATACAGATACCGGTAATTACCCTATCCGTTTAATTGTGCTGGATAAAATTTCCAACTGTGCAGATACTACCATAAAGATTGCCCGCATTGATGGCTTCCCGGGCTGGATGTATATTCCCAATGCCATTTGTCCTAATTGTATGCAGGAAAACTTAAGAACCTTTTTACCCAAAGCGGTGGGCTTAAAACAATACCACCTCCAGATATTTACCACCTGGGGAGAATTGGTTTTTGAAAGTACCGGCCTTGACAGCAAGGGAGCACCTAACCAGCCATGGGATGCAAAGTATAAAGGCAGCCTTGTGCAACAGGATGTTTACGTTTGGAAAATTCAGGCAAAATTTGCTAATGGGTCTGAATGGCTGGGCATGATTTATCCTGGAGAAAGTAAATATAAAAAAGCAGGTAGTATAACAGTAGTTAAATAAAAAATTAACCAGCATTTTTTTAAACATTAATAGTAGAAAAATGAAAAAATATTTAGTTACCGGTCTTATTTTTTTTAGTGCGAAAACAATGGCGCAAGACCCTTTCTTTACACAGGTATTCAATGCCCCCTTAACGTTAAATCCTGCCACAGCTGGCAATGCAGAAATGGACCTGCGTTTTACGGCAACGTATAAACGGCAGTGGATAAATGTACCTTCCAATATGCAGTATGCAGCTGTTGGGGTAGACAGGTATATTAAAAATTTACATGGAGGCGTAGGGCTGTTGTTAACAAATTCTAAAGAAGGATACCTTAATAAAAATAGTTTACATGCTATGTATTCTTATGCGCTGTGCTTACCAAATGCCCGGTTACATTTAGGATTACAGGCAGGGGTGGCTAACCGTAGTATAAACTACAATAAATTATATTTTAGCGATCAGATAGATAATACCGGTATTATACCAGGAGCCATTTCTGGGGTGGATGTGGCACTAAACAACAATAAATATTTAGCTGATTTTGCAGCCGGGTTTTTATTGTATTACCGGGATAACTGGATGATTGGCGGCGGGGCCCAGCACATTAATCAGCCCGATGAATCACTTACCTCAAACACTTACAGCAAACTCCCCCGGCGCTGGTTTACTTATGCACGCTATAAAATGGATCTTGATGAAGATGGGGACTCTTATTTTTTACCAAGTATCATTTTTTACCAGCAGGCAAAAAGCAATTCTGTAAGTGTGGGATGTGAATACAAAAATGCCCGGATGGCTATTGGTGCCTGGTACAGGGGTAATGTAAATTTTAAAAATAGCGATGCATTTGCAATAACCCTCAGCCTTGATTTATTCGACAGGCGTTACAATGAAACAGACAGGGTTAGGGTTGGGATGAGTTACGATGCCACTACTGGAAAACTTGGGTTTTCAAGGAGTGCCGGCAGTGGAGAAGGGGCTTTTATCTGGGAGAAATTAACACCAAAAGGCATTCGTTCTGACGACAGATGTGATGAAGATTATACGATGAAAGGAACACCTTGTCCGCAACGGTTTTAGGCAGAAAAGATGACAGCAGTACCCTGAAAGATAAATATACTTTTATAGTATATTCGCTTTTTACAATTAAATAATAATATCAAAAACAACTTTCTTGAAAAAATTAATCCTTGCTTTTTTACTCCCGTTTAGCCTGTCCGCATTTGCACAGGACAGTTGCAATTGCCTGCTCAATCTAAACCACATGATTGAAAAGGTTTCGCTTAATTATGCTGGATACAAAGACAAGGTAAAACCTGCTACCGAACAACGGTACAATGTATTGATCGATTCTTTAAGACAAGCAGCCGGTACAGCAAATGATTTAAAAACCTGCTATCAGCTATTGGACAAGTACCGCTTGTTTTTTCTTGATAAACATTTGCAATTGAAGGGCGATCTGCCACCTGCTGAAAATAATGCAAGCGCCACTCCATCAGCCGCACCCGTTCAAACCGGGTGGACAAAGGATAGTATCTATAAGTATCTTACTACAAATAAATTAACACCGCTGGAAGGAGTATGGAAAACAGAAGGCTATGAAATAGGGGTAATGCTGAATAAAAAAAGCAGGCAATATGAAGCCATCATTGTTTCGGCAGAAAATAAGAACTGGAGAGAAGGTATGCTGAAATTCAGCAGTACATCACAGCATAAAAACAGTTTTGTTACCGCCTACAGGATGGGTAATTTTTCCATAGATACTACCACCGTTGTGCTGAATAAAAACTTTATTGAAATCCAGCGCTTTGGTTCCTGGCAAAAAATGTTTCCGGCCGGTAAAGACAGTTTTACAAAAGCTGTTTATTCCACCATGTTTGGCGGCCAGGTGCAATTAAGAATGCTGGATGCTGCTACATTGTACATCGCTTTAAAATCCTGCGATCTTGCCAACAAACCAATACTGGACAGCCTGCTGAAAGCCAATGCTGCCAGGCTGAAAACAATACCCAACTGGATTGTAGATTTCAGGGGCAATGGTGGTGGCTCAACCGATGTGTTTCAAAACCTGCTGCCTTATTTTTACACAAAAACAATGTATGATAAAGGCGATAAACACTGGATGACACCGGAACAAACCACAGCTTTTAAAAAATTTACAGAAGAGAATAGGACTTTAATGGATACCGGTACACTCAGCTATCTCACTAAAATAATCCGTTTTGGAGAGGCCAATCCCAACAGTTGGTATGATAGTGGCAGCGACTCATTGAAATACGATAAAGTACTGGCCTTTCCCAAAAGGGTGGCGGTATTGTCAGACAGAAACAACGGTAGCAGTGGCGAAACTTTTTTGCTCACAGCCAAAGGCATCAGCGATAAGGTTACCGTGTTCGGTGAAAATTCTGCCGGCTATATGGACTATGGCGATTTGCAGGAATTTACCTTTCCCTGCAAAAAACTAATGATGTACATTCCAAGCCGCAGGAGTAATTACCTGGATGATGGTGTTACCTACAGTTATACCGGTATACCTCCGGACGTATTCATTCCAGCCAAGAACAAAGACTGGATCGGTTTTGTTGTTGATTATTGGAAGAAAAATAAGTAAGGTTCAATGTCAACCGTCAAGCATTCTCCCAACCGATAAAAATGGTGTTCCTGAAAATGTGTAAGTCTGCAAGTCGGTGGAATACTTTGTTCACCGACTGTTTGTGAGTTTATTGCCACTGTAGATTTTAAAATCATTGAATGTATTTCGCCTGAATATCGGTATTTTTAGACAGTAAAAAAGATGCTGTAAAATGCCTGCCTTCCATTCAAAAAAAATTATCATCGTTAGCATCGGGCTATTGGTTGCAGCCAGTAGTTTTTTATATGTAACAAGAAGACCACCGGTTGATTTTACGGCAGATGTAAAACCCATCATCAATAAAAATTGCATCACCTGCCACGGCGGCGTAAAACAAAAAGGTGGTTTTAGTCTGTTGTTCAGGGAAGAAGCATTGGGTAAAACCGAATCGGGTAAACCCGTCATCATTCCCGGCGATCCGGAAAACAGTGATATGATCAGGCGACTGACATTAAAAGATCCGGAAGAAAGAATGCCTTACAAACATGATCATTTATCGGCAGGCGATATCGACATTCTTACCCGCTGGGTTAAAGAAGGGGCCCGCTGGGGCGAACATTGGGCCTACGCACCGGTTAAAGAAACGCCGGTTCCGCAACCCGCTGCTTTTTTTGGTTTATTTAAAACTACCAGCAAATGGGCGGCCAATGAGGTAGACAATTTTATTGAAGCAAAATGGAAAACCGCTGGTCTGGCTTACTCGCCGCAGGCAGATAAACAAACCTTACTCCGGCGGGTTAGTCTTGATATTATAGGTATGCCTGCACCCGAAAATATCGCTCAGCAATACCTCAGCGACAACAGCGAAAAAGCCTATGCTAACCTGGTGGATACGCTACTGGCCTCGCCGCATTTTGGTGAAAAATGGGCAGCCCTCTGGCTCGACCTAGCCCGTTATGCAGATACCAAAGGGTACGAGAGAGATGACAGCAGAAACATCTGGCATTACCGCGATTGGCTCATCAATGCGTTTAACCGGGATATGCCGTATGATAGTTTTCTTACCAAACAAATTGCCGGCGATTTATTGCCCGGGGCAACAGATGAAGATTTTATTGCTACCGCTTTTCAGCGCAATACCATGACAAATGATGAAGGCGGCACAGACAATGAAGAGTTCAGGACATCTGCGGTAATGGACCGGGTTAACACTACCTGGCAAGCCACGATGGGAACTACCTTTGCCTGCGTGCAATGCCACAGCCATCCGTATGATCCATTTAAGCATGAAGACTATTATAAATTCCTTGCTTTTTATAATGATACCCGTGATGAGGATACCTATGCAGACTATCCCTTGTTGCGGCATTACAGCGATAGCCTGCAAACTGAACTCACCAATCTTACCAACTGGTTGCAACAAAATACCAGCACTGTAAAAGCAAAACAAACCTACACGTTTTTAAAAACCCTGCAACCCACGTACAATAGCCTTATCTGCGATAGTTTTACCAACAGTGAACTATCAGATACCAAATGGCTGGCGCTTCGCAACAATGCCATTTGCCGGCTTAAAAATGTAGACCTCACCAATCATACACAATTGATTTTCCGCAGCCAGCCTTATGCAGATGGCGGCACCTGGCAAATACACATTGATCAACCGGGCGGTCCGGTTATTGCAACCATTCCGCTAAAAAAATCTGCCAGTGGATGGATCATCAGCAAGGCTACATTAATGCCACAGAGCGGCATTCACCATCTTTACTTTACTTATAAAAACAGCCAGCTAAAAAAGCCGGAAGCTACCGGTGTTATTTTTGATTGGTTCTATTTTACCAATGAATTGGCCGGGGCAGATAAACCTGGTTTTGAAACAGTACAAAAAAACTTCTGGCAACTGCTAAGTGCCGATGTACCCACCACACCGGTGATGATGGACAACCCTTCTTTTATGCACCGTACATCCAATGTTTTTGAAAGAGGTAACTGGCTCGTAAAAGGTGCAGTAGTAAATCCCGATGTACCGGCATCATTGGGTGTGTTGCCAGCCAATGTGCCCAGGAACAGACTGGGAATGGCAGCATGGTTAACCTCTGCACAAAATCCATTAACCGCAAGAACAATGGTAAACCGGGTGTGGGAGCAACTGTTTGGAACAGGCCTTGTAGAAACGCTGGAAGATATGGGCTCACAAGGAACACCACCGACACACCAGGAACTGATGGACTGGCTGAGCTACAACTTTATGCACCAAGATAAATGGAGTGTAAAAAAACTGATCAGAACAATGGTACTGAGTGCCACTTACCGACAGGATGCTAAAATAAGCCCGGAACAATTGCAGAAGGATCCCACCAATAAATTTTATGCCCGTTACCCTAGGGTACGTTTATCGGCAGAGCAGGTGAGGGACCAGGCGCTTTGTATTAGCGGTGTTATCAGCAATAAAATGTATGGCCCTAGTGTATTTCCTTACCAGCCCAAAGGCATCTGGCTATCGCCCTGGAACGGTGCAGAATGGGTACAAAGCAAGGGCGAAGATCAGTACCGTCGGGCATTGTACACTTACTGGAAACGTTCTGCCGCCTACCCGTCCATGCTTACTTTTGATGGTGTTTCCCGGGAAGTGTGTACCGTTCGCCGCATACGTACCAACACACCGCTGCAGGCACTCACTGCTTTAAATGATTCTGCTTACATCGACATTGCAAGGCAGTTCGCTTACCGCATGCAGGCAACAGCAGGAAAAGAAATAAAACAACAAATCAGTACCGGTTTTAAATTGGCAACGCACCATGCGATTGATGAAAAAAGTTTGCAGGCATTGCTGCATTTATACAACCAGGGATATGCTCAGTTTAAAAACGATGCTGATAAAACCTGTGAAATAATTGGTGGAATCAATGAACATACAAATCCTGCAACCGCAGCATTAACCGTGGTGGCAAATGCTATTTTGAATTTAGATGAAGTAGTAACAAAGAATTGAAAACTGCTTTAAATGACAGTACTACTTTTTATTTCAAACCAGCGTTTATATTCTATTTATCAAACGGATCATACGACATCCAGTCTACCTCCAATTCATACGGTTGTGTTGGTTTTTCAAGTGAATTGGGATTGGTTTGTACCGACCAATTGTTGGTGTGCCAGAAGTTCATCCGGTAATGGCTGTGATTTTGAGGAATGCCGGTTTGCGATCCCCGGTAATCCCACAGCACTATTTTTTCATTGGTTACAGGATGTAATATCCACCACCGCAGGCGGTCCGGATACCAGTCAAAGCCATAGGTATAAAATTTCGCTGCAGCATTGTAACCTTCCATGGCAGCAATGGCCGCAGGCTCACTTTGCATGCCGGTGAGCGGTGTACTTACGCCGTTGTAGTTTTCTTTGTACTCTGTGGTATAAATAATTCCTTTGGTCAGGTTAATGGTGCGGCCGATTCTTTTTAAAGCACCTTCGTGACCCGTCCAGGTACCAATATAAATTACCTGCGGATCAGCAATTAACCATTCAAAATCTATTTCACTAAGACCGGGAATACTATCCACGTGGTAAGTGAAATACCCAACAACGGCGCCCACATTGGGCTGTATTTTGCCAACATCAGGTACTTTCAGCCGTGCCGAGTAAGTGCCAAAATGAGTGAAATTATTTGAAATGATTTCCGGTCCACGCCCCGGACCGGCAGAATCTGAAGGATCTATTTTAAAGGAAAGTATTTTAGTGCCTGATTCTGTAGTTGAATTTACCCCGAGCATTTTTTTGAAATCAGCTTTGTTACCGGTAGAGCCATACCTGAAAATCTTTGAAACAGGGCTGCTGAAATTTTCAATAAAAGCATCCTGTTCTTTAATTTTTTGAGCCCGGCTAACCTGGCAATACAAAAAAGCTACCGCTATTATTAAATACTTCATGTTATTGCTGTTACTTTTTATTAATAGATATTATAAACCAATGCCGTTGAATTAAACCAACTACCGTTCCATAGGAACGAAATATTGGTAGTAGAATATTATTTGTGATGGATTACCGTTCCGTAGGAACGAAATGTGTAAAATATTTAAATATACCTTGTTAATTTATTTTGCACCACCAGTTGCATATACTGTTCCTACGGAACAATTTAAAACACTATAATTTTTCTACCCACCTTCCGTTCTGACGGAACGAAAGAATTATGTTAACTAAATGGCATTAACTTATAAATCTATAAAAACTCCATCTAGCAGGGTATTCTAGCCCCTTTCCTCAGGGAGAGCGCCTGTCCCGATTCTGTCGGGAGGTTGGGGTGAGGTCGCTATTTAAAACCCACCATACCCGAAAATTTATCCAGCTTTATATCCCTGCAATATTTTTGCTGCCACCTAAAAGTACATACAAACCAACTGATTATTTGGTTTAACCAGGAGCTTTAATGCACAACCCAAATGTTGCCCTATCCATTATGTCAACATCCACCAGCAAGGGCATCCAATATTTTCAATATTTTCTTGCTCACAATGTTTTAATTTTAAGGGTGACATTTATTTCTCCATTGCGTAGTTGCTGACATGAACAAGAAAATCATTTTTGCGGTATTGATATTGGCTGCGCTGGCGTTAAGTAGCTGGCTGATCAGTTTTAACAAAACACGGATAGATTTTACCACGCAGGTAAAACCCATTATCAATAAAAACTGCATCACCTGCCATGGCGGCGTAAAACAAAAAGGTGGTTTTAGTTTGTTGTTCAGGGAAGAAGCATTGGCCAAAACAAAATCAGGCAAGCCAGCTATCATTCCCGGCGATCCGGATAACAGCGAAATGATCAAAAGGCTTACACTGAAAGATCCGGAAGAACGCATGCCCTATAAACACGATGCCCTCAGTGCATCGGATATTGATATACTGGCAAGATGGGTTAAGGAAGGTGTTACCTGGGGCAAGCACTGGGCTTATGTTCCGGTAAAAGAAGTAGCAGTACCACAGACAACAACTTTCTTCGGCCTCATCAATACAAAAAGCGACTGGGCAAAAAACGAGGTAGATAATTTTATTGAGCAACAATTACAACAACAAAAATTAAAACCTTCGCCGCAGGCAGATAAACAAACCTTGTTGCGCAGGGTAAGTTTAGACCTGATTGGCATGCCTGCTCCGGAAAACATCGCACAACAATTTTTAAAAGACAATGGTGAAAAGGCCTACGCCAACCTGGTAGATTCCCTACTGGCCTCGCCACATTACGGTGAAAAATGGACCAGTATGTGGCTCGATCTTGCCCGCTACGCAGATACCAAAGGATATGAAGCAGACAGGGGGAGAGCTATATGGAAATACCAGGACTGGCTGATCGGAAATTTTAATGCTGATAAACCGTACAACCAGTTTTTAACAGAGCAGCTCGCCGGCGATCTGCTGCCTGACGCCACCGACGATGATTATATTGCTACCGCTTTTCACCGCAATACCATGACGAATGATGAAGGTGGTACAGAGAACGAAGAATTCAGAACGGCAGCGGTGCTGGATAGGGTGAATACAACCTGGCAGGGTTTAATGGGAACCACCTTTGCTTGTGTACAATGCCACAGCCATCCGTATGACCCTTTTAAGCATGACGAATATTATAAGTTCATGGCGTTTTTTAACAATGTCAGGGATGAAGATTCAGAAGCCGATTATCCATTGCTGCGGCAATATTCGGGCAAAGACAGTGCTGATATTTTCCGTTTAAAAAACTGGATCAGTACTAATGTTTCTCCAACGAAGGCAAAGGAGTATTATACTTTTTTAAAAACCTGGCAGCCAACCATCAACTCATTGCAATGCGACCAATTTGTAAATGCAGCGCTGGTAAGTAGCTGGTACGCTGGTATGCGCAACAATGGCTCCTGCAGGTTAAAGCAGGTAGATCTTAACAACAAAGAAGAACTGGTGTTCCGGTACCAGTCATCTGCAAAAAACGGCATATGGACAATACATACAGACTCTCTTGCCGGGCCTGTTTTAACCACAGTACAGATCGCCCCTGTAAAAGACGGATGGAAAATAGTGAACACTCCGATCAACCCAACAAAAGGCGTACATGATCTTTACTTCACCTATACAAATAACACCCTCAAAACACCACTGGCAACAGGTATTTTATTTGAGTGGTTTTATTTTAAAGAAAAATTTCCGGGCAAAGAAAAGCCCGGCTATGATTCTGCTTATCACCTGTTCTGGCAACTGATGAACGCAACGGTAACCACCACACCGGTTATGTATGAAAACCCATCAAACATGCACCGTGCTTCTTATGTTTTTGAAAGAGGAAACTGGTTGGTCAAGGGTGCTTCGGTGGAACCAGGGGTACCACAATCGCTGAACCCTTTTCCTGCCAATGCACCCAAAAACCGGTTGGGTTTGGCCATGTGGTTAACTGATAAGCAAAATCCGTTAACTGCCCGAACGATGGTGAACAGGGTATGGGAACAACTGTTTGGAAATGGCCTGGCAGAAACACTGGAAGACCTCGGTTCGCAGGGGATTGCACCAACCCATGTGGAGTTGCTTGATTGGTTGAGTTACCGGTTTATGAACGAGGATAATTGGAGCACTAAAAAACTAATCCGCACCATTGTGATGAGCGCCACTTACAGGCAGGATTCAAAATTTACACTCGAATTACAGCAAAAAGATCCCAACAATAAATATTACGCCAGGGGAGCAAGGGTACGTTTATCAGCCGAGCAGGTGAGGGACCAGGGTTTATGCATCAGCGGACTGATGAGCCCAAAAATGTATGGTCCCAGTGTTTATCCTTATCAGCCAAACGGCATCTGGCTTTCACCCTGGAACGGGGAAGAATGGAAACAAAATAAGGGAGAAGACCAGTACCGTCGAGCACTGTACACGTTCTGGAAACGTTCGGCTCCCTATCCCTCCATGATGACCTTTGACGGAGTGGCCCGGGAAGTTTGTACTGTGCGGCGCATACGTACCAACACACCCTTACAGGCACTTACCACACTGAATGATTCTGCGTATATTGACATCGCAAGAAATTTTGCTTACCGCATGCAGGCTATTGGTGGAACGGAGGTTAAAACACAACTCAAAAAGGGATTTCTTTTAGCAATCATGCATGACATCGATGAAAAAAGTTTACAGGCATTGTTGAATTTATACCATACTGCACTCGACAGGTTTAAAAAAGATCCCGATAAAACCTGCGAACTGATCGGTGGTAAAAATGAGCACAACAATCCTGAAACAGCAGCATTGGTAGTAGTAGCAAATGCTATGTTGAATTTAGATGAAGTGGTGACAAAAAACTGAGTAATTAAATTATGATTGATTAATTATAATTTACAAATTGAAAAGTTGTGACGCATCGGCTGACAGCTTTTTGGTTGTAATCAGCAGCGATTAGACTATAAACCAACACAATGACACAAAAAGAATTACACCATCAACGCCTGGTAAAAGAAGCAGAAAAAGCAGTGATGCAGATGAATACCCGTCGCCACTTTTTAAAGGAAAGCGCCATGGGGTTAGGGGCGCTGGCACTGGGCTCCCTGTTTGGAAGCTGTGCCAGCAAGACTTCGCAGAGCAGCAGCGTATTGTTTGATCCTGCTCACCCGCTGATGCCCAAACTGCCGCCATTTGCAGCAAAAGCAAAGAGCGTAATTTATTTGCACATGGCAGGCGCTCCATCACAACTGGAGTTGTTTGATTACAAACCGGAACTGATGAAAATGGACGGCCAGGATTGTCCGCAGTCATTGCTGGAAGGAAAAAAGTTTGCCTTTATCCGCGGTGTTCCAAAAATGCTTGGGCCTCAGGCAAAGTTTGCCCAGCACGGCCAATCACGGGCATGGGTAAGCGAAAACATGCCACACCTGGCATCCATTGTTGATGAAATAAGTTTTTTAAAAGCAGTAACCACCGACCAGTTCAATCATGCCCCGGCACAGTTGATGGTGCATACTGGTTCTGCCCGTTTGGGCAGACCAAGCCTCGGGTCGTGGGCAACCTATGGATTGGGAACCGAGAACCAGAACCTGCCTGGTTTTGTGGTATTAACCAGTGGTGGCAGAAATCCCGATGCAGGCAAGAGTGTGTGGGGAAGTGGTTTTTTACCCAGCGTATACCAGGGAGTACAATGCAGGAGCGAAGGTGATCCGGTGTTGTTTATAAAAGATCCGGAAGGGATGGACAGGGACTTGCGCAAGGCAAGTATTGATGCCATCAACCAGGTGAATGCAGAAGAATACAAGGCGTACAATGATCCTGAAATACTGTCACGTATTTCACAATACGAAATGGCATATAAGATGCAGATAGCTGCGCCGGAAGTGATGAACATCAACAACGAACCGGCCTACATACATGAAATGTACGGCACCAAACCCGGCGAAGGATGTTTTGCCAACAACGTTTTGCTGGCCAGAAAATTAGTGGAGAAAGGTGTTCGTTTTGTACAGTTGTTCGATTGGGGCTGGGATAGTCATGGTACTGATGCAAGCCTCGCCATTGATCTGGGTTTTATCAATAAATGCCGTTCGGTTGACAAATGTGTTACTGCATTGATACTCGATTTAAAACAACGTGGTTTACTGGAAGAAACACTGGTGGTATGGGGCGGTGAATTTGGCAGAACGCCGATGATGGAAAATCGGGAAGGAAAACAAAACCCTTACAAGGGCAGGGATCATCATACAGAAGCCTTTACCATCTGGATGGCCGGTGCTGGTATTAAAAAGGGGTTCTCTTATGGCGAAACAGATGAGATCGGGTATAGTGCCATCAGTGGTAAAGTGGAGCCATTTGATATACAGGCCACCATTTTAAACCAGTTGGGTTTTGACCATGAAAAGTTTACGTATGATTTCCAGGGAAGACCTTTCAGGTTAACCGATACAAGAGGAAAAGTAATTACAGATATTTTAAGTTGATAGGTAAGTAGTGAGTGGTGAATGGTGAGTGACTCACTACTGACCACTCACTACTCACATTGACCATTAATAATTCATTATTCACTATGTTATTTAACCGGAGAAATTTTTTACAAACAACCACATCGGCTACTACTGCATTATTGCTGGCATCGCTGGATGTATTTGCCACACCTCAAAAAAACAACCAAATGAATACAGGCTTTCAATTAAAAGTTATGGCTACCAACTGGGGCTTTGATGGAAGTATTGACAACTATTGCAGCAAAGTAAAAGCTGAAGGATATGATGGCATTGAAATATGGTGGCCTACTGTACAAAAAGAGGAAGCCGATTTGTTTGCTGCCCTCAAAAAGTACAACCTGGAAGTTGGTTTTTTAACAGCCGGTCATCAAAGCAATTATGCGGAGCACCTTGCAACTTTTAAGCAAATGATTACTGCTGCAGCTACCAATAAAAATCAGCGGCCTCTCTACATCAATTGCCACAGCGGAAAAGACTATTTTAGTTTCGAAGAAAACAAAGCCCTGGTTGATTTTACGTCAGGTCTTTCAAAAGAAACGGGTATAAAAATCTGCCACGAAACACACCGCTCCAGGATGTTGTTTGCAGCACCGGTTGCCAAAACATTTATGCAGCAAATACCTGGTTTAAGAATTACGCTGGACATTTCTCACTGGTGCAATGTTAGCGAAAGCTTATTGGCAGATCAGCAGGAAACTGTGAACCTGGCTATACAAAGAACGGACCATTTACATGCCCGCATTGGTCATGCTGAAGGTCCGCAGGTGAGTGACCCCAGAGCACCTGAATGGGACGATGCAGTAAAAGCTCATTTTGCCTGGTGGGATGCTATTGTTGCGATAAAGAAACAAAAAGGCGAACTGCTTACGGTGTTAACAGAATTTGGGCCGCCGGATTATATGCCCACCATTCCTTACACCCGTCAGCCATTGGCAGATCAATGGGCCATTAATGTTTACATGATGCATTTACTTAGAAAAAGATATTTGTAAGACATTTCTAAAAACCCGGTTAAACCACAAAATATTTATCATTGGTACTATTATCTCTTATTGAATTTATTGGTCATTTTCATCCCTTACTGGTGCATTTACCCATCGGCATTTTATTCATTGCATTGGTGCTGCAATGGATGAGCCGGAAAGAAAAGTATGCTGCATTAAGTACTGCCGTGCCTGTTATTTTACTGGCGGGTTCAGTTGCTGCTTTTGCTTCGTGCTTAACCGGCTACCTGTTGTCTATCAGCGATGATTACGACAAATCACTGGTAAGCTGGCACATGTGGATGGGCATTGGGGTAACATTGGTTTCGTTTATGCTGTATGCCAAAGAAAAGAATCCTCTCTTTGCAATTGATAAAAAAATATTATCAGTAGGGCTGTTGTTGTTGCTAATGATTACGGGTCACATGGGAGGATCTTTAACACATGGATCAGACTATTTAACCAAACCATTAAAGCAGTTATTCAATAAGGATAGTGTGGCAAGCGAAACAATAAAACCCATTGCCAATGTGCAGGAAGCGGTTGCTTACACAGCTGTTATCACTCCTATATTACAAAGTAAATGCTACAGTTGTCACAATGCCAATAAACAAAAAGGAGGTTTGCGCATGGACGAAATCAGCCTGCTGATGAAAGGTGGAAAAGACGGCAAAATAATTACGCCGGGCAATGCGGATGCAAGTGAATTAATTAAACGATTGTTGTTACCAATAGACAACGAACACCACATGCCGCCTAAAGAAAAACCACAGCCAACTGAAAGTCAAATAGCCTTGTTACATTGGTGGATATCCAATAATGCGGATCCTCAAAAAAAGGTAAAAGATCTTGCTCAAACAGATAAGATAAAACCTCTTTTAACTGCGCTGCAAACTTTAGTGGTTACTCAAAAAGAAAGAACAGATATTCCGGCTGTGCAGACTGGTAAAGCAGCCGAAAAAATAATTGATCAGTTAAAGGAAAGAAATATTGTAGTGCTGCCGGTAGCACAAAATACCAATTACCTGATGGCCAATTTTGTAACCGACAGCGTAATTGACAAAGCAGATATGGAATTGTTGCTGCAATTAAAACCTCAACTAATCTGGTTAAAATTACACAACACCAATATTGCAGATGAAATGCTGGCTTCCATTGCACAGCTAACCAATCTTACAAGGCTCGATCTTTCCAATACTTTTATAACCGACAAAGGGTTGCCGCAATTAATAACCCTTACCAACCTGCAATACCTTAATCTGGTTGGCACAACAATTTCCGGAGCTGCCATTACGCAGTTAAAGGGGCTGAGTAGATTACAAACGCTGTATTTGTTTAAAACAGGTTTTAGTATCAAAGACCTGGCTGCTGTTAAGAATGTATTTCCTACAACCATTATTGATACGGGTGGATACAATGTGCCGCTACTTACCTCTGATACGACATTGGTAAAGGAGCCGGTTAAAAAGTATTAAACAGTTAATTTATTTTTTATATCCAGGTAATTAAAATTCCTCATTCTCTATTTTCCCTTTTGCGTAATTCGTTTTCCCAATCCGGCACCATTGCGCCGGTATCCATTGCTTTCTTTGCATTCTTATAAATTTCACATTACCTAATTGCAAAAAAGAAAATATGTACAAAAAGATAGTAGCAATGATAACCATTTGCCTGGCTGGATTTACAACAATAGCTCAAAATGACATTTCCGGAAAAATTATTACAAGCGATGGCCAGCCTGCTGCATTTGTAAACATTGAATTAAGGGAATTGAAAAAATATGCAGCCAGTGCTGAAGACGGGAGGTTTGAAATCAAAAATATTGGAGATGGAAAATATACTCTCATCGTTTCTTTTATTGGCTTACAAACACAGGTAAAAAATATAGAGTTAAATGGCAATGCATCTGGCAACTTGGATTTTGTGTTAATCGAAAATGAACAGCAACTTAAAGAGGTCATCATCAGCTCTAAAAAAGGAATTAATGCCCTGCCTGTAACTATTGGTAAAATTGCGGTTGACCCTATGGACCTTCCACAGAGTATTGCTGTTATTGGCCAGTCTGTTATTAGAGATCAGCAATCAATGCGTTTAAGCGATATCATAAAAAATGTAAATGGTGTATACCTTTCAACCACAAGGGGCGGGGTGCAGGAAAGTTTTTCAGCACGTGGTTATGCTTTCTCCAGCACCAATATGTTTAAAAATGGGTCAAGGGTAAATGCAGGTGTAATGCCCGAAGTAAGTTCGCTTGAAAAAGTAGAAGTATTAAAAGGCAGTGCCGCTATTTTGTATGGCAATGTGGCGCCGGGGGGTATTATTAATATGGTAACCAAACAACCCAAATTTAATTTTGGCGGAGAGATTTCTTTAAGGGCGGGTAGTTTTGGTTTGATAAAACCTTCTTTTGATGTATATGGGCCCATCAGTAAAAATGTAGCTTTCAGGATAAATGGCACGTACGAAAAAGCAAATAGTTACAGGGATGTAGTACACTCCGAACGGTATTATATCAATCCTTCGATCTTATTTAAATTAGGAAGGAAAACAGAATTGTTGTTGCAGGGTGATTATCTTAACCACAATTTTACACCAGATTTTGGTATTGGTTCTTTAAACAACACCAACATTGCAGCTGTGCCCCGCTCTACATTTTTAGGAACAAACTGGCAATACAATAAAGTAAAACAAACTACTGCTACAGCCTCCTTAAAACATGCATTCAATAAGGCATGGAGCCTTACTGCCACAGCTTCTTACCAGCAATACAAAAGAGATTATTATTCTACGGAAAGAATACAGGCAGATTCAATCGGCGATTGGAACCGACCCTTAAATAAAATACTGTCGCAGGAAGATTATCTTATTGGACAAGTTGATGTAACCGGTAAATTCAAAACCGGCAATATTGAACATAAGTTGTTAGCAGGTATAGATGCTGACAGGTATTACACCACTACCTATACATTTAATAATCCAACAATTTATGATAAAATCAATATTCTTGATGCTGATAAATATACTCCCCGTACAAGCATTCCCGAAGCTTCAAAACTTACCCGCTTACAAACTCCGGTTAACAGAGTTGGTGGGTATGTTCAGGATCTAATAAGCCTTTCAGCCAAATTGAAATTACTGGCGGGGGTACGGTGGTCTCAACAGCAATCGCCTGCTGCTACCACCACTTATCTGCAAAAAGATAGTGTAGCAAAAGGAACAGCAAAAAACGACCATGCATTTTCTCCCCGTGTAGGATTGGTATATAGGCCCACCACCACCACAGCTGCCTATGCAAGTTATGCCAACTCTTTTTCGATAAACAATGGCACCGATGTTTTTGGTGGAGCGCTTTCGCCTTCCATTATTGACCAATACGAGATTGGTGTAAAAAATGATTTTTTTAAAGGCAGGCTCTCCGCTAACCTTACTTTTTATAAAATTATTAATAACAACCTTGCTCAAACGGCACAGTTTGCAGCAGATGGAGTAACGCCTAATAACAATACTGCTTTAAAAGAACTCGTGGGACAAACGACCAGTGATGGTATTGAATTAGACATTAGCAGCCAGCCGGTAAAAGGCTTAACTATATTAGCCGGTTATAGTTATAATTATATGCGGTATACCAATATTGCAACAATAAAAGGAAATTATATTGAGGGTGAACGGTTGGTAAATACACCGGCTAATACTGCCAACACAAGTATATTTTATACTTTTCAGAAACAGGCTGTAAAAGGCTTAAAAATTGGTGCTGCTGTATTCTATACCGGCAACCGTTTTGGTGGCTGGAACAATACAGTTGAGCAAACACAAAAATATTCCAGATTAATACCAGTAAAGGGATTCACCACCGTAGATATTTCTGCAGGCTATACATTTAATAAAATTTCTTTACTGGCAAAGGTTAGCAATCTATTTAATACCTACAATTATTATGTGCATGAAAACTATAGTATTAACCCTATCGCACCTACCCAATTTATTCTTACGGCTGTATTTAAATTTTAGTACCCGGTAAAATTACAAAAGTAAGCTTCCCATTAGGGCGGCTTACTCATTTTTAACCGCTAACCTTTATAATTTTGAAACTATTTTTTAGGCGTATACACCTTTACATGGGGCTTGCTGCCGGGTTGGTAGTAATGATTACCTGCCTCACCGGCGCCATCCTTGTTTTTGAAAGCGAGCTACAGCATATTTTTTTTAAACAAAGATATTTTGTAACAGTAACGGGTAAACAACTTATTGCAGATAGTCTTGTAAACAATGTAATAAAAAAAATGCCGGAGGCAAAAATCAACGGTATAAAAATTTATACAGACGGGCAAAGAACGGCTGAGGTGGTAATAATACAGCCAGTACCTAAAAAAAATAAAGGGATAAAACCCTCAGATAAAACAGAGAACCGTTCAGCAAAACCGGAAGGCAACAGACTGACAGTTTTTGTAAATCTATATAACGGTGAAGTGCAGGAAGTTTACAATCACCGGGAATCATTTTTTTATTTTGTAATGGACCTGCACCGGTGGATGCTTAGCGGTGAGGCGGGTAAACTGGTTGTTGGAATTTGCACCCTTGTATTTTTGTTTATTTTAATAACAGGCATCATCTTATGGTGGCCTACAAACAAACAAATTTTATTACAACGACTGCAAATAAAAAGGAGTGCAGGGTTTAAAAGATTAAATCACGATTATCATGTAGTACTCGGATTTTATAGTTCGATCTTTTTATTTGTATTTGCTTTTACAGCACTGGCATGGTCTTTTGAATGGTTTAATAAAGGTATTTATACAGTTACCAATTCTGCAATGGAAAGACCTAAGCCACCCAAAATTTTTATAAAAGACAGTGCACAAAGAATATCGATTGAAGAAGCATTGCAAACTGTGGCAGCACAAAACAAGGAGGTTGTTTATTACAATATTACTTTGCCAAAAGATAATGCCGGTAGTTATAGTATAAATATTTTATCAAAAACAGCCAGCCATGAAACGGCTACAGATCTTTATTATGTAAATGCATTTTCACCAGCAATAAACGGGGTTCAAAAATTTGCTGATAGAAATTTAGGGCAAAAAATACGGGCTACTTTTAGGCCGGTTCATGTAGCTTCTATTTACGGAGCACCATCAAAAAGTATAGGATTTGTAGCCTGTCTTTTTGGGGCTTTTTTTCCGGCCAGTGGCATTATTATGTGGCTTAACCGAACAAGAAAGAAGAAAAAATGATAGCTTAACTACAATTCTTAAATATTGCTTTTTTATGAAACCAGCCTCCCCCTCCCTATAAAAATTACCCGGGAGGGCTGTGATCGATAAGGTTATTTTAAAATTTCCTGTAGCTTATTTTCTAATGCACTTCCTCTTAAATTCATTGCTACAATCTTTCCTTCCGGGTTTACCAGCACATTGAATGGAATGCCATCGAAGCCGTATAAACCAACGGCAGCACTGCTCCAGTATTTCAAATCGCTGATATGATACCACGCCAAGCTGTCAGCCTTAATAGCATTCAGCCACTGTTGCTTATCCTGATCCAGCGATACACCCAATACAGTAAAATTTTTATCTTTAAATGTATTGTAAGCTTTTACCAGATTGGGATTTTCACCACGGCATGGGCCGCACCAGCTTGCCCAAAAATCAACCAGTACAAACTTACCTTTTAGCATGCTTAAAGCAAAAGGTTTACCACTGGTATCGGGCATGTTTATATCAGGTGCTATTCCACCTTCGTGTGGTTTTGCTTTGGATTGGGCAATCAGTTGTTTGTACTGTGCCACCAGGCTGTTTAAGGCCATATGGACGGGGAAACGTTTTGGTAATCCGGTGATGGCTTTTTCTAATTTTTCAGGTTCAATATTGCGGGAGTAACCAATAGCAAACAAGGCTATCACGGCATCATTTGTAGTATCAATATATTGTGCAATAAAATTATTGTAAGCTGCATCCTTTTCATCAAAAGTTTTTTTTGTAACTAAAAAAGTACTGTCTGTTGGGCCAGCCGCTGACAACTGTTGTACCTCAGCAGCTTTTATTTCAAGCGCCATCCGTTGCTGCTGAATACCGGTGATAAACTTTTTTAAAGAAGCATTTGCTGCTGAATTAATGGACGCCCCCCCGATAGAGAGGTCTTTGTAATCAGCAAAAAAACCAAGTTCGCTTTTATCATTAATCACAATAAAAAAGGCGCTGTCCTTTTCCATACGCAGGCGATAAAGCCCCTCTTCCGGGGCTAATGCCGCAATAGTAAACTGTCCGTTTTTTAATTCAGCTGTATCTAATACCTCAGGATCTTTTTCGCTAAAAAATAATTCTTCCAGGTATATTTTTTGGTTAGGCGCATTTTTTATTTGTCCGGTTACGGTAAATTTCCCCTGCTCGCTTTTAGTATTGCAAGACAATAAAATCACCGTACACAAAGCTGCAACGCATATTTTTTTCATACAAATAGTTTAATTTAATTTTTCAGCCAATAGCTTATTGACAAGGTTCATGTCTGCTTTACCCTTGCTTATTTTTTTTACTTCTCCAACAAATAAACCTATCAATCCTTTTTTACCACTCTTGTATTCTTTTACTTTATCCGGCATTTTTGCAATTACTTCATCTACCCATGCCGCAACGGAGCTGCTGTCGCTTTCCTGTAACAGGTTTAATTCTGTGGCAATTTGCAAAGGTGTTTTTTCAGGCGAGGCCAGTAAGGCATTGAATATTTTTGATGATGCAATACTGAAATTTACTTTGCCATCATCAACCAGTTGAATCAGTGCACTGATGTTTTTTGGGGGTAATGGAAAGGCGGAAATCTCAATGGTCTTTTCGTTAAGGTAAGATTTTACAGGCCCCATCAACCAGTTAACAGCAGCTTTATAATTAGTAGTATGTTTTATAATTGCTTCAAAAAAATCTACCAGCGATTTATCTCCGCAAATAACCTGTGTATCATAATCGGGTAAATTAAATTCGGTCTTGTATTTCTTCTCCAGTTCTTCCGGCAGGGCAGGTAATGCTGCTTTTACCCGATGTAAAAACTCATCCGTAATGTTAAAGGGAGTAAGATCAGGGTCGGCAAAATAACGGTAATCATCTGCTTCTTCTTTGCTGCGTAACGAAAAAGTGGTGTTGTTATCTGCATCGTAGCTTCTTGTTTGCTGCAGTACTTTTTCGCCACTTTCAACAATATCAATCAGCCGGTTCACTTCCACATCAATGGCCCGTTTTACATTGCGGATGCTGTTCAGGTTCTTTACTTCAACCCTTGTACCAAGCTTTGTTTCCCCTTTTAAACGGATAGAAATATTGGCATCGCAACGCATACTGCCTTCTTCCATATTGCCATCGCAAATATTTAACCAACGTACTAATCTGCGAAGTTCGGTAACATAGGCAAAAGCTTCTTCGCTGCTGTGCAGGTCGGGTTCACTTACAATTTCAAGTAAGGGCACGCCTGCACGGTTTAAGTCTATTGCTGTATACAATTCATCTACATCGTGCAAACTTTTACCGGCATCTTCTTCCATATGTATCCGGTTTAGCAGGATATGCCTTTCGGTATCATCTACCTTAATTCTTACTTTACCATTTTTACAAATAGGTGTAGTGTGTTGGCTTACCTGATACCCCTTTGGTAGGTCGGGGTAAAAATAATTTTTACGGGCAAAATAATTTATTTGCTCAATGTCGCAATTAAGTGCCAGACCAAGTTTTACGGCATATTCAATAGCCTTTTTATTCATTTTTGGGAGCGTACCGGGATGAGCTAATGTTATAGGGCTGATATGGGTATTAGGTGCAGCCCCAAAGGCAGCACTATCTCCACAAAATAATTTGCTTTTAGTAAGCAACTGGGCATGTACTTCCAGGCCAATAACTACCTGGTATTTATCATTTTTTATCACGGATGCAAATGTACAAAGAAGTTTGTGCCTATCATTCTCCAAACCGGTAAAGCCTTGATAAAAGCCACCGGAAGTATCTTCTCAATGGTATCAAACAAAAAAACCATCCGCCAACAGCTTAAAAGCTATTCGACGAATGGATTTTACATGACGGCTTTTCTTTATAAATTAGCGGTCTTTAGTTTTTTAGGAATCTTTACATCAAAACTCATTTCAGTTCCGTTTCTTTTTGCTTTAATGGTGTAGGCTGATTTTTCTGCAACTCCCATCAATTGTTCTCTTGCATCATCAGTATTGCTTATTTTTTGTCCGTTTATTTCTGTGATGATATCATCTTTTTTCAATCCGGCTTTTTCAGCTGCCGAAGCAGCATCTACATCAATTACTTTTACATTACCACCTTCTTCTGTGTCCTGAATTTTTAGTCCTAATTTTTTTTGACGCGGAAATATATTGTCAGCAAAATCCTGATTGGGTGCGAAATTGAAATTTTCATTTCCTTCCATATTAAAATCCGGCATAGGGGCTATTTGCACATGTGGACTTTTGAAAGACCGGAAATTTGATTTTGGGCTGTAATTGAAAACAAAATTTCGTTCTTCTACTCTTTCGCCCAAAACAGCTTTTACATCTTTTTTCTTTCCATCTCTTTTATAAATAATTTTTACTTCTTCTTTTGGTTTTTTACCCGAAATAATAGTAGCTAAAACTTCGCCGTCAGTAACATCCCTGTCGCCTACTTTTGTAATAACATCGCCATTTTTTAAGCCAGCTTTTTCCGCCGCACTGCCTTTTACAACTTCCACAATCTTGGCGCCATCGGTAGTCTTTTCCGTTGTTACACCCAGAAAAGGTTTATGTGTAATTTCATTTTTATTCATTTCTTTTAAACGATCAAGACCTTCCATTCCCTGCATGCCCCCGGGGCCATCAAAATTAAACAGCATGTCTTCACCGTTTCTATCACGAATGATCATTTTTCTTTTGTTAATGGTAACACCATCATCTTTAAACTCAACGAGCGGCTTTCCGTTAATGATAACATTGTCGCCATCTATTTCAACGTTCAATTTTATTTCCTTGTCACCATTGCTTTTAATGATAATCTCCTGCGTTTCTCTTTTCCCAGGTTTACCGGGTTTTTCTATTATTGTTTTTTGCTCTATTTTTTCTTCCTGTTGCGCTGTGGCAGTGAAAGATAAACTGATACAACCTACTGCCAATGCGCTAAAAAATAATTTTTTCATGTTGATAAATTTGATATACGAAATGTTTAGTAGTTCAAATGTATAAATAATTTTTTAATTACGAATACTTTCGGATATTATTTATTTGCTTTAACAAAACTTTTTATTTGCAGGCAAAAAATCAATCTGCTGTTTTAAGATTACAGCCTTTCCTAAAAACTGTAATCTTAATTTATTTGAGCTGAATCAGATGCTGTAAAAACTTTTATCAGACAACCATCTTCTAAGTCTTCTTTAAGAAACTGCATGCCAATTTTTTGCAGTACGTTTATAGAGGCCAGATTTTCAACTTGTGCCTTCGCTATGATTGTTTTTAAATTAAGCTGATTGAAACCATAATCCAATACATCTCTTGCAGCTTCTGTTGCGTAACCATGCCCCCAGGCATTTTTTTTAAAGCGATACCCTAAATCAATTTCACTGGTTTCTGCTAACAATTTCAGTCCACACCAGCCGATAAATTCATTATTGTGTTTGGTGTGAACGGCCCAGCGGCCAAGATTGTTTTTGTATTGCGGTAAGATGATGTTAATCAAAACCTGCTCAGCCTGCGCTGCATTTTCCAAGGCAGGTTCATGAATATATTTCAGCACCTCAGGTGCACTGTTTAGTTGTTGTATTACTGCTGCATCCGCTATAGTTAACTGGCGTAGTAGTAATCTGGGTGTTTGTAAAATTATGTTCATACTGCATAATTAAAAAGGGAAGCCATGAAACTTCCCTTTTTTAAAAAATAAGAAATTGTTTTATAATAGCGATTTTACTTTCGCAATCAATTCTTTAAAATTACCCACATCCTGTCCACCAGCAGTGCCAAGATTTTTTTGGCCGCCGCCGCCACCTTTTATCAAGCTAGCCACTTGTTCTTTAATAATCTTTGCAGCATCCAATCCCTTTGCATTTACTACCGTATCAGAAATACCAATGGCAACAAATGCTTTACCATCTATATTGCTGCAAAGCACCACAAGGTGATCGTGTAAATGATTTTTAAGATCTGTACATAATTTTTTTAGCGCATCGGCATTGCTTACTTCTATTACTTCGCCAACGAAAGTTACATTGTTGATGATCTCATCTTTTTGTAATAATTCATAGCGGATGCCAACGAGTTGCCTTGCTTCCAGCCCTTCAACCCGTTTGGACATCGTATTATTTTCTGCCAATAAATTTTCAATGGATTTATTAATGTCTTTGCTGTTTTTTAATAAGCTCCGTATTTCATTCAGTGCAACAAATTGTTCGTTGATGTAACTTTCTGCTGCTGCTCCGCAAACAGCTTCTATCCTTCTAACACCAGCCGCAACAGCGCTTTCATGTTGAATTTTAAAGATGCCCAGCTCGCCGGTGCTGCCTACATGGGTACCACCGCAAAGTTCAAGACTATAATTAGGGTCCATTATTACTACCCTTACCACATCGCCGTATTTTTCTCCAAACAAAGCCATTGCACCCAGTGCCACAGCTTCATCTTTGTGCATTGATTTTATTACCACCGGAATATTTTCCCTTATTTTTTCATTCACCAGTTTTTCCACTGCAGCAATTTCTTCATTGGTTACCTTGGCAAAATGGCTGAAATCAAAACGCAGGTAGTCTGCATTTACAAGGCTTCCCTTTTGTGCTACGTGTTTGCCTAATACATTGCGCAATGCAGCATGCATTAAATGGGTAACGCTGTGGTTGACCGAAATCGATTTTCTTCTTACCGCATTTACTTTAGCAGTAACAATTGTGTTGATGGCAGCAGGAAGGGTATCCGTAAAATGAATGATGAGGTCATTTTCTTTTTTGGTATTAGTTACTTCAATGATTTCCTCGCCAAATTGTAAAGTGCCTGTATCGCCAACCTGGCCGCCACTTTCTGCATAGAAGGGAGTAGTGTCTAAAATAAGTTGGTATTGTTCTTTTCCTTTGGCTGTTACTTTTCTATATTTTATAATGTTGCTATCTGTTTCCAAAAAATCGTAACCGACAAATTTATTACTGGTATTTTCAATGAGTGTAATCCAGTCTTCAGTTTCTAAAGTGGTTGCAGCACGGGAACGGTTTTTTTGTTGCTGCATTTCATTTTCAAAACCTATTTCATCAACAGTTAAATTATTTTCAGCAGCAATCAATCTTGTTAGATCAATTGGAAAACCAAAAGTGTCCAATAACTCAAATGCAACAGCACCATTAATAATTTTTGTTTCCTTTGATTGAATCATAGCTTCATCAATCTTTTTTAAGCCTTTGTCCAGTGTTCTCAAGAACGCTTCTTCTTCTTCCTTAATAACCCTGCTCACAAAATCCTGTTGCTGATTTAGTTCTGGAAAAACCGTTTCAAATTGTAGTGCTATCAGTGGCAACAACTGGTGCAGCATGGGCTGTTTATATTCCAGGTAAGAATAATAATACCGTACAGCCCTACGAAGTATTCTGCGTATAACATAACCAGCACCTGTGTTGGAAGGCAATTGCCCATCAGCAATACAAAAACTAATGGCCCTGATATGATCTGCTATCACCCTGAAAGCAATGCTCTCCTTGTCATCCGTCGCCTTATATTCTTTATTTACTATTTTACATATTTCAGAAATTGTACCAGTAAAAACATCTGTATCATAATTACTCTGCTTGTCCTGTATTACCCTCACCAAACGTTCAAAGCCCATTCCTGTATCTACATGTTGAGCTGGCAAAGGCTCAAGGCTGCCATCTTTTTTTCTGTTGAATTGAATAAACACATTGTTCCATATTTCAATTACCTGCGGATGATCGTTGTTTACCAATGTACTTCCTGCAACCTGTTTTCTTTCTTCTTCGCTTCTGCAATCCACATGTATTTCTGTGCAGGGGCCGCAGGGGCCGGTATCGCCCATTTCCCAAAAATTATCTTTTTTGTTGCCCAATAAAATACGGTCTTCAGCTACGTATTTTTTCCATTCGGTATATGCTTCTTCATCTTTTGGCAGGCCTTCTTTTTCATCGCCTTCAAAAATGGTTACGTATAATTTGTCCTTGTCTAATTTGTACACTTCCGTTAGTAATTGCCAGCTCCATTCAATAGCTTCTTTTTTAAAATAATCGCCAAAGCTCCAGTTGCCCAGCATTTCAAACATGGTATGGTGATACGTGTCAACACCTACTTCTTCCAGATCGTTGTGTTTACCACTAACCCTCAAACATTTTTGCGTGTCTGCGGCCCTGTTATAGGGAGCCTTTTTATTGCCGAGGAAATAATCTTTAAACTGGTTCATCCCTGCATTGGTAAATAATAACGTAGGGTCGTCTTTTAAAACAATGGGTGCGGAAGGAACAATAGTGTGCCCCTTTGATTGAAAAAAATCTAGAAATTGTTGCCTTATCTGTGCACTCGTCATCATAAACCTTTATTTTTTGGGTTGATTTTTGCAATATATCAGTCTATATTTGTAGACTTTTGAAAAAACTGTGGCGCAAAGGTAAGGAAAAGCTATGCCCATCCTCATCTGTACAAGTGCAATAAGGGAGAAATTTGAAGTAGAAATGATATCGAAAAAATCATTAAATGCAGGATAATCTGCATTTTGTTACTATATAAATATATTTTTAAAGGGTTATTTTAAAATCCACATAGGGTTAGGATTGCATGAAGAAAATAAAATACTATTATAATACCAATACGCTGCGCTATGAAAAACTGGTGACTCCTTTTAGGGTAAAACTGTTGCGCATATTTGGTTTTCTTTCTGCTTTACTGGTTAGTTCGGCATTGATAATTGGTTTGTATACCAAATTTATTCCGAAACCAACAGATAGAGAATCGAAATTGAAGGAAGAATTAATGAAAGATAATTATACTGCTCTGAGTGAAAAAGTAAAAAGTTTACAAGAGCAGATGGCAGGATTAGAGAAAAGGGACAATGAAGTATACCGGTCTATTTTTGAAGCAAATCCTTTGCCTGATAGTGCACGGGCGAAGTTGCAGGAAAAATCAAAGGAACTGGATAAAATAAATGTGATGAGTGATGATGCATTGGGTAAAACAATTGCACTTGACCTTAATAATATCAGCGCCAGAATTGCTTACCAGGTTAACAGTTATACAGCTATTGAAAAACTAATTAATAACCAGGAAAATAAACTATCCTGTATTCCTGCCATTCAACCGGTAAGTAATAAAGATCTTACAAGAATTGCCAGCGGATTTGGTTTTCGGATTCACCCTATTTATGGGATACCCAAAATGCACAACGGGCTTGACTTTACAGCGCCACAGGGTACGCCCATTTATGCTACCGGCGATGGAACAGTAACAACTGCCGGCGCCGCAACAGGAACAGGTAACCATGTAATTATTAACCATGGGTATGGTTACGAAACAGTTTACATGCACATGGTACGGATAAAAGCAAGAGACGGGCAACGGGTAAAAAGAGGCGAAGTAATAGGTTGGGTAGGAAGCACCGGTGCCAGTACCGGCCCGCATTGCCATTATGAAGTGCATGTGAATGGACAGAAGGTTGACCCGGTTTACTTTTTCTATAATGATTTGAATGCTGAACAGTACGACCGTGTATTGAAAATTGCTGCAACAGGCAGTGCCAAAAGTTTTGATTAATAACGGATTTCTGAAGAACTACCTTTAGCAGCAAAAGCTTAATTTTATTTACCAAATAGTACATGGCTTTACAAACACAAATAGCATTTGATTTTGATGATGTGCCGCAACAACCGTTGCCGCAGAAAAAAGCTATTGTAAAAAAAGAAAAGATAATTGAATTGCCAGAAGCAATTACTGTAGTAAAGAAAAAATCTACAAGGGGAAGAATGAGCTTGAAAGAAATGAGTGCCGGTGTTGACTTACTGGAAATACCGGATGATGAGATTTTATTTCAGAAAATGTATTATTCTATTGGCAAAGTGGCGGCAATGTTTAAAGTAAACCAATCGCTGATACGGCTTTGGGAAAATGAGTTTGACGTGTTGAAGCCAAAAAAAAATGGCAAAGGTGACCGTTTATTCAGGCCCGAGGATATTAAGAATATTCAATTGATTTATCATTTAATGCGGGAAAGGAAATATACCATGGAAGGTGCCAAAGATTTTATAAAGCACAACAAAAAAGCAGATGAAAAATTTGCTTTGATAGAATCACTAAAAAAATTAAAAGGATTTTTAAACGAGTTAAAGGCGAATTTATAGTAGATGATTTAAATGCGGGTATCAACACATTTATAGAAAGATTACAGTACGATTCTTAACTTTCCTTCACTTCATGGTTAATAACAATGGTATTTGCTTCACCTGCAAATACAACTTCATTGCTCTCCAGTATTTTTTTTATATCCAGGTTGATTGTTTGTTTGATTGTATCAAATTCATTTAATGGAATTGTATCTGTAAAATATTCTACGATTATTGTTATCCCATTCTTACTAACTTCTTTTAAAAAAACAGAACCTGGCCCTGAAATTAATTCGTCTTTGGAAATCAATAATTTCTTTATTGCTTCAATAATAATTTCTAGTTTTTCGGCTGGTGTTTTAACAGATAAATCTAATTTTATTTCTGCTCTTCTTTGGGTTCTCATACTCCAGTTATCCACTATTGAATCTACCATTTGTTTATTTGGAATAGTAACAATCGTTTTATCTGCTGTAAGTATCCTGGTACTGCGTAAACCAATCTTTTCAACCCTTCCTGCAACATTATTAACTTTAACTGTATCTCCTGTAAAAAAGGGTTTGTCTATAAATATTATAAAAGAAGCAATTAAATTTTCAAGGCTTTCTTTTGCTCCCAATGCCAATGCGGCACCCACCAAACTTAAACCGGTAAGTAAGTTGCCCAGGGGCTGATTAAAACAGGCTTTTACAATAAGCAAAATGCCCATAATGCCAATGATAACTTTTAAAAAATCTCTTAAAAATGTAACGAGTTGATTGTCTCTTGCATCGGGGGTTCGGTTGGCTTTTTCTTCCAATACCAGTGCAATAAAATCGGTTAGTCTTAATACCATCCGGATAAAGGAAATGATGATAAGAGCTGTGCCTGTTCTGGAAAGAATATCAGCTGTTGTGTGGCCATAGAGTGTAAATAATAAAACCTCCGGAAAATTTAGTTTGTCAATAGCAAATACTGCAATGGAAAGTACCAGGAACCACTCAAATGGGCCAGCAACAAGGTTTACGAAACTTTCTTTGCTTACATTGTTCCATATTTTTTTTACAATCTTAAAAAATAAAGAAACTAAATAGCGGGATAAATATCGCTTAAGCAGTAATGCCAGTAATATAGTACCGCAAACTACCAGGTAGCTACGGATGGTATTATCAAAATAAACCTGGTCTAAAAAATCCATACTTAAAAATATTATAATACTGCTGAATTATTTTACTAAAAATTGCTGCAGGCCATCTTTACGCAAAACAAATACCTTGCCGTTGCCTGCTTTTATTTGTAACGCATCTGTAAATGAAACAGGGAGTTTATATTCTTTTAGATCTAAAGAACCCTGCTTGTATTGATACAGAGAAATATTACTAAAGCCGTACAATGTATTGGCAATAACTTCTGTGTTAGTCCAGTTTAGAAAGGGGAGCCTGTTTTTAAAAGCCCCATAATAATCAAA
>JANXSR010000402.1 GCA_025352625.1 Ferruginibacter sp.
AGGAAATATTGAATAAGTTTAAAAATTATTCTGAACGGGGTCAATAAAATTGCCACCACTGAATTTATCAATTGCCCAATTTAATGGACAGAATATTTCAACCAGAATTGCGCTCGGGGTTTTAACACCACCAGTTTTAACGACGGTCTTGCAAGGAGCATTTTTATAAATTTAAAGACTTTCTTCCGTTAGCCAAAGAATTTAATTCTGGTCGCCTGAATATGGGGAATAGCAGCCAACGGCGACGGCTTTATGAAGTTGGGGTATTTGAAAAACGTCCGCCGGTTACTGACCTGGTTTTGAAAACTGATTTTTCTTTTACTCAGAGCACCAATTGAAACCGTCGCCCACTGATGCTGCATAGTGATGCAAAAGTGCCGATTGATCTTCCGTCAAGCCCCAATTTCATAAAACTGAATGTTAGCTGCCGTAATTTTACTTTAGGTACGATTTTTCATCATCTGTAAGTTGATTTATTATGTCAGGGAAAAAATCAACAATATTGTTCGAAGCTTGTCTAATATATTGCTCTCCAACCTCCAATGCTAATCCATTATATCCGATTTCTACTTTACTTTTTACGCCTGTACCTCTTTCGGCTTCAATCATTCCATAGAAACCCATTGGGAAAGTATGTGTGTTGCTAGAAAATAATTTGTACAATAATTTGAAATTATTTTTGTCTGTCCCGGTTCTTTCTTCAATATCCTCTCTGCTAATAAAGAAAGCATTTTCACCTTTTAAATAGTGTTTTTGTTGCTTGTCGTCAAGAGTTTTGAAATAACCTGTTTCCACCAATTCTTTTATAACCAATTCTTCAATCCCTTTGTCTTCTTTTTTTTCAGACGTAAATGAAAAAAGTTTTTTTCTAGAATAGTAGTCGTGAAGATTAAATAATTTTCTTCTTGCTTTCAATTCGTCACTTGCTACATTGTCCACGCAGAGGTAGAACATAGTCTGATAACACTCCATCAGATTTCTAGTCAAGCTAAATAATGATGAAAAGTCCCAATGCGAAAATTTCTTTTCTGCAGCTTCACTTTCAGGTGCAAGAATTAGAATGCTAAGTCCTGTAACACACATTTTGGTGTACAAAATACAAGCCCAAAACGTTTTATCTTCAACTTGTCTACCTGCACCAAGTCTTGATATTTTCACAGCGAGATTTACCGTCTTTGAATACTTTATTAAGTTGTCTGTATAGTATTTCTCGTCCATTTGGGGGCTTGATATTATGGCAGCTAAACATTTGTATTTGCGCTACTACTAAGTAAATGCAAATATTTGTAAACGACTATAAATATTTGTTACCAGTAAATCTTCTGCTTAAATACTAAATATTCTTACTCAGCCAATTTAACTGGTGTATCAAAAAAATACACCACCAACCCGGCTAACAAAATGCCAATGCCAATCAGGCTCTCCACCGGCCGGTTTATTAATGTAAAGATTAATACCCACGCATTAAACAACAGAAAAATAATTTGCAGCCAGGGTTTTAGCGGACTGGTATAAGCGCCTTTTTCTTTATTGCGCAAAAACAGGCTGGTGGCTACGGTAAGCGATGCCATCAGTTGCAACACAAAACCGGCATACACCAATATTTTTTCGAACGAGCCTGTTAATGCCAATGCAACGGCGATGATAACATGCACCCAGGTGGCTATTACAGGAATGCCATGTTTATTTTTTTTAGCCAGCGGTGCCCACAACTTATTTTCTTTTGCCATGGCCCAGGTAACCCTTGGGCCAACCCATAAATAAGAGCTGATGGTGGCAATTAACTGGATGGCGATAAACGCACTTACCCATTTGCCGCCGGTGGTGCCCAGTAACTTGTTGAAGGCAATAAAAGTTACTTCTTCTTTGCCTTGTAATGCTGCGGCGGTAGCATTTTTTAACAACGCTATTTGAAAAAATACATACACCACTGTAACAAATAAGGTACTTCCTATCAATGCTTTTGGCAGGTTTTTAGCTGGGTTGTGAATTTCATCCACCACATACGAAGCAGCGTTCCAGCCGGTGTAGGCAAAGGCTACATACACCATCGACACGGCAAAGCCGGGTTTTGCCAAATCCTGTTTCCAGGAGTCATCTAACAAAATAGCGTTGGTGCTGCTGCCTTTAATAGTAAAGCCCAGCACAATCAGCATCAGGATAAAAATAACTTTTATGGCGGTGGACAGGTTCTGGAATTTACTGCTGTTTCGAATGGTGAAGCTGTGCATTAATCCTGTTAGTACAATGATGCTGATGGCGAGCCATAAATTATGCTGCAGGCCAAAGGGTGCAAGGTATTTTGTAAACGCCATGGCTGCCAGTGCTACGGGTGCAGAAAAGCCAACTATCAATCCTGCCCATGCACTCAGGTAGCCCAACATAGGATGAAATACCCTGGATAAATAAATATAGTCGCCGCCACTTTCTTTAAAATGCGTACCCAATTCTGCATAAGCGAATGCACCAAACAAAGCCAGCACGCCGCCTGCCAGCCAAAGCAATACAATGCTCCAGGTGTTTTGCACCGATGCCAGTTGAAAGCCAACGCTGGTGAATACCCCGGTACCAATCATATTGGCAATTACAATGGCCGATGCTGTGTAAATGGATATCTTTTTGGTGATGTGCATGTATAGTTGTTTGGTAAAGCGTAGTGGTTTCGGCACCAATATAATTAATAAAATTAAAAGGGAACGATGCTGGTTCTTTATATGGAAAACAAATGCGGATAACAAAAAATCTTTACTATCCACCCATCCTTCAACTCATTCCACTTTTTCTGCAACTCATACTATTTCGATTTTTAATTTTTGATAAGCGCTTTATTCTTGTACCGGCAATTTCAATCAATCAAATTAACAACAACTAAAATTAACAGTTATGAAAATGAAACAGGTTTTAACCGCAATATTTTTATTGGCTTTTGTTGTAACCGTACATGCACAAAACACCATTCCCGCCGGATATGCAAAAGCTACCATTGTGTTAGACAATGGCAACAGTTTACAAGGCTATGTAAAAGACAATATTAAAAAAGCATCTGCTGTGGTATTTATAGATGAAGCCGGCAACAATAAAAAACAGTACGAGGGCAGCGATATTAAAACCATGAATGTTGATGGCCTGCATTTCATTTGCATCAAAGGCGATTTTTTTAAAGTGCTTTGTGCCGGCAAGTTAAACTATCTGCAAAAGGCCAGCAACTCATCTGCAAAACCTACCTATAATGGCACTGAAGCCATCTTTACCAATGGCACCGATGGAAAAATAGGGGACTACTTTATTTACAGCAATCAGCAATTAAAACTGCTTAACAGAAAAAATTTGGAAGCCTTTATTAACACCGACCTGGCAGGTTGTGCCGAAGCCATGCAACAGGCAAAAGCCAGCAATGGCGATGTGGCAAGGCTGGGCGAAGCGGTAGAAACTTTTAACAGCTTTGCGGTAAAATAATTTCAACCTTCAGCACATGAAAAGAACAATCATTTTTATAGGTTTATTATTGACGGCGTTTTTTACCTATGCGCAAAATGCCGGTTTTACGCAAACCATCAAAGGTATTGTTACCGATGAGCAGTCGGGTAATATGTTGGAAAATATAACCGTAGTAATTGACAATGCCGGTTTTAAACTGACCGCCATAACCGATACCAAAGGTAATTTTAAAATTGAGCATGTACCTGTTGGCAGGCAAAACATACAACTAACTGCTGCAGGCTACGAAGAAGTAGTAATACCAAATATAGAAGTTACTTCCAGCAAGGAAGTGGTGCTGGATATTCGCCTTAAAGAAAAAGTGAAAAAGCTGGATAATCTGGTAATCAAATCGGGCCGGTCAAAAAGCAAAGCAATTAATGAAACGGCTTTGGTGAGTGCAAGACAGTTGAGTACCGATGAAGCTTTTCGTTTTGCGGGCACCCGTAGCGACCCTAGCCGCATGGCACAAAATTTTGCAGGGGTCAGTGGTACCAATGATGGCCGCAATGATATCATCATCCGCGGCAATTCGCCGGCCGGGGTGTTGTGGCGCATGGATGGCATTGATATCCCCAACCCCAACCACTTTAGTACGCTTGGTTCTACCGGTGGCCCCGTGAGTATTTTAAACATCAATACACTTAAGAATTCAGATTTTTTAACCAGTGCATTTCCTTCGCAATATGGCAATGCGCTGGCGGGTGTGTTTGATTTAAAAATGCGCAATGGCAACAACGAAAAAAATGAGTTTCTGGCACAGATGGGTTTTAATGGTTTTGAGTTTGCGGCAGAAGGTCCACTGAATAAAAAATCCAAGGCATCTTATTTGGTTGATTACCGTTATAGCATGGTGGCCACGCTGCAAAAGCTGGGGTTAAATTTCGGTACCGGCTCTGCCACTCCTTATTACCAGGACGCTACTTTTAAAATCAATCTGCCTACCAAAAAAGCAGGCATGTTTAGTATTTTTGGTTTGGGTGGCGAAAGCCATATTCATTTTCCACCGGAAAGCCAGGGTAAAGACAATTTGTATTCTTCACCCGATGGGAGCCTGCGGGATAGAAATTTTAAATCTTTAACAGGTGTGATTGGTTTATCGCATACCTACTTTTTTAATAGGGGTACTTCCGGAAAAGCCATTATTGCGGTATCAGGTTTTTCATCTAAATACACTGAAGATATTGTTGAAAAAAATGCACCCTTAATTCCCGCTTATTACAAAAAAAATCAGCAAACTAAATATACAATTGGGTACAACTTTAATAAAAAGTTTGATGTTCAAAACCAGGTAACTGCAGGTGTTACAGCCGATGTAAATGTGTTGCAATTAAAACAAGACTATATTAAAAACGGCGATACCGTGCTGACTAATTTTATTAACAGCAATGAAACAGCTACGTTGCTAAAAGGCTTTGTAAATTTTAGTCATCGTTTTTCTGATCAGCTAACCAGCAACCTTGGTTTGTACTATCAACATTTTACGTTGAACAATACGCAAAGCATTGAACCAAGGTGGAACATCAAATACCAGTTTAAACAAAACCAGTCGCTTTCTTTTGGTGCAGGTTTACACAGCCAAACACAACCACTGGAAGTATATTTTTATCAAACAAAAAATAACCTGGGGCAAATTGAACTGACCAATAAAAATCTGGATTTTGTAAAAAGTATTCACGGTGTTATTGGGTATGATATTAATTTCTCCAAACAGTTCCGTTTAAAATCCGAAATCTACGCACAGTATATTTACAATGCTGCGGTTGAAAAAGCAGCCAGCAGTTTCAGCATGTTAAATGCCGGGTCAGACTTTGCTTTTCCTGATAAAACCAACCTGGTAAATAATGGCAAAGGGTATAACTATGGTATTGAATTAACGCTGGAACATTTTTTACACAAAGGCTTTTATTACCTGCTTACTGCTTCTGTATTTGAAAGCAAATACAAAGGCAGTGATAACTTTTGGCGCAACACTGCTTTTAACAGCAACTATGTAGTGAATGCATTGGGCGGTAAAGAATTTAAACTCAACAGTAAAACCACTTTTGGTATCGACAGTAAATTAACGTTTACGGGCGGGCAGCGTTACACGCCTTTTGATATCAACGCTTCGCAAAATGCTGGCTATGTAATTTATAACGAAGCCGATGCATATGGTGCACAAAATCAATCCTATTTTCGGTGGGATGTAAAGTTCAGTTATATCCGAAACCTTAAAAAAATAACGCAAAAATGGTATGTGGATTTTCAGAATGTTACCGGCAGGGAAAACATTTATATAAGAACGCTGAACCCTAAAACCGGTGCTGTGAGCCAGATAAACCAGATGGGGTTTTTCCCGAATATAAATTATCAAATCACCTTTTGATTTATGTAACTTTAAATTATGAGAAAGGCTAATTGCAGAATAGGGTTTGATGATCGCCTGGTAATGGTAATAGTAATTCCTATTTTAAGTTTTATTATTCCAATCGTTTTTATGGGATGCCGGTTTAACAGGTATCCTTTATTTAGCTGGGATAAATATGTAACTACGCTGGTAATAACATCGGTATTGTGGATGGGCAGCAGGCAAATAATGATCTATAGCCGAAAAAAATATCCGCTTTTTAAAGAGGT
Organism: Ferruginibacter sp.; assembly: GCA_025352625.1. Lineage (GTDB taxonomy): Bacteria > Bacteroidota > Bacteroidia > Chitinophagales > Chitinophagaceae > Ferruginibacter. The sequence goes on from JANXSR010000402.1 coordinate 6,097, forward strand.
GCGTACCCGGTTAATTTACCAGAGCGTCTATATGTTTCTATTTACAATCGTGTTCAATAATCTGTTGGGTTATATTGCCGACCATTTCGTTTTTAATTATGGTTTCAGGTCTTCCGGAATTGATATGCTGATCAGTACAAATTCAGCTTCCATTTTTTGCACAATTATGATTATTGCCATTTATGAAAGTATTTACTTTATGAACGAGCTGCGTGCATCTGTTGAAGAAAGTGAGAACCTTAAAAGAGAAAGCTTGTCTGCACAATTAAATGCCTTGCGTTCGCAGGTGAACCCTCATTTTTTATTTAATAATTTAAATACGCTTAGTTCTTTGATACCTGAAAATCCGGAACATGCGATTGATTTTGTGCAGCAACTGTCAAAAGTGTACCGGCATATTTTAGAAGTAAAAGATGAAAAAAGTATTTTACTAAAAGATGAACTGGATTTATTGAATGCCTATACTTTTTTATTAAAAACAAGATTTGATAAAAACCTGGATGTAACCATTGACATACCAACAGAAAAATTACAAAAAAGAATTGTGCCTTTATCGTTACAAATATTGATGGAAAATGCGATCAAGCACAATATTGTTTCGGCAGATAAGCCATTGCATATTGATATATCAACCCTAAACGGAAGCCTGGTGGTAAGCAATAACCTGCAAATGAAAAACCAGGTAAATGAATGCACCGGTATTGGGTTGGATAATATCCGTAACCGCTACAAGCTCATCAGCGAGAAGCCGGTTAACGTAACCTCTAACGGCAATAATTTCACTGTCTCCATTCCCCTGATAGATAATTAAATGAAAGTAATCATTATTGAAGACGAGATTCCTGCGGCCAACCGGTTGGCTAAATTATTAACCCGCTGTAACGATGCTATTGAGGTGATCAATAAATTAGACAGCGTGGAAGCCAGTGTACGCTACCTGCAAACAGCACCCTTTGTTGACCTGATTTTTATGGATATTCAATTGGCCGACGGCATTAGCTTTGATATTTTTGAACAGGTAAAAGTTACCTCGCCGGTTATCTTCACCACTGCATTTGATCAATACACATTGAAAGCATTTAAGGTAAACAGTATTGATTATTTATTGAAGCCCATTGATGAAACTGAGCTGCAGCAATCCTTACAAAAGCACCGGCAATTGTATAGTAAAACAGGCGATAATTTTTCTGATAAACTGGTAAAAATGTTGCAGGATATCAATGCAGTAAAATACAAAGAACGCCTGTTGATAAAACGTGGCCAGCAATTGAGTTATTTAAAAACCGACAACACGGCCTATTGTTATGCAGATGGAAAACTTTGCTACGCCGTTGACTTTGAAGCTAAAAAATATTTGCTGGAAAGCAACCTGTCTGAGTTAGAAGAGCAATTACAACCGGCTAATTTTTTTCGCATCAACCGCCATTTGCTGGTGAATATTGAAGCGGTAAAAAAAGTACATACCTGGCTGGGTGGCAGATTAAAGCTGGAAATTTTACCCACTACTACCGCAGAAACGGTAGTAAGCAGGGAACGGGTGAATGGTTTTAAAGAATGGTTGGGGAAGTAGATTTATTTACTTACCCAACCATTTAAAATGAACGCCAGTAAATTAGCTATCTAACACTCATCAGCCAGCCTCTTTACTCAACAAACTTTGTAATTTTTCCAATGCTTTGCCCAGCGTTTTGGCCCTTGGCTGTTTTGATATTTTGGTTGCCGTTAATAAAAATTGCAGGTGCTCCAACCCATTGTTTATTTTATTTTTTGCACCAGTTTTTACCCAGTCTTTTTTTACGGCAGTTATTATATCTGCAGGTTGTATGCCTGCGGGTTGCAGGCATAACCTGGTAAGCAAGGCATTGGCATTGTTTAACGCATCCCAAAAGTCATAATCTTTTTCGGGGTCAGTATCAGAGGTAAGCATTTTATCAAGGAGGCCGCCAGCAGATTTTGCGGTTGGCAGTTTGTATTTATTTACAGAATTTTTTCCCCAGTCAGCGGTGCCCCTTTTATCTGCAAGTATCAATAAACTTTCTACCTGCAGCCAGTTACACAACGGGTCAATAATGCCACTGTCATTTTTCTTTGCAATGTCATAGGCCTGCTTGTATTCATTGGCAGTATTTTTTAACGCACTTAATTTTTCAGCGTCTGTTACAGATTTAATAAACAATATTTTATTGGCCATGCCCAGCAGTAAATGGCGCTGACAGGTATCACCAATTTTAAGGAGGTAACTAAAATTATCAATGATGGTTTGTATATCAGCAGCTGTTTTATCCGGTGCTGCTTTTGAAACTTTAATATTAAGGTTGCATAAGTTTTCAAGGGTATTTACTGTGTAGTCTGCACTTTCAAATTTTAGCAGGTCATCAATCTTAGCAATAGCAGCATCCTGTTTATTGAGTGCCATTAATATTTTAGCTTCGGTCTCTGTAATATAACCGTTCCTGATACCGGATTTATCTATGGCCTTGCTGATATTTTTTAATTCATCTGCTAATTCATCCGTATTACTATGCCGTCCATCTATTATTTTATTGTACAGGTTATTTAAATCTACTTCTGCTTCCATGGGTAATACGTAACTGAAATATTTATTTTTTGAACCGGCTTTTACCTTAAATTTATAAAACTGGTCGCCATAACACTGGTAAGCACCCCAGGTATTGTTGGTGGGATATTTTTCAAAACATTCGCTCCTTGCTTTTAAAACAGCATCGCTAAAAGTAGCGCCATCAAACATTTCTTTATAAAATGTTTCTGAAAATAATAAAGCTGAATTGTCATCTACAGCCCAACCGGCGGCTATTACAGCTTTTACCCCCATTTCAATTAACTGTACCCCTAGGTTGGCTGCCAATTTATAGTGTTGTTGCATCATTGTTTCGGCCGTGCCATCCACCTTTCCTAAAAAACAACAATTTACAAAAACAAATTCCGGTACCTGGCTCATCTGGTTAATTTCCTTGGTGGTTAAAAAAATACCTTTGCCAATTACCATGCCCCCTTCGGGTGCAATAAAGGTGTTGCATTTTTCATCTTCTTTTCCCTCTTTAAAATAACCATGTCCCGCCAGGTGTATCATTTTATATTCCTGCTCAAAAATGGCCTCAATATTTTCCGCAAAACCTTTGTTGATTTTTAAGGTAACATTAAACTCGTTATTGCTAATAATATCATTTACTTTTCTTGCTTCTTCTGCAGCGCCGGGTAATTGTTGCACAAAGCCTTCCAGGTTAGGGTCGCCAATTATTAAAGCATTGTTTGCATACGAACGTTTAATCTGCGTGCGGTAATCAGCTGTTGCCAGTTGTCTTATCATGCCGGCGCTTACACACAGCGGCTTGCTTTGTGTGGCACTATCCTGTAACAGCTCCCATGGGTAGGCTGCAGAATCTTTATCCAGTCTCCATAAAATATTATATTGATTTCTTACTGCATCTTTAAAATCATTTGGAATCAACAATTCAAAAAATGTTTTGGCTAATTGTGGTGTCCACCTGTTGTCGGAGGATATCTTATCAATAAAATTCCGGATAATGGCAGGGTTGCTGCTTAGGTTACGCACTTCTTCTCTCGCAGAACCTGTAGACGCAGAAAATTTTAAACTGTAAACGGGGGTTGTTTCTACGCCAACTGAAACCCTTTGCCACCAGTCTTGTTGGTAATCGAGCGGTACTCTTTTTCTGTTACCGGTTAATTTTTTTATTTTGTTATTGGGCAACACAATGTTTAGGTGTTGGTCTGCTTCTAATTTTTTTAAGGTATAAAATGCCTGCAAACTGCGGTCTTCATACAACTCAATAAATTCAATAATTTCTATTTTATGCAAACCGGGATTGTTGAGTCCTTCAATACTATTATTGGCTTTTTTAACTGCAAGGATGATAGACTTAAGGGAACTTTCAATACTAAGTCCTCCATAACCACCACCAACAATCAATGCTGAAATACCAATGCCCGATTGAAAAACACCATTAAACGCCTCGTTATTCATTGCTTCAAAATCTCTTAACTCCAGCAGGTATTTGGTTAACCCCTGGGTTGCACTCAACTCCAGCTGGTAGCCATTTAGCTCACCGAGTTCGCCCAGCCCAACAATAACAGCACCTTTTGGAGATGACGTATAAGACAGGTACACTTCACTACTGCCAATCCTTCCGGGATAAATACCCAATGTATGTTTCTCCCTCAGCATTCCGTTAAAGCAACTGTCAAGCACTTTCTCAGCACTCATAATACCATCTTTATTAAAATGACCTGTAAGCAGCGGAAATTGAGCACAATCAAGGTTGCCATTGCTCATAGTTATTTTCAACGGCGTTTCTGTGGTAATTTCTTTTTCTTTATTTTTTATGCCCATTGCAATCTGCTCAATATTGCCTGCATTTACCGGCTCTATTTCATATTTTGGATTGTCAATAAGCTGGCTGCCACCTCTTGATAGCGGCGGTGTTTTACTTAACAGGGAGGTGGTGCCGGTTTCTAATAACTCGGCAAAGGCATTAAATATGTCAGGTTCATTGGCCAGTTCGCCATGCGTTGTAAGGCAGTAGTACACTGCATTTCGCTCAATAAGTTCTTGCGGAATACCACTGGCCCAGGTAACACTTCCATCTCCATCGGGGGTACTTTTAAATACCACACCATTGTCCCTGCCAGTATTTTCTATTTCGTACGTGGCAGTAGTGGCATCAGATTTTCCTGCCACGTAGATAATGTTTTTATAATCGATGTTGGCTTTTTTGTTGAGAATATTGTCTCTGAAACTTGTATAGCTTTTAATTACTTCATCACCTGGGAGAGTGCCAATATTTTGTGAATTGGCTATCAGGTCCTGCCATGTTTTTTGTTTCGAAAAATCGTATGGTGTGGTACTCAATGGCAACAGGTGATATAAACCGGGGCATTGAGAAAATACCTGTAGCAATTCTTTTTTGCCATGCTTTAAATCAATCATGCTTAGTTTACTGATATTGCCTCCACGGCCACTCAGTGTTTCGGGTATTAAAAAAGAACCACCCAATGGTGCACCAAGGAACAAGAGTTTAAAACCCGGCGAGCTATTCAAAGCCTGCCATTGTGCGCCACCCAAAATAAATTCTCTAAAAAACACACCTCCCATGCTGTGTGCAATAACATGAATAGGCTGTTTTTTTACCAGCAATATTTTGATGGTATCATCTAATTTTTTTGCCTCCTCCGTTAATGATTTTCTCCAGTCGTAGCCAAAGGGCAACACATCATATTTATTGGATAAATATTTTGCCAGTTTAAGATAACTGCTGCCCATTAGCGAGGGAGCAGAAATGTTAGCGGCATTGATATCTAACTTAATTAAATCACCTTTTACAAAACTCCAGAAATCAACCCACACCTTATTATCATCCCTGTATAGGTTGCTACCCATAATGCCCGGCAAAATAATGGCAATGGGTTTTGTGCCGGTTATTTTCCCCAGGTCCATTTTAACTTCAGCAGTAACAAAAGGAGCTATTGCAGCATTTCTGTTGGCATCAGAAATATCAGCTTCCTGCAGGGTTTTAAAGCCCGCTATTACATCTGTTGCAGCACCCAATGCTCTTGTGATGGCTTCCTGCGAATCTTTGCTGCGGAAATAATGTATGTGGTCGGTGTCTTTGGCATCATCAAGAAAAAACCAAATCTCTTTTTTTCTTGGCGTGCCAAAATACATCGACCAGGTATCTACCACCATGTCATTTTTGCGTCGGAAATACAACTTGGTTAAAATTACCAGCAGTGCTTTAAGTTCTACATGCAGGGTACAGTTACCTGAGATAACGGTCAGGGGTGATTCAATAATATTAGCAGGATTATTCAGCATTTTAATAAAGGGCGAATCGGGTACCATGGCCTCTATACCCGGCAGTACAGCTACATTGCTTTTAGTGGCAGCAACTTCTGCCAGCAATGATTTTAAAGCTGCATACACAGGGTTTGCTGCAATACCTGTGGATATACCGATGAAATTAAGGATGGTATTCAGGTAATGGTCAATCCTGTCTGATAGTAAGGAGGTGCCCATAGAAGGACTTGCTACCCGTATAAATTTTTGAACAATTATATTTTTCTTTTTAGCCAGCATATTAATGTTGGCCATGTATTTTTTACTATCACTGCCATCTGTAAAAAGGCCCATTTCTATTTCGCTAAAACCAATATTGGTATTGGTGGCACTGCATCTTGCCAGTACATCGCCTACCAAACCGCCACGGCTATGTGTTATTAAATGCAGTGTACAATTATTGGGTAGCAGTTGTAGCAAATCTGCTACGTTTTGTAAAGGTGATTGGGTAAAGGTTTTATGATCGTAGGTTAAAATATTTTCACCGTAGGTGGAAGTAATAAAATTCCACAGGCCAAACTGCCTGTTATCCAACAATGCGCCAAAAGCTCCTTCTGTATTGGAATTGGTGCCGTGGATGAATAACAAAAAGGGCTTATTTACTTCTGCGATGGAGCCGGCAATCTTTTTTCTCATGGTATTGTCAAGCAAAAAAAGGCCCGGCTGTGGCTGTACTTTATCTTCTACTTTTTGTGCCAGGTCGTGTACGGTGTTACCCACAATGACGGCCTGTTTTTTCTTAAAGAAATTAAATACGTTGATGGCAAGGTCTGTTACAATATTTCTATCGCTGGTAGATGAAAGTGCAGCAGGAACCTCAAACCCATCTTCCTCCATTCCTCTTTTTCCAGAGAGGTTGAATATTTCCTGAAACTCATTTGCATTACCTATCCAGGTACTGCTGTCTTCAAACTTTATTTCTACAATATCATCTTCATTGTGTACCTCAATTTCGTTTCGGGCCCCAAGGCTGCGGGTGTTACTTACATTTACCGACTTTACTATTTCAAAGCCACCTGGCGAAGCATTTTCTATAGTGATGGCGTTCTCACTGCCGTTAATGATTAATTTGCGAAGCATATGTTTGTTTTTGGGGTGTAACTAATTTTGCGGGAGAGGGGTTTTTTGCAAGTGGAATTAGCGGTAGGGATAACAAAATACTGTTTTTATTTTGCTTTTAAAATAAAATGCAGGTTAATTTTTTGGGTAGATTTTTTTGATTGGATTTTTGTCTCGACTTCAGGCAGGTACAAACTGCAATAATACCCGGTTGATAAAAAAGGTTAAAGCCGATTCTGTTAAACAGAAGCGTTAGAATAATAACAGGCAGGGATAAGGGAGTAAATACTTTTCTTGCTACTGATTAACTTAATTTAAATTTAAACAAAATTATTACGTAGCGATCAATTGTTTTTCTAACACCATAAACTCTAGTGTTTGCAAATGTTTACCTGTTAAACCATCTTCTGCAAAAGGTTTTCTTTCGCCGGTATCCTGGTAACCATATCGCTGGTACCAGTTAATCAATTCTTCCCTGGCACTTATAACCGTCATATAAATTGAAGTGCATTGTAATTGCTGTGCATATTCTTCAGCTGCTTTTAATAATTGTTTGCCAATGCCAAAGCCCTGCGATTTTGGGGCTACACTAAACATACCGAGGTACATTCTTTTGTAGTGTTGCTGCAGGTTTACACAGCCTGTTATTTCCTGTTGCTCGTTGGTAAATTTTACTATAACACTGTTGGGTTGTTGCATTACTTCCTGCAGGTTATTCTCATCAGTCCTAACTTCACCTGCAATCAGGTGGGCTTCGGTTGTCCAGCCTTGTTTGGAACTTTCGCCCCTGTAGGCGCTGTTAAGCAATGCGGTAATGTTTGCAACATCAGCAGTGGTTGCAATGGCAATGCGGGGGTTTGTAAATGCATACATAAGGTAACGAAAGTAAAATATTTTTGTGTAATTAGTGGGTGTAATTTTTTTACTAAAATAGTTGTAGAAGACAAAAATTACAAAAAGAAATGGTGCAAAAGAATTTCAGGAAAGTGCTTCATTGTAACATAACAGGCTATAAAATCAATTTACCTTTGTTGTAAAATTTCAATATATGAACTGGTTATTTTTAATTATTTTCGGCATTGCAGTAATTGCGTTGATTGTTTTTCTTGTGGTTAGAAATAGGAAAGACGAAAAAGTGTTTGAGGAACAAATTAACAATGATTATCTCAAACCAACAGCGGAGGAAGGTGACGCACCAATAGAAGAAGCATTGAAATAAATTAGGTTCAGCCATTGATTTCCTTTTTTTACAAAAGACTTCCAGTAAGCACCAATAAAATATAACTTCAATGTACAGCGTTGCTGTTATGCTGTTAGCTACTTTTAAACCTCATTGTATTACTAGCCAAATCAATAAATTGGGGTATTGTTTTAAGTCTGTAAACTTGTTGCCACAATAGTATGTTTGCTTAAAACAAAATATAGCCTTAGTTTTAATGGTAGTGTTTAACTGGTTTATTATACTCAAACAAAATTTTCTCCCGCCATCAAACATTTTAATTAATGAAAAAATTAGCAGTTCTTTTTGCAGCCTTATGTGTAGTTCTTGTAAGCTTTAGCCAGCAGATGTCAGCTAAACTTGATACCATTCTCAGCACGTATGCCCACCTGCATAAATTTAACGGATCTGTGTTGGTAGCTAAAAAGGCAACCATCCTTTTAAATAAAGGATATGGTTATCGCAACGCCGCTGGCAACGTAGTAAATGATGAAAATACCATTTACCAGTTAGGTTCTATCACCAAACAATTTACTGCCGCCATCATTCTGAAATTACAGGAAGAAAAAAAGCTGCGTGTACAGGATAAATTAAGTAAATATTTTCCTGCATATCCTAAAGGTGACAGCATAACTATTGAGCAATTATTGACGCATACATCGGGAATTTATAATTACACCCAAAACGGCGACTTTATGTCGAAAGAAGTTACAAACCCTGCAACCCGTGAAAAAATAATGGCGCTCTTTAAAGATAAACCACTTGATTTTTCACCCGGTACGGGTTGGAATTATAGTAACAGCGGCTACAGTTTATTGGGCTACATTATTGAAATAGTAACCGGGAAACCGTATGAAGAAGTTGTGCGAAAATATATATTTACACCTTTGCAAATGACACATAGCGGCTTTGATTTTACGCACTTAAAAAGCACTGAAAAAGCAACTGGTTATTTTAAACTTGATAATCCAAACGCTGCACCAGCACCCACTGTAGATTCATCTGTTTCCTTTTCAGCAGGTGCTATTTACTCTACCATCGGCGATTTGTATCGTTGGCACAATGCATTGCTTACAAATACCATCTTAACAAAAGCGCAGCAGGAAAAAGCTTATACACCAGTGCGAAATAAATATGGCTACGGCTGGGGAATAGATAGCCTGGAAGGCAAGCGAAGAGTAGGGCACGGTGGTGGTATACATGGCTTTATTACTAACATTGCCCGTGTGCCTGAAGATGATGTGTGCATTGTGTTACTAAGCAATGCATCTGACCAAACTCTTGAAGAAATTACCAAGACTATATTTAATGTGCTGTACAATAAACCGTACGAACTGCCTAAAGAAAGAACCATCATAAAAATACCTGAGGAAACATTGAGGCAATATATTGGCGAGTACGAAGTGCGGCCCGACCTGCATGTTGTAATAAGTATTAAAGAAGGTGAACTTATTGCCTTACCAACAGGCCAGTCTGAATCGGTTATTCATGCAGAAAAAGAAGATTTTTTCTTTGTTAAAGAGCAAGATATACAAGTTGAGTTTACCCGGAATGATAAAAAAGAAGTAACCGGTTTTATACTACACCAGGGCGGGGCTAATGTACCTTGTAAAAAAATAAAATAGTGTTGAAGTGCTGATATATTTTTTAAGTAATTGGTAGCTTAGTTACTAACAAAACATAAAAGCCATTGGCGCCTTCTGCTATTTAATTGGGGAGATTTACTATAGATTTATAACCAAAAATTGTTGACATGCCAAATGTTAACTGGCCAGAAGCCATCAAGCCTCTTTTAAAAAAATACAAGCAAACTAAACATCCGCTGGAGTATAAAAATGTATATCAATTATTGGTGATGGTGGTATTGTCAGCACAGGATGCTGATAAACATATTAACCAAATTGCGTCGAAATTTTTTACTACTTTCCCTAATATGGAAGCGCTTTCACAAGCCACGCCGGAAGCTATACAGGAACAAATTAGTGATGTAAGAAATTTTGGAAATAAATCAAAATGGCTGGCGGCACTTTCGGAAATAGTTAAGAAGGATAAAAATATTCCACTTACGCTCGATGAGCTTACAGCATTACCCGGTATTGGCCGTAAATCTGCCAATGTTATAAAAAGGGAATCCGGTGCTTCAGCCGAAGGCATTATTGTTGACTTGCATGTGGTACGAGTTGCGCCAAGACTAGGTATAGCAACAGGCGCCGATCCTAAGAAAATAGAAAAGCAACTGATGGATATTTTGCCACAACAACAGTGGGATGCAGGAATGGCTATTTCTTTTTTGGGTAGAGAAATTTGCAGGCCCACCCCCAAATGTGAAGTATGCCTGATGAATACAGTTTGTGCTTATTACAAGAACAATAAATAAATTTCTACCCGATCAGTAGTGCTGCGAGTGCGTATAAATATCAAATTAATAAAGGGTTTTGCTTTTCCACCATATTACATTATTTTGTACATCCTAAACTTTAGTACATGAATAAACAGCTTTTAATTGCCAGCCTGTTATGCTTTGTTATAAACGTTGTTGCAGCACAGGAAACTGTGGACATGCAAATGATGAAAAAAATAAAAGACGAAGAAAAAAATAACTCACAGATCGCCATGATTGCGCATAACATTACGGATGTTTGTGGCCCACGCCTAACCAACTCGCCGGGCTATAGCCGTGCGCTGGACTGGGTTACGGACATTTGTAAAAAATGGGGTTTGCAAAATGCAGGTCGGGAGGCATGGGGGCAATTCGGTAAAGGCTGGAGTAACGAACAGGCCACCCTTTCATTAAAACAGCCTTATTACGAAAACATCATTGCCTACCCTGTGCCATGGTGTAAGAGCAGTGACAAAGCTGTTAAAACAGAACTGATTATGCTGGATGCATTGGATTCTGCTACAATAGATAAAGCAGGCGATGCAGTAAAAGGGAAAATCGTAATGATAAAACCCGACGGTACCTCCATACCCGATGCCTTTAAAGCCTACGCAACAAGATATGGCGACAGCAGCCTCGATAACCTGCCAGAACAATTTATGTTTACCCGCAATAGGCTGGAAGCTTATCTGCCCCAAATTAAAAAGCAATATTATGCCTCCTTATACCTTGAGAAGAAAGGAGCTATTGGATTACTTGGCAGTGGTATGCGGTCTATTGACGGCACTGTATTTGTTGACGGTGGTGCCGGTTATGCCAAAGGCTACCAGCCAACCTTACCCGAAATGAAAATTGCCAGAGAAGATTATTTAAAACTGATGCGGTTGCTGCAAGACAATAAAAAGGTGGAGCTTGAAATGAATGTGCAGAATACTTTTTACGATAAAGACCTTACCGGCTACAATGTGGTGGCAGAAATACCCGGCACCGACCCAACCCTAAAAACCCAGGTAGTAATGCTGGGTGGTCACCTTGATAGTTGGGCAGGCGGAACCGGCGCTACCGATAATGGTGCAGGCTGTATTGTAATGCTTGAAGCTATGCGGATTTTAAAAACCCTGGGCATACAACCAAAACGCACCATTCGCATCGCTTTGTGGGGTGGAGAAGAACAGGGATTGCTCGGATCTTTTGGGTATGTAAAAAAACACTTTGGAGACCCCGAAAAAATGGTATTAAAACCTGAGCAATCCCGTATAGCGGCGTATTATAATTTAGACAATGGCAGTGGTAAAATACGGGGCATATACACACAGGGAAACGAAGGCGTTGTAGATATTTTTAAAACCTGGCTGGCACCCTTAAATGATTTGGGTGCAGCCGGTGGCGTAACCCTCAGCAATACCGGCAGCACCGACCACGTTAGTTTTGATGCAGTAGGCATACCTGCTTTTCAATTTATACAAGATCCGCTGGAATACTTAACCCGTACCCACCACAGCAACATGGATACCTACGATCATTTAATTATTGAAGACCTGCAACAGGCTGCCGTTATTGTTGCCGCCTTTGTATATAACACGGCCATGCGTGAGGAAATGCTGCCCCGCAAGCCTTTACCCAAGCCGGAAAAATTTGTGTTTGATTTTGATTTTCCGATTTAATAAAAACCATCATTTTAAAGAATACATCTTTAACCCTTGTGTTTATTTTTTGTTGCCGACATTTATTTTACATAGCAGCATCGTTGCCACGCTCGGTTCAAAGGCATACCATTGGGGAACTTTTATTGTAGCGAAAGTGAAGCGTATCTTACAATTCACTTTGCTGATCTTCAATACTATGCCGTATAAGAGTACGATCCGCCACGGTGGACAAGTCGCAACAATACTGCCATAAAATACAATAGCCCGGACAAATAAAATTATAATTTCAACACCACACTAGTGTCCAATCGTGTATTTATTTTTCACTGTAATACCTTCCCAGTTATCGGTACGAAAAGGAGCTGCCGGAAACTTTTCTTTGTTAAACAGGTTGCCTGCTGAGGCATCGTTGGCCCAGTTATAGCGCACAGCTACGGGTTGCGAAACACCGTCAGCAACTACAATAATTTTATTGTTTTCAAAGGTGGCATTGGCTGCATGAAATTGTTTGTCAGCACCGGCAATTTCAAAACCACCGATGTTGCCGGAGTTGTCTTTTGTTATCAATCCACTGCCTGTGTGGGTAAAGGTTAGGGTAACTTTATTACCTGTAACTTTCATCGACTGATAGGCGGGGCCGGTATATTCATCAGGCTTACTGTACACATCATGCAATGCGATAGAAGCAAGGCGTTTGCCCACATCCTGTTTGTTTTTTGGGTGAATATCTGCGGGGTTACCAATATCGGTAATTACCGCCATACCGGTGTTAGGTAAACGCAATGTCATGGCCTGTGCTTCTCTTAATTCGGCCCAGTCGCTGCCGTTTTTGCTGTTGGCTTCGGCAGAACCAAAAGTAGATAACTGCACAAACAAAAAAGGAAAATTACCCTGTTTAAAATGTTGCCTCCAATCGCTGATCATTAAAGGAAAAGCAGTGCGGTACTGGTATGCACGGCCTGCATTGGTTTCGCCCTGGTACCAGATAGCACCACGGATACTGTATTGCACCAACGGGTACAACATGGCGTTGAACAACAGGCTGGGGTAATCATTTGGTCCAATTGAAGTAGCCGAGGCGGGCATACTGGCAATCCTGAATCCCCATTCACCTGCAAGTGATTGTTCTTTATTGTCTATGGTTAATTTCATGTCTGTTGCAACACCATAAATGCCACCACCACCACCGGTGTCGCCCACTTTTACGGCAATAATATTTTTACCTGCTTTTAATATGCCCGCAGCAATGGCATATTTTCTTTGAATATTATATCCAGCCGTGTTGCCAACGAGCACACCATTTAAATAAGTTTCTTCATTGTCATCAATCATTGACAAGCTTAGCACCGCAGCTTTGCCAGCATCTTCATCTGCTATCGTTATATTTTTTCTAAACCAAACTATGCCATCTAAATCTGGCAGGCCCTGGTTTTCCCAAAGGCCGGGCAATTGCATTACCGGCCATTTGCTATCATCAAAATCATTGTTTTTCCAGTCGCTTGTAGTAGCATTGTTATCAAAACTACCTTGTAATTTTTCAATATTTTTCAGCACAGCATCACCACGTTTTTTCATAGCTGATTCTATGTCGCTGTTTTTCATGGCAGTGGCTACATAGTTTAATTCCGGGCTTTGCGAAAATGCTTTTTCACTCGTCCAGGTCTCAGACATGGTACCGCCCCAGGAAGTATTGATGAGGCCAATGGGTACTTTTAATTTGTTGTAAAGGTCTCTTGCAAAGAAATAAGCGGTTGCAGAAAAATCACCCGCCGTGGCCGGACTGCACACCTGCCATTCG
>JANXSR010000403.1 GCA_025352625.1 Ferruginibacter sp.
ACGTAACAACATACAATGTTTTGCGAAGTGAAAAAGAACCATTTTCTGCCCATCCGTACGGAGATGAGCATGGGCGTGGAAACTACCGCGAAGACCGAAGAGATCTTTGGGAAAATAATACAGAATTGTTATTAAGATTTAATAAAGATAATATTGCCAAATCTGGTTTTTCTTTGAGTGCATTTGGTGGTGGTTCAATGCGTAACATGAAATATACATCCAGTTATGTAAGCACAGATCAACTTATCGTGCCTAATGTATATTCTTTTACGAATTCTGTTAAACCAATTCGTGCATATTCATATGGATCAAACCTGATTCAGATGAGTGCTTATTACTCATTAGATCTTACCTATAAAAAGTATTTTACTATTACTACTACAGGCCGCCTGGATAAAACTTCGGCATTACCTGTAGGAAAAAATGCTTATTTCTACCCATCTGTATCATTAAGTTCAGTTATCTCTGATTATATAACACTACCAAAGGCAATCACCTTTCTTAAAGTAAGGGGAGCGTTCACCAATGTAAAAGACGGAGGAACAAGAGCCTTTGCTGGTGCTGCATTCCAGGATCTTGGATCTGGTAGTCCTGTAGGTTATGGAAATAATTTTTATACTCCTTATGATGGTCCAACTTATGGCTTACAGCAACCTGCTTATACTACTACTCCTGTTTATAATAATCAAACAGGTGCATATGCTCCAAATTATAGTATTAATCCCGGTGTACAGCCATCTTCAAGAAGTAATTATGAGGCAGGTATCGACATTCGTTTTTTAAGGAACCGCCTGGGTTTAAGTGCTACTTATTTCCAATATAAAGACGGCCCCGTAATTTCTAATCAGTCAATATCAGAAGCAAGTGGGCTAAGTTATTTTGTAACCACAGGGTTAACTACAAAAAGAACAGGTGCTGAAATATCTTTAACAGGTACTCCTATTCAGAAAAAAGATTTTCGTTGGGATGTAATGATTAACTGGGCAACCTATAAAGAAGTGTTTGATAAATTTGCAGGAGGTGCAACTGAACTTGGTAATGGTACAGGCTATCCCTATAAAATTGGAGACAGGGTAGATCAATTATTTGGATCTTTTGAGGCAATGACACCAGATGGAAAAGTAATTCATGATGAAAGCGGTTTCCCCATTTATCTTCCCAAGGCACAATACTTAGGTCATGCTGATCCGGATTGGAGCTGGGGTATTCATAATAAGTTTACTTACAAATCTTTCAGCTTTGCCTTTCAGTTTGATGGTATGGTGGGTGGAAAAATTCAAGACCGCGTACTTCGTAAGTTAACAGAAGGTGGTCGTGGAGAAAATACAAATACGGGTAAAATAGGCGAAGCCCGTTTATATGAGTCTAACCATTGGGGTGATGCAGATTATGCCGGTGCTGTTAATCCAGGAGGCCTTCCAATACTCGGTAGTGATGGTGTGCAGGTAGTTGGAGGAAGTGATCTCATCAATTATGATCCGGTAACAGGGGTAATTACAAATGGCAAAGCACTTTCATATGCGCAAAACAAAACAGCAACTTTTTGGATACAGGATTACGTTAGTAGTTTTTACAACGACCCACAACATACAATGGTTAATAAAACCTACGCAAAACTCCGTGAATTGGTAATCAGTTATTCATTACCAAGTAAATTATTTGGCAAAACCGGCATTAGTAAAGTTGATATTTCTTTGGTGGGCAGAAACCTGTTATACTTTTTCCCGCAGGCATTTAAAGACATGGATGTTGATCAATACCCAGGCCGTGATCAGTTTAACAGCATCAGCAGGGAATACAACCTCCAAACGCCAACAACAAGAAGCTATGGAGTTAATATTAATGTGGTTTTCTAAAACATAATACATCAATTAAAAAATATTTGTATGAAATCGTTTAAAAATAAAATGGCACTTGCACTTATAGCTCTCGTAATATTTACGGGCTGTAACAAAAAGTTTGAGGACTTCTCAAAAAATAATAACCTCCCCGTTGCAGTACCGCCGGGAGTTATACTGAGGGCGGTGTTGAATGACATTGTGGTATACCCAGGTGGGGGTGAAGATAAAGCAGGTCAATATATAGCCTCTAATTACACCTACTATGGCGATAATAAATATTGGAATGGCAGTGCAGGCTTAAATTATGGCACTTTGAATAATGTGTTGGCAATGGAGGCTACAGCTAGTAAATTAGCAGGAAGTGATAATAATCCATATCATGCTTTGGGATTATTTTTAAGAGCTTTCTTCTTTGTAAATATGAGTGAAAAAGTGGGAGACATACCCATGACGGAAGCTTTACAGGGTATCAACAATATTGCTCCAAAATATGATACTCAAAAAGATGTATTTAAGCAATCACTTGTTTGGCTTGACTCTTCCAATATCATTTTAACCGGAATTTTAGCAAACGGATTTCTTGAATTTTCTGGTGACTTTTATTATAACCCAAGCGACAATGCCAGCAGTGCACGAGCTGCATTGGTGCAATGGCAAAAGGCGGTAAATAGTTACCGGTTAAGAGTGTTGATTGAATTAAGCAAAAAAACGGGAGAGGCAGATCTTAATGTGAAAGGGCAGTTTAATGATATCATCAGCAACCCAACAAAGTATCCCATCTTCACTGGCAATGGCGATAATCTGCAATATGTGTACAACGATAAGTTTAATAACTATCCTGATAATGCATTAAACTATGGTAATAATGCCGGTCGTTTAAATCTGGGCTCAACTTTTTTAAATACACTAAGTTCTTTAAATGATTTGCGTGCAATGGTAGTGGCAGAACCTGCCCGGGCTTTAGGATTTACAGATACCGATTTTAAATCTTACGTGGGTGCACCATTAGGCTCCGATCTGAGTTTTCTTGCAACAGAATCCGGTGCCGGCAGATTATCACTTTATAATTACAATCATTACTATTCAGGCCTTACCGGGGAACCTACTTTTATAGTAAGCTATGCAGAAGTATGTTTTAGTGTTGCTGAAGCTATCAATAGAGGATGGACAACAGGCAATGCAGAAACATGGTACACAAATGGGGTAAAAGCAATGTTTGATTTTTATGGTATTAAAGATGGCAATAACGTTGTAACACTTCGTAAGGCGGATGGAACAGGTAATCTTACTTATACAATTCCTTTTAGTTTTACTACTTACTTTAACCAGTTGCCTGTAAAATACAAAGGTAATAATGCGGATGGTTTAACACAGATACTGACCCAGAAATACCTGGCATATGCACGTAATTCTGGCTTACAAGGCTATTACCAATGGCGCAGAACAGGCGTACCAGTATTTAGCACTGGCGCAGGTACAGGAAATGGTGGTAAAATTCCAAGAAGGTTCCAGTACCCTAATAATGAATTATCAGTAAATGGAGCCAATGTAAGTGCGGCTATAACTAGTCAGTTTGGTGGAGCCGGAGATGACATCAACCAGGATATATGGTTAGTTAAGTAAAGTATATTATTTCCTTAGAAGGTATTTAACCTTCCGTAAAATTCTTGAATAACTAAAGCGAAACTCATAGTGGTTTCGCTTTAGTCTTTGTTTTAATTATTTATATCAAAATCAATCCCTTGCAATTCATCATCAGACAAACAGTAACATGTAGTTTAGCAGCCATATTATTAACAACTGCTTTGCAGGCCCAACTAAAAAAAGTGAATGTACTTTCTGTACCGGGTAGTAGCCAATATTGTAAAATAGATGCCGCAGGTATTTCTGTGTTGCCTAGTGGGCGGTATCTTACACCAGCCGGAAGTTTAATCCCAATTACCAACGATCCATTTGGTATGGCTGTTTCTCCAGATGGTAAAAAGGCTGTAACACTGCACAACGGCGTATTTACAATTATCGACCTGGTAACTTTACATGATACAAGAGTTCCGGGATATGAAAACAAAATAAATTCACCGCTTACGCATGAGCCATTAAACAGCAGCTCCTTCGCAAACGATTCAGCCAAAAATAATATCATTCCAACAGCTTTACCGCAAGGCTCTTTTCTAGGTGTAGCGTTTGCAGCCGATTCAAAAACAGTTTATTTAAGTGGAGGTGACAATGGAGCAGTGATTGTATATGATATTGAAAAATTGCAACGCATTGATTCTATTTCTTTGAATGGGAAAGTGAATGGAATAGGTTTCGACGATAGCTTTACTTCTGACTTATTGTTAAATGAAACCAACAACGAATTACTGATATTAGACAGAGGAAATTTTCGTCTGGTACGATACGATATTGCCAATAAAAAAATTACAGCTTCTATTCCTGCAGGTCGTCAGCCATTTGGCCTTGCATTAAGTGAAGATAAAAAAACAGCCTTTGTTGCAAATGTAGGTGTGTACTCATATCCAATAGTGGAGGGCATGACCAAAGAAAATTATAACTCAATGATGATTTCTCATCATCCATACGGGGATAATACCAAAGAATCTATTGAAGGAACAGAAGTAGAAGGAAAAAAAATACCGGGTGTTGGTAGTCCTCATTCGCCCGAAGCTATGAGCGTTTTTACCATTGACCTTACAACGAATAAAGTAATCGATAAATTTAAAACAGGTTTTCAGGTGGGGGAAATGATTGAAGAAGCAGAAGTAGTGGGTGGCGCAAGCCCTAACTCAATTGCCGTGGGCAAACAATTTGTTTATGTAACCAATGCAACCAATGATAATATTTCAATCATCGATTATAAAAGGCATAAAATACTAGGTCATATTCAAATAACCGCAGATAAACGCATTGATAAATTTAGGGGCCTTTTGCCTTTTGGTATTACGTTAAGTAAAGATGAAAAAACCTTGTATGTGGCTTTGCTTGGGTTTAATGCAGTTGCTGTAATTGATGTAGCAACAAAAACAACCAAGGGATTAATACCAACCGGTTGGGGGCCAACAAGAGTTCAATTATCAAAAAATGAAAAGGAATTATACATTATCACCTGTCGTGGTTTGGGGGCAGGGCCTAATGGAGGAGATGGTTTTGTTGCACCGCCCCAGGGCACTTATATTGGCGATATTCAACTGGGCAGTTTTCAAAAAGTAAAAATGCCTTCTGCAAATGAACTGGCTGCGTACACAAAGCAAAGTATCAGCAATACTTTTGTAAGTAACCTGGTAACCGATGATGCTAAAAATCCTTTGCCTTCATTGCCCGGCTCACATCAAACCCCCATTAAATACATTGTATACATCACCAAAGAAAACAGGAGTTACGATGAGGTTTTCGGCCAGTTAAAAAATGCCAAAGGCGATACCACCCTGGCAAGATTCGGAGTTGATTGTGATTTTACTTTGCCCGATTCTTTAAAAGTAAAATATGCTCATTTAAAAGTTACTCCTAATCACCACAAAGCAGCCAAACAATTTTCCTTCAGCGATAATTTTTATTGTGACAGTGATGCCTCCATTCATGGGCATCACTGGATGATGGGCGTGATACCCAACGAATGGGTGGAAGCCAATTCGAGCGTTGATAAAACAGCCAACTTCTTTTCAAAAGCGCCCGGACGCCGCTTTCCCGGTTCTACCGGCAGTATGGATCCGGAAGATTATGGCGAGATAGGCGGTATGTGGGAAGCGATGGAAAGAAAGAAAGTAAACTTCTACAACTTCGGCGAGGCTAACGAAACAGCGCACGTGAGGGAAGAATGGATGGATACTGCAACTGGTGCAGCACATGGTGTAATGGTGCCAATGCAAAAGGCTTTATTCACCCGCACAAGTCACAACTATGCAGGTTTCAATATGAACATCCCTGATCAGTTCCGCATGAACCAGTTTGAGGATGAGTTTACAAAAAGGTGGATCAAAGGAAAAAAGCCATTGCCTTCTTTAATTACCATGCAGGTTCCCAACGACCACACTGCAGGACCAAGACCTGAAGACGGATACTATTTTCCTCAGTCTTTTGTAGCTGATAATGATTTGGCTGTTGGCAGAATTTTACATTTTTTATCCCGTACCAAATACTGGAAAAATATGCTGGTCATTATTACAGAAGATGATCCGCAGGGTGGTGTTGACCACATTGATGCACACCGCAGTATTTTAATGATGGCGGGACCTTATGTAAAGAAGGGGTATGTAAGCCATACGCACGCAAATTTTGGGTCTATCTTAAAAACCATTTACAACATCCTGGGTGTAAAATATGTAAATCAATATGATGTAACGGCTTCTTTATTACAAGATTTTTTTACTGATAAGCCAGACTATACACCCTACACTTTAGAGCAACATGATCCAAGAGTTTTTGATTTGGAGAAAGCAATGAAGAAATACAACCGCAGTGTTGACTGGCGCAAAGTAATGCAGGGGCCTGATATGGATGATGAAGATGACATGCGTAAAAATCATTACAAACAAACAAAGGGTAAATAACATCAATACTATGAATGTTTGGGGCAATAAATTTTTGGGAGTTTTTCTGTTGATCTTTTGTATAGATGTAAACTGTAAAGCTCAGATCGAAGATACATCCACTGTTACTAGCCTGAAAGACGTAAAAGTTGTTGGCTACAAAACCATCAATGGTATCGGCCATTTTAATGAAGTGCATGGCCCAATAATTTACGCCGGCAAAAAAACAGAAGTAATTGAAGTGGATAGTTTAGATGCCAACAAAGCCATTAACAATACCCGCCAGATTTTAGGACGAATACCAGGTTTATACATTGTAGAAAGTGAAACAGGCGGCTTTGTTGCCAATGGAATCGGCGTACGCGGATTGAACCCCGTGCAGTCACTGGAAATGAACGTACGGCAAAATGGCTATAATGTAGCTGCCGATGTATACGGCTATAATGAAACCTATTATCTGCCACCAATGGAAGCGGTATCAAGAGTCGAAATCATTAAAGGCGCTTCCGCAATACAATTTGGGTCTCAATTGGGCGGCATGGTAAATTATGTATTGAAAGAAGGCAGCACCAATAAAGCGTTTAATTATAGTACCATGCAAACGGCCGGCAGCGATGGTTTATTTAATACTTACCATTCGGCAGGTGGCACTATCAACAAGTGGAGTTATTTTACTTTTCTCAATTACCGTACTATGGGCGGTTGGCGGCCTAACTCTGAGCAAAAGCAATTGACGGCTTATGGAAAAATTAATTACCAGGCCAGTGAAAAAATAACCTTTGGCCTTGAGTATTCCTTACTGCGCAATAGAATTAAAATGCCTGGCGGTTTAACGGATGATCAGTTTGAAGCAGATAGCAAAACGTCCGTACGTTCCCGCAACTGGTTACAAAGCCCCTGGAATGTGTTGACTGCTTCAATGGATTATCAAATCCGGCCTACTACTTCTTTACAAATTCAATCAACCTATTTAGCCGGCGAAAGAAGCCTTGTATGGTTTAATAAATTACCGGGCGAAGCGGATATGATTGATCCCGCCACCGGCAACTCCAGCGACAGGGAAATAGACCGGGAAATCATGAAGAGTTCAGCAACGGAAATACGATTGCTGCACAACTTTATTGTTGGTAAAATGGAAAGTACGCTGGCAACAGGTATCCGTTTTGCCGCGGCTTCTTTTCACAGAAATGAAGAAGCGCCTGGAACAAACAAAAGCAATTTCGATTTATCCACCACCGGGGAGTTTGAAGAAAATTTTCATTTTACAACGACCAATATTGCCGCATTTGTAGAAAACTGCCTCAAGGTGAATAACAAGTTTTCCATTACACCGGGTATCCGTTTTGAATCGCTGGGTTCTGAAGCAGAATCAGAAATTGAAGTAAACGGAGTTGAGAAAGAAACAGAATCGGAAAAGGAAAGAAGCTTTTTATTACTGGCACTTGGCCTGCAATACAGGGCTGGAAAAAACAGCAATCTGTACGGCAATATTTCACAGGCTTACAGCCCCGTAGACTATGCGCAGCTTGTACCGCTGGGTTCTGTTTCAAAAGTTGACCCCAATATGAAAGACCCTACAGGCTGGAATGCTGATTTGGGTGTAAGAGGAAATGTTGGGAGTTATTTTAATTATGATGTCAGCTTGTTTTACCTGAGTTACAGCAACCGCATAGGGTTGGTGAACATGAAAGATGAAACAGGAGCCGATTACATCTTACGAACCAATACAGATAAAAGCATTCACAAAGGCATTGAAAGTTATCTTGAATTAAATATTACCCGGGCATTAGCTATCAATAAAACAGCAGGTGAGCTGAGAGTTTATAATTCATTTGCCTATACAAGGGCACGGTATACCAAGGGTATTTTCAAAGGCAACCAGGTAGAGTATGCGCCCGAAGTAATCAATCGCATTGGCATCAACTACGCAAAAAAAGCATTCTCGACTTCTTTCCAATTTTCAAATCAGTCAAAAGCATTTGGAGATGCTGCCAATACAGAAAGAAGCAGCAACCCCATCATTGGCCATATACCAGGGTACAGTATTATGGATTGGTCAGCAACTGTAAGCATTAAAAAATTCAAGTTCAAAGGAGGGGTTAACAACCTGTCTGATAAAAGATATTTCACCCAGCGCACGGATGAGTATCCCGGGCCGGGTATAATACCCTCTATCGGCAGAAGTTTTTATTTTGGTATTGGTTACAATTTATAACACTGGCAACATAAGATAATTATGAACAAAACTTTTTTATTACTCAGTCTGATAGTGTTAACCAGCATGGTATTCGCCCAGAACCGCACGGAAAATGTTGTAATCGTTACATTGGATGGAATGCGCTGGCAGGAGGTTTTTGGCGGAGCTGATTCAGCCCTTTTGCTAAATAAAAATTATACAAAAGACAGCAGCGGAACCAGTGGAAACTTCTGGACCAATGACATCAGTGAAAGACGCAAAAAACTGTTTCCTTTTTTATGGAATACCATTGCAACAAAGGGACAGTTGTATGGCAACAGGTGGTTTGATAATAAAGTGAACAATGCCAATCCCTATTTTTTTTCTTACCCGGGATATAACGAAATCTTTACCGGTTATCCCGATACACTGGTTAACAGCAATGATAAAATATGGAACCCGAATACCAATGTGCTGGAGTTTATAAACAATCAAAAAAATTATGCAGGCAAGGTTGGGGCCTTTACCACCTGGGATGTGTTTCCGTATATTTTAAATACTCAAAGAAGTAAGCTGTATGTAAATGCCGATGTAGATACTTTGAAATTCAACAATCCTGCTTTAAGGTTGATCAACGATATGCAATTGCTTACTACCCGGCCTATTGGTGTGAGGCCTGATGTGTTTACCTATTTTGCCGCGAGAGAATATATGAAAGCCTATCAGCCAAAGGTATTGTACATCGCTTTTGATGAAACGGACGATTTTGCACATGGCGGAGAATACGATCAATATTTAAAAAGTGCGCATGCAGAAGACGCAATGATAGCAGACTTGTGGACTTATATTCAATCGGCCCCGAAGTATAAAAATAAAACAACGCTCATAATTACCTGCGATCATGGAAGAGGTGATAAAGATAAAGACAACTGGAGAAGCCATGGAACAAAGATTGAAGATGCCGGGCAAATATGGATTGCCGCCATTGGCCCAGACACATCCCCCAAAGGAGAAATAAAAACGCCGGGCTTATTATATCAGAAGCAACTGGCAGCTACATTTTCAGCGCTATTGAATTTGAACTTTACAGCAGATCATCCGGTAGCAGCACCAATTGAAAGTATTTATAAAAAATAGCTGTATAGCAATGAGTAAATGATTAAAATTTAATAATAAACTGGCCTTGCTAATGGTAAGTTTTAAAAATATTTTATTTAACAAACAATATAACGATGAGTATTTCAACCAATGAATTTTCTGTAAATGGCAAAACGTACAAGCCTGCCGCAAAACCAATTGTGGTAATTTGTATTGATGGATCAGCCGATGAGTACCTGGATATTACAATGGCACATGACCGTATGCCTAACCTGAAATCCATGACAGTAAAAGGTTACAGGGGAATGGTGAGAGGAGCATTGCCTTCTTTTACCAACGTAAATAATTCTTCTATCGTTACAGGGGCATCGCCTGCAGTGCATGGCATAAGCGGTAACTTTTTTTATAATGCAGCCATCGACCAGGAAGTGATGATGAACTCATCTGAATATTTGCGTGCTGAAACTTTGCTGGCTGCCGCCGCCAATGCCGGCCGTAAGGTGGGCGTGGTTACCGCTAAAGAAAAGCTAAGAGATATTTTATCTTATAAATTAAACGGCATTGCGTTCTCTGCAGAAAAAGCCAACCTCGCAAAAAAAGAAACACACGGAATTGAAAATGCGGAAGAAGTAATTGGATTTCCTACACCGGCTATTTACAGTGCCGATGCAAGTCTGTTTGTATTGCGTGCCGGCGTTGCCTTGATAGAAAAAGGAATTGCGGATTTTTTGTACCTGTCATTAACCGATTACATGCAGCACACGTATGCACCCGAAGCAGAAGAATCACTGGCTTTTTATGAAGCCATGGATATAGAAATCGGAAAGATGATTGCACTGGGTGCAGTGGTGGGAGCGACAGCAGATCATGGAATGAATGCAAAAGTAAAAGCAGATGGTTCGCCCAATGTGTTATTTGTAGAAGATATGCTGACGGAAAAATTCGGCGAAGGCTTCAGGGTTATTTGCCCTATTACAGATCCTTATGTAAAACACCATGGCGCATTGGGTTCTTATGTGGTGGTGCATGTGCCTGACCAGTCAAAAATAATAGAAATAAAAGACTGGCTTATGATTCAGCCCGGTATTACTGAAGCCTATGACAGGGCGACCGCAGTAAGGGTGTTGGAACAACCGGAAGATCGTATTGGTGACATTGTTGTACTATCAGGCAGAGATGTGGTAGTTGGAAGAAGACCGCAATACCACGACTTGTCAGCACTGGATGGCAGCCTGCGTTCTCACGGCGGTCGGTACGAAGAAATGGTACCGATGATTATTTCCCATCCTTTAAACAACTTTTACAGAATGAAAGCCGCAGGCGATCCCCGCAATTTTGACATTTTTGACTTTACTGTTAATGGAACAAACTAAAATTTAGTACTATGAATGAAGAAGCAACTGTAGTTGAAAATAAAAGTCAGCAAAAAAACACCAATCACCTTCCCGTAATAAATACCAGTTGTTATGTTGCCGGTAAAAAGATTGTATCAGAAAACACACTGGAAGTGAGAAGCCCATACGATAAACGTTTGGTAGGCACAGTTGCTTTGGCCAATGCATCTCATGCCGAACAGGCAATAGAAGCGGCTTTAAAAGGCGGCCCAAAATTAACCCGTTACGATCGTTTCAGCATTCTTGATAAAGCACGGCAATTGCTGATAGAACGTAGAGATGAATTCGCAAAAATCATCAGTGCAGAATCCGGATTGGCAATTCGTGAAGCCATTTATGAAACAGGCCGTGCGCATGATGTGTTGATGTTTGCGGCAATGGAAAGCCTGAAAGATGATGGCCAGATTTTTTCCTGTGACATTTCGCCCCAGGGCAAGGCACGCAAAATTTTTACCACCCGTGATCCTTTGTCGCTGGCACTTTGCATAACACCCTTTAATCATCCGCTAAACCAGGTAGCACATAAAATTGCACCTGCCATTGCCGTAGGTACGCCGGTAATTTTAAAACCATCTGAAAAAACACCTTTAACTGCAATTAAGTTTACGGAGCTATTGTACGATGCAGGACTGCCACATTATATGCTGAGTGTATTGCTTGGCCCTACCAATGAAATTGCAGAACCACTGGTAAAGGATGCCCGTGTTGAAATTGTTTCTTTTACCGGAAGCGTAGCTGTTGGTAAAAGAATTTCAACTGTAGCAGGATATAAAAAAGTGATTCTTGAACTGGGTGGAAATGACCCCATCATTATTCTGGAAGATGCAGATATGGATACTGCCGTTCATCTTGCGGCTGAAGGATCTTATCGTAACAGCGGACAGCGTTGCACTGCAGTGAAGCGTATTTTAATTCATGAAAATATTAAAAATGCCTTTATTGAAAAATTTGTAGCCAAATCAAAAACATATACCTGCGGCGATCCTTCAGATCCGGCCACAGTAGTGGGGACAGTGATTGACGAAGCGTCCGCTATTTACCTTGAAAGTGTTGTAAACAGGGCCGTTGAACAGGGGGCAAAAATTTTACTGGGTGGTAAGCGTACCGGTGCCTTGATGGAACCAACTGTAATTACGGATGTAACACGTGATGCAGATATGGTCATGCATGAATCGTTTGGTCCGCTTGCTCCTATCCTCTCATTTAAAGATATTGATGATGCCATCGCATTAAGTAATTCAACGGCGTATGGTTTATCAAGCGGTATTATTACCAACAACATGCAGCACGCCATCCGCTTTATAAAAGAATTAAAAGTAGGTACAGTCAATATCAATGAAGTGCCTGGTTACCGCATCGAAAGTTCACCTTTCGGGGGCATCAAAGATTCTGGTCTTGGTGTAAAGGAAGGTGTTATTGAAGCGATGAAATGCTTCACATTTGTAAAGACTTTTTCCATGCCATGGTAAGTCTTTTAAACAGTATCATTTTAAATTTTAACCTTAGAGATTCATAAAATATTGTACATGCAAAAACTATTGTTTACACCGGGACCGCTTTCTACTTCTGCCACTGTAAAAGAAGCGATGCTGGAAGATATGGGCTCCAGGGACCACGCATTTTTACTGGCCGTAAAAGAAATCAGAAGTGGCTTATTAAAACTGGGCCATGTTTCAAAAGAAGAAGGATATGAATGTGTAATAGTGCAGGGGTCGGGCACTTTTGGTGTAGAAAGTGTAGTGGGCAGCGTGGTTGGTAAAAATGATACCCTGTTGGTTTTAGTGAATGGTGCGTATGGAGAACGCATTGTAAAAATGGCAAAAATTAACCAGCTCACTCACCAGGTATTGCGTTTTGAAGAAGATGAAATTGTAACCCCGGAAGCAACATTGAAATACCTGGATGAACATCCTGAAATTACCCACGTCGCCTGTATTCACAGCGAAACAACCACCGGGCTTTTCAATCCAATAGAAGCAATTGGTGCAGTATGCAAAGCACAAAACAAAATTTTTATTGTAGATGCCATGAGTAGTTTTGGAGGTGTGGAAATGGATATCAAACAAATGCACATTGACTTTCTTGTATCCTCATCCAATAAATGTATTGAGGGCGTTCCGGGTTTTTCTTTTGCATTGTGTAAACGTAGTGAATTGGAGAAAGCAAAAGGTCAGGGAAGAAGCTTGAGTCTTGATTTGTACGATCAGTGGAATGGATTGGAAAGTAACGGGCAGTTTCGCTTTACACCACCAACGCTGAGCATTATGGCATTTCGCCAGGCGATGAAAGAATTGGACGAAGAAGGAGGAGTTACAGCAAGGGAGCAACGTTACAAAACAAACAAAAAAATATTGGATGAAGGAATGGCGGCACTTGGGTTTAAGCAATATTTAAAAGCTGATATACAAGGTCACATTATCACTTCCTTTTTGTACCCAACCGATAAGCCCTTCAACTTTGAAGATTTTTATAATAAACTGAACGACCGCGGCTTTGTAATTTACCCGGGCAAACTCAGCAAGGCAGATGCATTTCGCATTGGGAATATCGGCCAGATTTTTCCAGACAATATCAGGGGGCTTGTTGCGGCTGTGAAAGAAGTATTGTAGTCATTTAGTTCATCTCAGAAAAATATTCTTCATTTAATATGCTGCTTAGTACTTCTGAAAAGGTAGATGCCATTGTTGTTGGCGGCGGCATATTTGGCTGCGCCGTCGCTTATTATTACACAAGGGATAATCCAGGTAAAAAGATTGTAGTACTGGAGCGAAATGAAATTTGCAATGCAGCCACCAGCAGGGCTGCAGCGCTGGTTACACGTATCAGAAGTAAGAAAGATTTTATCCCACTCTCATTAGAAACCTACCGAGCAGTTGCTGAAATGGAAAAGCAATTGCATGAAAGCATGGATATGAAAAGAGTGGGTGTACTGCATGTGGCTGCAAGTGAAGCTACTGTGGCAGACTTGGATAACTTGATGCGGATTGCGGATTCATTTAACGAGCCTGCTGAATACCTCACGCATGAAACGGTAAAGACAAAAGTACCCTGGTTAAAAACGGATGAAGCATTGAAGTTTGGTTTTATGCCAAATGAAAGTTATTGTGATCCTTACCTGCTGGGAATTTTTTTTGCAAGGTGCGCAAAAATGAATGGTGCGGATATAAGACAAGGTGTTGAGGTAAAAGGCCTTTTAATGGAAGGTAATGCCGCCATTGGTGTAAGCACTGCTGCCGGCAATATATACGCCAACGCTGTCGTAATTGCAGCGGGTGCATGGTCGCCGGTATTGGCCATGCAGGCGGGTGTAGGCTTACCCATGGCGCCTGTGAGAAGTCAATATTGGATTACAGAAAGGAATGCAATTTTTCCTGTTGATTCACCTATTGTTCTTTTACCTGATGCGCAGGCATATGCAAGGCCTGAAGGCGGCGGTTTACTATTTGGTATTAGAGAAACTAAATCATTCACCTCATCACCTTTAGACATTCCGAAAGATATCATTGATTTTTCTTTTAGTCCTGATCGTGGCGTGAGTGATTTGTCGGAAGTAATTGATAAGCTTGGCCGCTTTTTTCCGCTAGTGTATGATATTGGGCTTAAGTATTACATCGCAGGGTTTTCAGGGTATACACCCGATAATAATTTAAGTATGGGGATTGTGCCGGGCGTTAGCAATTTGTTCGCTGCAACGGGTTGTGCAGGTGCAGGTATTTCTGTTTCCGGTGGTGTTGGGCTTGCCTTTGCGGAGATGATTTCCGGTAAACCCAATCCTTACGATTTCACAAATTTCAAGATAGATCGTTTTGGCAAAATAGATCCGTTTAGTAAAGAGTGGCTGGATAAATGCGCCCTTGCAAGGTCACAAAAAAGAAGCGGCTAAATTTTTAACCAAGAGTATTATTATAGCCTTACATTTCTGTTGAGGAGTAATTAAACCAGTGCACAATACTATTAATGAATAATGCTACTTTGTAAAAGTTTTACAATTGCAAAATAAAACCAGTAAATAAATGTACACTTCTGCACTGCTGCAAAAGCAATTAAAGACGATGCCCACTTGGGCACTTTCAGTATATGCAGCTTTAAGTGCATTTTGTGTTTATTTCTGTATGTATGCTTTCCGAAAGCCCTTTGCTGCTGCCGGTTTTGCAGGCATGCATTTTATTGGTTTCGATTACAAAGTGTGGCTGGTAACGGCACAGGTAATTGGTTATATGCTCAGTAAATTTTATGGCATAAAATTTATCTCTGGCATGAAAGGAGAGAAAAGAGCCATTACCATTGTAAAATTAATTTTACTTGCATGGATAGCGTTGTTTTTGTTTGCAGTTACTCCCGCACCTTACAATATTATTTTTCTTTTCTTAAACGGGTTTCCTTTGGGCATGGTTTGGGGATTGGTGTTTAGTTTTTTGGAGGGAAGAAAAACAACTGAATTTATGGGAGCTGTTCTTGCAATTAGTTTTATTTTTTCTTCGGGTGTGGTAAAGAGCGTGGGTAAATCCATTGTATTAAACTGGCAGGTGAGTGAAATGTGGATGCCTTTTATTGCGGGTGCATTTTTTGTGTTGCCAATGATTTTATTTACATGGTTGCTCAACCATATTCCGCCACCAAATGATGAAGATATTCTTTTACGGAGTGTACGAAAACCAATGACAGGTATTGAGCGAAAAGCATTCATCCGTACTTTTTTGCCGGGTATTATCGTAATTATTTTTACTTATGTATTGCTTACAATTCTTCGAGATTTTCGGGACAATTTTTCAAACGAACTGTGGAAAGAATTGGGGTATGGCAACAATGCTGCCATCTTTACCGAAACAGAAACCTTTGTGTCGCTGATAGTGTTGCTCTGTATGAGCCTGCTGATATTGGTAAAAAATAATATCAGGGCTTTTATGATCAATCACTTCATCATCATTGCCGGCTATGCACTGGCATTAATATCCACACTTTTGTTTCTTGCACAATACATTAGCCCTGTAATCTGGATGACGATGATTGGCACTGGTTTGTACCTGAGTTATGTTCCTTTTAATGCATTGTATTTTGAAAGAATGATTGCTACCTACAAAGTGAAAAGTAATATCGGTTTTATCATGTACATAGCAGATGCATTCGGCTACCTGGGAAGTGTACTGGTGTTATTTTTAAAGGAATTTATCGGGGTTAAACTTTCCTGGACAAATTTTTTTACAGACGCTGTTCTCATCATTTCAGTTATTGGTATTGCAGGAACTTTTATCGCCGCATTTTATTTTAGGAGAAAATATGCAGCGGTAACAAATTAAATCGTGAGGAGGCATATGGTTTAAAAGCAATACTCATCAAACCCTTTCAACAATAATTTTAGAAGTACCCAAATAAGTAATCACCACTTTTAGCACATCACCAACTTGCACTGTAAGCGGAGTAGTTTTATCCACAGCAATTTTTGCCTGTATTTTCTTATCTATAACATTTACAAAAATACCGTGAGGTGTTACTTTATAAACTGTTACATCAATGACAGTTTTCTTTTTAAAACATTGTATAGCGTACATATATTCTGGTATATACTCACTTTTAAACAATGCGGCGGTAGCCTTGTCTGGCTTATCTGTATTTTCTAATTTAAAAAATACAGGCTCATTTAAATTATCTTCTCTGGGCTTTTTTTCCCACGGAGATAATATAAGGGGGAAGAAAATGTAGCTGCCGGTTTCTTTTACAAAATAATCCTCCTCTACCTTTTTCAAATAACCTACAAAACGATTTTCAATTTGCGATTTATTGATAAGATTATCCAGTGCATTATTGAAATGAAACTGTAAACAATCTGCAACCATCTTATCCCCTCTTGCAGATAAGGTGATCATAAAACTAACTTCATCACCTACATGAAACTGATGCACCTTTTTAATGATTTTTTCTTTTCTTAATTTCTCCTGCTCTTTTTCACTGATATTACCACTAATAGTTTTTTTCTTTCCATTGTGTTCATACTCTATGGTTGCATACTCTTTTTCATGATTGATAAAAGTGATTTTACCCATAATAGTTTTATCATCTGTAGCCATAAATAGTAAATTCAAATTGTGAAAGAACCGAAAGTAGGTTTTATAAATGAGTATCTTTAGGGTAAAAAAACATTCCTGATTTCTGCACCACTTCATTAGTTTACTAAGAAAGCTCAATACCTAAAGCGTTTGTTCCTAAGGGCACAATACCCACTTATAAAATGAGTTCTGTTAAGGGGTCCCAGAAAAGATATTTAAAGTCAACGATTTTATCATCTTTCACTAAAGTTTTTTCTTTTTTTAATAATTCTTCCATTAATGTGGGGGTGGCAAAATGAAATCTACCGGTGAGCAAGCCATTTCTATTGACTACCCTGTGTGCTGGAATTTTTGGTTTGGCTAAATGGGCTGCATTCATTGCCCACCCTACCATTCGGGCTGACAATTTTGTGCCCAGGTAACTTGCAATGGCACCATAAGATGTTACCCTGCCTTTGGGAATCTGGCGAACTACGTCATATACATCTGCAAAAAAACTGTATTCTTTTGTAGTGCTTTTGGGCATTTCTTTTTCAGCAATCTTTGTTGGTGCAATCTTTTTTTTCATGATGTAAAAGATACAAATTTAAAGCCGGATAGTTTTGCCAAAATCAATCTGTTCTGCCTTGCGTAATTCAGTTCGTTTAGGCTCCGGCACATCGCAATAATTGTAGGGGCAATGCTTGCAACCATTGCCACAACAATGCCCCCTTTGCAAATGATATTTTGCAGTAAGTACTACATAGCCATTCTCATTGTAATAATAATCTTCGCCTTCTGCCAACTCATTCATAAAATATGATTAATTATTTTCGGTTAACTTTAATTCATCCTGTAATGCTTCATCCATATCAACAATGGTTGAAGGAAGTTTAAATTTCAGGTAATAAATTGTATTACTCTGTGCAATATCCAATGCTTCGTAATGTGTTTTAATTTGCAATGCCGCTTCAGGATTTGATGCATACACGTTCGCACAATCTTCAACAAGAATTAAATTATATAGTTCAATTACCCTTTTGGTAAAAAGGTACAACTTTGGAGAATCAGTTTTTAAATGCAGACTCCCATCAGATTGTAATACCTGTTGATACAATCGCAAAAACTGCGGATGGGTTAACCTCTTTTTTGCTTTGGATGTTCTTAATTGCGGATCTGGAAAAGTAATCCAGATATCACTTACTTCTTGTGGAGCAAAATATTGGGAAAGCATGGCTATTTGAGTACGTAAAAAAGCAGCATTGGTTAACTGTTGATCCAAACATTTTTTTGCACCAATATAAATACGGTTGCCTTTAATATCTACCCCTATAAAATTTTTACCCGGAAATAATTTGGATAACCCCACAGTATACTCCCCTCTGCCACAAGCCAACTCTAACACAATGTCCTTAGTATTTTTGAAAAAATTTTTCCATTGCCCCTGCATATTTTTTGGGTACTCCAATACATTGGGAAAGGTCTTAATGTCTGCAAAACGTTGTAATTTCTTTTGTGCCATTGGAGGCAAATATAATAATTGCTGCTCTTTCTATAATAGTATTAACGCCATAAATAATAAAACGTAAATATGTATTATGTATTATTTCATTACTCAAAATAACATTACACTTTAAATGAATGCCCAAACAAAAACAAATTGTGGATATGTGTAAAAGTAGTTCATTCAATATTTTTGTTTCAATTGTAATTTTATCATTCGGGAATAACCCCCCCTACTTTCACTATGAAGAAACTTTCTAAAATCCTGACTTTTTTCTATATTATTTTTCCATTGGTATTTGTGCCTTATGTAGCAGCTAAGTCTGCTAACTGGTTTTATTTGTTAGGTATTTTGTGTTATTATACCGGCGTTTTTTTAGTGGCTATCAAACAAAAAATAATTTTTATGATCCCCCTTATTTTTTGTTTTTGGTTTTGGTACACCTATGATTTTAGTATACATGATTTTTCTTTTTTCTTATTGGCATGCATGGGTGTTGGAGGCTTTTTTTATCAACTTTCCATTGATACAAAAAAGTTTACCCACCGTACTATACCTGAAAACAAGGAAGCTTTCGACTATGACACAAAAATTGAACAGATGTATGCAAAGCTGGACCAACACAAACAACTAAATCCGCATATAAAAATTACTCCTGAAATAATGGATGTAATAAAAAATGAGATTTTTTTTAAATAATTATTCCAAAGAAATTATTATAAGGCATTAAAGCTTGGTTGAACAAACAGGTTTTTAGTATTTTTTATGCTTTATCTTTGCAGGGCAATGAAAAAAATTATTCTTATTCTTTTCTTCTTTTTGGCTACAGTTTTCTTTACACAATACGCAAATGCCCAATGCTCATTGTGTACCAAAACGGCGCAACAGTTAGGCGAAAAGCCTGCGCAGGGTTTAAATAGCGGTATACTTTATTTAATGTTTATGCCTTTTATTATTGTAGGTATTATAGGGTATCGCTGGTGGAAGAATAATAAAGAATTTGAAGCCAACAATTAAAGGTTTTATAATTTGCCGCCATGTTAGTATTGCTGAATAAATTGGTATAAATTAAATGTAGTTCCAGCAAGTTCAATTTCTTTTTTTAATGCAGCTTTATTTATATTAGTCATTCTTTTATGCTGTATAAGATGGTAGGCTTTTTCAGCCAACAGCCATAACCTTTTGTCGTTTATTGTATGGTGTTGAATATGAGTTTGTATAGCTTCATACAATTCAGCAATTCCTTTTTTTTGTAATGCTACAGTTTTAATAACCGGGATTGGAATTTGCTTACTGCTGAACGAAGGGGCAAGCATTAGCCTGAGATTTTTTACAAAAGTATCGGCATCGGCTCTGTCAGCTTTATTTACTACAAAGATATCGGCGATTTCCATCAACCCTGCTTTCATGGTTTGTACTTCATCGCCAGATTCAGGTACCACCACTACTACGGTGGTATCTGCAAGTCCGGCAATTTCAATTTCGCTTTGCCCTACGCCAACTGTTTCAATAATAATATAATCGAAGGGGGCAGCTTTTAAAAGGTCGGTTAGTTCAATAATTTTGGGATGTAAACCACCAAGCGATCCTCTTGTAGCTAAGGAACGGATATATACATTTGGGTTATTGTACCATTCGCTCATTCGTATTCTGTCGCCCAGTAAAGCACCTAAATTAAAAGGCGAAGAAGGGTCAACACAAAGAATTCCAATTTTTTTGCCCTGCTCTGTGATGCTGCCTATCAGGGCATCAACAAGGGTGCTTTTTCCGGCACCAGGTGGCCCGGTAATGCCAATAACAGGTGTTGTGGATGGAGGTAATAACTGCAACAATTTTTCATATCCGGCAACTTCATTTTCTACCAATGAAATACATCTTGCAAGTGTTTTGATATCGCCCAGCTGAATTTGTTGCAGGTGTTGTTGCCACATATGGCACAAAATTCAATGTAAATAAATCAACTACCAAATAAATGGAGGCATTACAATTTGGTACAATGCTTTTGTTCTCCTTAGTACCTACGTCTGTGAGTTCTGGTTTGGGTGGAAGATAGGGATACATTCACAATTCGTTATTAACTTCGGCTAAAATTTCAAGCGTAAGCATGACCAATTTTATCAACATATTTCCATTATCAATTGTGGTTTATCCCGGCGAAGAGCTTAACCTGCATATTTTTGAACCCCGTTACAAACAATTGATAAACGATAGCAAGGAAAGTAAAAAGCCTTTTGGGATTCCCACTGTTATTGCAGAAACAATGGGAGAATTGGGAACATTGGTGGAGATTGTTGAAATAACAAAAGTATATGACAATGGTGAAATGGACATCAAAACAAAAGGAGTAGAAGTGTTCCGTATTTTAGAGGCGGTAAAGAATGTACCCGGCAAATTGTATAATGGGGCCATTGTAAATTATCCAGAAAATTCAGACAAAAGTAATGGTCCGTTAATGCAAAAAGTAATGGAAATAATCAGGCAGTTGCATAGTATTCTTAAAGTGAACAAAGCCTTTAAAAAGCAAGATGACGAGTTGCGTAGTTATGATGTTGCTCATCATGCAGGACTTTCTCTAGTGGAAGAATATGAACTCCTCGGATTGTTTCATGAACTACAGCGTCAGGAATATTTAAAACAGCATCTGTTAAAGGTGTTACCGGTAGTGGCTGAGATGGAAGCACTAAAAAACAGGATACAGCTGAACGGACATTTTAAAAATTTAAGCGGCTTTAAACTGTAACTGAAAATGCAGTTTTTTAACCGTCGGTATGCTTTAAAGGTGAAAAATAATTAAATGAAAAAAACACTTTGTTTTGATTTTGGTAATACCCGTTTAAAGTGCGGTGTGTTTGAAATGGATATTTTTAAAGAAGAGGTTTTATTACCAGATGATAACTTAATTACCATTGAAAAATTGTTACAGCAATACCAACCGCAAAACACTATTCTATCAAGTGTGATAAAACACAATGAAGGCATAGAAAATATACTTTCAGAAAAGACCAATTTTCATAAATTATCATATCTTACTAAAATAAATTTTACCACCCCGGTTGGCAAACCGGAAACAATTGGTGCAGACAGGCTGGCATTGGTTGCTGCCGCAGTATATTTTTATCCTGGTAAAAATAATTTAGTGATTGGATTGGGTAGTTGTATTACTTATAACTTTATTAACCAATACCACCAGTTCTTAGGAGGAGCTATTTCTCCGGGTATGGAAATGCGTTTTAAAACCATGCATGAACATACGGCCTTATTACCCATTGTGCAAAAAGACTGGAATTTTCCGGTAATTGGGTACGATACCAAAACAAATTTACAAAGTGGGGTAATTGCCGGAATTACCTATGAAATTGATGGATTTATCGATTATTATGCTGGCAAATACGGGAACTTTAACGTGGTTTTAACCGGGGGCGATTCGGCCTATTTTGCCGGTCAACTTAAAAACAAGATATTTGCAGACTTAAATTTTTTATTCAAAGGACTTTACGCCATCAGCGAAGTTAATAACTGCAAATAATGATGAGATTGATTGGATTGGTTTTAACTGTACTGTTTTGTACAACTGTTGCAGCTCAGGAGAACTCTCCTTACTCTCGCTATGGCTTAGGTGACCTGGCACCCAATCACAATATAATAACCAGGGGAATGGGTGGTATTGCCGCCGGTTACACCGATTTTCAAAGCATCAACTTTATTAATCCGGCCAGTTATGGCAGTTTAGGGTACGTTGATCCTGCTACAATAAGAACAAATCCAAATTACCAACGCAGTACTATTTTTGATTTTGGTGCCGAATTCGATACGAGAACATTAAAAAGTGCAACGCCCCCTTCTAAATTTACTTCTAATAACCTAAGTATATCTTACCTGCAACTTGGGTTTCCTATAAAAATGAAAAAGGCAAATAAAAAAGGTATTTTTTTAGGAGCAAGTTTTGGTTTAAAGCCAGTTTCAAAAATAAATTATAAAATAGCAAAAGTTGAAAGGGTAGCAGGTATTGATAGTTTAGGAACCATTTATGAAGGAAGCGGAGGTTTAAACGAAGTAAATACGGGGGCCGGTATAAGATTTAAAAAATTGAGTCTTGGGTTCAATGCAGGATATTCTTTTGGTAAAAAGGATTACAGTACCCAGTTAACTTTCTTAAACGATACGGTCCATTATTACTCCTCAAACTCTTCGAGCAAAACTAATTTTGGAAGCACTTTTTTTAATGCAGGTTTGCAATACGAAATAACGCTTAAAAGAAAAGCTGTAATTGTTTTAGGAGCTTATGGAAGCCTTCAACAAACGCTAAAAGCAAATCAGGATATTATAAGGCAAACAATTACTACCGATGCCAATGGCAATGATGTTAAAATTGATAGTGTTTTTCAAAGTAACCTCAAAGGCGAAATCATTCGTCCATCATCTTACGGTATTGGTTTTACTTTCAGGGATAGCTCCGGTCATTGGCTTATTGGTGCTGATTACGAAGCCACACAATGGCAAAACTATCGTTTTTACGGTCAGCCGGATCTTGTTGCCAATAACTG
The DNA here is from genome assembly GCA_025352625.1 of Ferruginibacter sp. Lineage (GTDB taxonomy): Bacteria > Bacteroidota > Bacteroidia > Chitinophagales > Chitinophagaceae > Ferruginibacter. Next base: position 23,107 of record JANXSR010000403.1, read on the forward strand.
GAAAATTCGTGCAGGGGTAGAATATTATCCGGCAAACTACAATACCAACATCAAAAAATATTTCAATTTTGTGCATTATCGCTTTGGGTTTAATTACGGGCCGGATTATATAAAAGTAAATAACAACTTGCCGGAATATGGTTTTACTTTTGGTGCAGGGTTTCCTTTAAAACTTAGAAGGGGTTATTTTGAAACGCAATCTTCTATGTTAAATACGGCTATTGAAATTGGAAGCAGGGGCGATAAAAAATCAAACTTAAGAGAAAGCACTGTACGTATAAGTATTGGATTATCTCTCGGCGATCTTTGGTTTAGAACACAAAAATATTATTAAGCAGAAGGTACTTAATTATGAAATTTATAAATGTACAGATACCTATTTTAGCAGCCGTTTTTACCGGCTGCTTTTTTTTAGCTGGTTGTGAGGATAAGTTAAGTGAAGGGCATGCAAAATTTAACCAGAAAGATATAGCCAGGGAAGAGGGAAAGAGTGTGGTGATTACCTATTCAGTTGCAGGGAAAAAGAAAGCTGTTTTAACAGGACCAATAATGTACAGGGTACAGGATACAGTACCTTATGTTGAGTTTCCTAAAAGCGTTCAGGTAGATTTTTTTGATGTAAGAGATAGTTTAGATAGCAAACTGGATGCAAAATATGCCACCTACAAAGAAAGCCAAAGCAAAGTGTTTTTAAGAGACAGCGTTAGGATTATTAATGTAAAAGGAGACACTTTATATTGCGATGAATTGTACTGGGACAGGAGCCACACAGACACAGAATTTTATACAGATAAGCGGGTACGCATTCGCAGAAGAATGGAAATAATTGATGGTATCGGTATGGAGGCAAGGCAGGATTTTAAAGAATGGCATATTAAAGTAGTTACCGGGGTTATTAAAGTTCCCGGTTCTCAGTTTCCCAATTAAGGAAAATTATATGTAACAATAGGTAGATTTTAATTGTTGTTGTAATTTTAAATTTATGTGTAATTATTGTTTTGTCAAATCAAACGATCAGAAACATTTTTATACTGTTGAGGGCTTTACACTTGTAAGAAGTAAGTATTGATAGGACATAAATTTTTTTAAAAAACTGGTTTTGACTGATTTTTGATATGGATACAATCACTGTTTACGGAATTCCCAATTGCGATACGATTAAGAAAACACTTGACTGGTATAAGAAAAAAAATATCCAGGTTGAATTTCATGATTATAAAAAATCAGGTATCACTAAAGTGAAACTTGCCCAGTGGAGTAACGAGGTAGGCTGGCAATTGTTGCTTAATAAAAAAAGTACTACCTGGCGAAGTTTACCATTGGAGGAGCAGCAGAAAGTAACTAATGAAAAGATGGCCTTACAATTGATGATTGAATATCCAACTATAATTAAAAGACCAGTTATAGAAATGAATAATAAAATTATAGTGGGTTATAACGAACAATATTTTTCCAAACAATAAAAACAAAAAGAATGAAACGCAATGCAACAGCCGTGTGGAACGGCACCGGTAAAGAAGGTACAGGAAGTCTTACTACCCAAAGCACCGTATTAAACAAATCGCAGTATTCATTTAATACAAGGTTTGCTGATGGAATTGGTACCAACCCCGAAGAATTAGTAGCTGCTGCTCATGCAGGCTGTTTTAGTATGAAACTAAGTTTTGTATTGAATGCCGCAGGTTTTACGGCAGATGAAATAAACACCAAATGTGAAATTACTTTAGACCCTGCAGCCGGAGCAATTACCGAATCTCATCTTACAATTGCTGCAAAAGTGCCCGGTATTAACCAGGAACAATTTGATGCAGCAGTAGCTGATGCAAAGGCCAATTGCCCCATCTCAAAATTATTGAATGCCAATATAACCCACGAGGCAGTGTTAGGATAAAACAACCTCTATCTTCGTTAAGGCGGATAACTTAGTATCAGCCAGTAAAATTAATTAGGATACTGTTTAATTTTACTGGCTTGTTTTATAAAAAATGTCCAATGAATTTATGGGGAAATAGAATCTATAATGATTTGGTTGATCAATAGCTATTATTAAAGAAAATAAATCTTGTAGCGATCTAAGTTCTCTGCCGTAACCGAAAGGGTGGCTTTAATGCATCGCTTCTCCAAGATCAACCTTTTTGCCTTTATTACCTTTTACCATTATTACAAAAGGCACGCAGATGAGGAACATAAGGCCTAGGTAAAAAAATACGTCCATATAAGATAATACAGCCGCCTGTTTAGTTACCATATGATCCAGTGATGAATAGCTTGTTTTAAGGGCAACATCTGCGTTCATTCCTTTATTGATAAAGGTGTGTTGCAAAGCTTGTATCCTTTGCTGAACGGCAGGGTTGTTTACATCAAGCTTACTCACAAGGTCGCTACGATGTACCATGTTTTGGCGTGACATAAAAGTAGTGATCAACGCAATACCAAATGAACCCCCTAACTGACGCATCATGCCCGTAAAAGCAGCGCCCTGGCCTATTTGCTGGCCCTTTAAGGTAGACAGAGAAAGTGCGGTGATAGGAATAAATAACATACCCATACCCAGCCCACGAACAATCAGCATCCAGAAAAAAGCATCAGAATCGGTATCAGGGGTTAGTATAAAATATCCCCAAAAAGTAAAGATTGAAAATAGTGCCATACCTCCCGCTACGAGGTACTGTTGTGGTACACCTTTTTGTAATAATTTACCGATCAGTGGCATCATCACAGCGGTGGTTAATGCCGCCGGTATCATCAGCATACCAGCCTGTTGTGCTGTCCAGCCTAAAATAGATTGCGTATATAATGGAATGATAAAGGTGGAACCATACAAACCAAAACCCATAATAAAGGAGAGAATTGTACCTACCCTGAGGTTACCGTTTTTAAGCACCCGCAATTCTACTATCGGATTTCTAAAGCTGGTTTCACGCCATATAAAAAAGAACAATCCTAAAAAGGCAGCCACTGCCAGGTAAACAATAGCACTGCTATTAAACCAGTCATCATCCTGCCCCTTTTCTAATACATATTGTAAAGAACCTACGGTAAGTGCCAATAAGCCAATACCTAACCAGTCAATATCACTGCCAGTACTTTTTTCGCCATATGTAGGGCTACGTACAAATTGTAACGTTAGCAACGCAGCAATAACACCAATGGGAATATTGATATAAAATATATAAGGCCATGTATAATGTTCTACAATATAACCTCCAAGCGGAGGCCCCAAGGTTGGTCCTATGATTACACCCAATCCATAAATGGCCTGCGCCATGCTTCTTTTTTCGGGGGGGTAACTTTCCGTAATGATTGTTTGGGAGGTAACCAGTAAAGCACCACCGCCAAGGCCTTGTAAAAATCTGAAAAATACTAACTCCCAAATTCCAGACGCATTACCACACAAAAATGAACAAACAGTAAAAAGAATAATAGATGCTGCAAAATAATTTCTTCGTCCAAACTGTACAGATAACCAGCTTGTCATTGGTACGATAATTACATTTCCAATAGCATAAGCTGTAATAACCCAAGCTACTTCTGTTAAGGTAGCACCAAGAGTTCCTTGCATTGTGTTGAGTGCTACGTTTACGATGGTAGTATCTACAATTTCCAGCAAGGCACAAAATATGGCGGTGATGGTAATGATCACCCGCCTTGAGCCATATTCTACCAATGATTCCATTTGTTGCATACAATATTTTTTGCCCCTAAACCAGGGGAGATAAAATGCTTTTTTAATCTTTCGTGCAGACAGGTTATGGTCTACAAAGTTTATCATTGTTATGCAGTACAAGAGTGCGACGCCAATGAAGTTTAATAGTAGCACTAAGCTTGGTTCAACATATTACCCCTATCCCCTAAAGGGGAATTTGCAGAAGCTTTTGTTTCAGACCGCATTTCTCCCCTTCAGGGGACGGGGGCGACTTTACAAATGAACATCCACCCCTACATTCATACCTGGCCTTAATTGTTTTACCAATGAATCTGTTTGATTGGCAAACTCAATTTTTACAGGTAAACGCTGTACCACTTTTACAAAATTACCACTGGCATTATCGGGGGGCAACAAAGCAAAACGGGAGCCTGTAGCCGGTGAAAAAGAAGTAAGTGTTGCTTCAAATTCATGACCTGGAAAAGCATCCGCCGTGATGGTAACTTTTTGACCAACCCTCATTTTTTCAAACTGCGTTTCTTTGAAATTTGCAACTATCCATATATCGTTATTTAGCACAATGCTAAACAGTGATTGTCCGGGTTGCAAAAATTGCCCTTCCTGCACACTTACTTTTGATACCATGCCAGTTTCGGGAGCAACCACTACTGCATAAGAAAGATTAAGTTTTGCCTCAGCAACATCCACTTCTCTTTGTTTAATAACAGCACCTGCCACACCAATTTGTGAAGAGGTGGCATTGCTTTGTGAGCTTACGGAATTTGTTTGTCGTGCAACCTGATTTTTTTGCTGCACCAAAATTTGCAATTGCTTTTCTGCTGTTTGTTTGGCAGCCTCTGCCTGGTCAAATTGTTGTTGTGTTACAGAATGATCTTTTATAAGATTTGCATAACGCTCATAATCCTGTGTGGTTCTTCTAACGTTAATTTGGGCAGCTTCTATTTGTACAGTTGCAGTTGATATGCCTGCTTGTGTTGTAGCAATATTTGCTCTGGAGGCATTGGTATTTGCTTGTGCAGCGCCGAGGTTACTTTTAGCAGTTGCCAATGCAGCTTCGGCTTGCTGTACTCTTAAAGCAAGGTCACGATCATCTAATATCAAAAGGGTATCTCCCTTTTTAACCAGCTGGTTATCCTTTACACGTACTTCTTTTACATAGCCTGCCACACGGGGAATTACAGGGCTTATATTAGCTTCTATTTGTGCATTGTCTGTTTCTTCATGATGTTGTGCATGAAGGTACTTGGTGGTGCCAAACCACCCACCGGCTGCTAACAGTACTATTAATACAATAAGAAAGGTTTTACTTTTTTTTGGAGCGGCTGCCGGTTTGTTTGTTTCGTTTTGTTGCATAAAAAAACTTTATGTTTTGGTGTTTTATTAATTAGTTGTTAGGAGCCCTGCTGTTTGCAATAATTTGTTGTAGGCTACCGCTGCATCTGCTGTTGCATTGCTTACGTTTAATTTTGTTTGTAACTGAGCCACATCTGCATCCAGTAAATCGGTTGTGGTGGCCAATGCGTTATCGTATTTATTTTTTGTGATACGATAATTTTCAGCAGCTTGTTCAACAGCCTTTTGGTAAACTTCTATTTTCTTCTGGCTTAATAAATATCCCTGGTAAGCCTGGTTGATTTGTAAACGGATATTATCATTCAACATATCCTGACTTGCAGTTACCTGTTGTACCCTTGCTTCTGCCTGGTCAATTTTTGACTTTGTTTTCCAGAGCGAAGCAACGTTGTATTTTACCCCAACTCCAACTGTAATGGCGTTGGTGATGGTTAAAAAATTAGGGATGTCGGCAGCAATATAACCAGCAGTTAATGCAAGACTGGGATAATAGTCTGCTTTTACAGATTTAATACCAAACTCAGCAACTTTTTTCCTTAATGCCAGCGCACCGATATCTTTACGGCTTTGTAACGCCAGCTGCTCGTATTCTTCAATGGTTTTTAATGTGCCGGTTTGTTGTAAACTTTCTGCATCTGCCAATAAAATAGTTTGCTCCGGCAAGCCAAGCATCAATGCCATATTAACACTAGCTAATTTGTAATTACTTTCTGCATCTAACAAAGCAAGTTCTATAGTTGATGACTGTAGCGAAACTTTCAACAAATCATTTCTCGCTATTAATCCATTTTTTTCAAGATTGGTGAAATCTTTTACACGTTGATTGGATTGATCCAGATTTTCTTTTACCAATGCGACTGCTGTTTTTGATTTGTATAAATTGCTGTAAGCATTGATTGTATTTAATATCAACCCTTCCTTGTTATCGTCAGCATCTAACCTTATTGCCTGCTCCAGGTATTTTGCAGACTCTATACCGTATTTTAATTTGCCACCAGTGTAAAGAGGAAACGAAGCATTCATCATTCCATAAATTACCTGTGATACTTTTGGGCCACCTGCCCCCGGGGCAGCATCTTTCATGGTAATATTTGGGCTTACGGGCAGATAGACGTAAGAGCCTGTAACACTTACATCAGGCAGGCGTCTTTCATTTGCTTCTTTAACAGCTGCAGTTGCTTCTGCTATTTTGGCTTTATTATTTTTTATTAAATGGCTGTTTGCAATGCTAAGGTCAATTGCTTCTTTTAATGTAATCCTTTTGGTACTATCCTGTGCCTGCAAAGAGGATATGCCTAATAAACACAACACTACAAAACTTGCTGTTGCTGATTTAAATTTATGCTTCATTGGTTAATATTGCTTTGAATAAAGTTTTTATGTGAATACTTAATCTTCTTTTTAACAACAGCTCGAATTCTTCATCAGGCATGTCTTGTTGTTTATTAAACTCCCTGTAATATGTCTGGCTCATCATGGTTTGAGAAACAGTGCCTACCATTGTATTCATCATTAGTATTACGTCAATTTTCTTTTTAAATACTCCTTTTTTCTGCCCGTCTTTTATCAGTTCTGTTACCACTTCTGCGTTGCGTATTTTTACACTATTGGCAGCTTTTAGTATCGCCGGATTTTTATTGGTGGCTACCACCCCCATCATAATTTTGTGAAAGCATTGCTTTTGCATTACCCGGTCAATATGCTCATCTATTAGCATATTTACTTTTTCAAGGGGGCTTAAACTTTCATCTTTTATCAAACTTTCAACCCTGATTTTTACACTGCCGACCCTCAACTCAAAAAGCGCTTCCATCATTTTTTCCTTAGAGCCAAAGTAATAAGAGATCATCGCAACATTTACGCCAGCCTCATCTGCAATGTCTCTTACAGACGTGCCGTCGAAGCCCCTTTCTGCAAATAGCCGCTCTGCAGTTTCAATTATTTGTATTTGTTTTTCATTTAATTCCATGTCCAAAACATTTTTGAAAACACAAAGTTAAACAAACGTTTAATTAAAATCAAACAATTGTTTGATTTTTTATTTTAATTCTTAAAACGTAACCTTCTCTTAATATTTCGTTTTATAAAAACGCCTAACAAAACGAATAGCCTGTTGATCTTCTTTTTGTTTAGATTTGAAAAAATATTTGCTATGCCATTTAAAAATAAAACAGTCATCATTACAGGCGCCAGCCGTGGAATAGGAAAAGCCATTGGTTTGCGTTTGGCAAAAGAAGGAGCCAACATCGTTATAGCTTCAAAAAGTGTGGAGGAAAATCCCAAATTGGGAGGTACCATTTTTTCTGCTGCCGCAGAAATGGAAGCTGTCGGCGGAAAAGCATTGGCGGTGCAATGCGATATTCGGTTTGAAGACCAGGTGCAGCACGTAATAGAAAAAACAGTAGAGAAATTTGGAGGGATAGATATTTTAATTAATAACGCCAGCGCTATTAATCTTACCACCACAGAATTGACAGAACCCAAACGTTTCGACTTGATGTATGATATTAATGTGAGGGGCACATTTATGGTAAGCCGTGCATGTATACCCTATTTAAAAAAGGGAACCAATGCACATATTTTAAATCTGTCTCCGCCAATCAATATGGATATGAAATGGTTTGCTAATCATCTTGCGTATACGATAAGCAAATATGATATGACTATGATTGCGTTGGGTTTAGCTGCCGAATTAAAAAAATACAATATTGCAGCCAATACTTTGTGGCCACGTACAACCATTGCAACAGCAGCGGTAAATAATTTATTGGGTGGACAAATGCTGATGAACATGAGTCGTACAACTGATATTATCGCAGATGCGGCATGGTATATTTTATCAAAGCCTTCAACAGAATGTACCGGGAATACTTTTATTGATGAAGATGTATTGGCCAGTGAGGGCATTACAGATCTTGCAAAATATTCTTTGGTGCCTGGCGCTGAATTGTATAAAGATTTATTTGTTTAAACTTAAAAAGAATTGCGGATGAACACTGTTCGAAATTCTCTTTTCTTACTATTCCTCCTCGTAATTAATTATATTATTACTACACTTAAAAACGGTTAGCCAAAGTCATTTTTCCACCTCTTGTTTTGTTAAAGAAATCACAATCAAATTTTTATTTTGATAAACGGTAACATTTGCCCGAGTACGTACGTCTAATTTCGTAATCGCTTTGTTTTATTAAGAAATAAGGCTGCTCAATCAAAATAGGTTTAACCATGATTAACAAATTTGCAAGACTATTATTAGTCTTCTTATGCTGGCATTTTATTGCTGGTGCTCAGACAGATTTTAAAAAATTGATTGCGGCGAGAGCCAACGGTATTTTTAAAATTGATGGCAGTCTTGATGAATCAGCCTGGAAAACAGCCCCTGCTGCAAACAATTTTATAGAATTGCGACCTAATACTTTTGCGAAAGAAGAAGAAGCAAACAGAACAGAAATATTTATTCTTTACAGTAACCAGGGTATTTACATTGGCGGGTATTGTCACGAAAAAAATAAAGATAGCATAGCAACAGAACTGGTGGGCAGGGATAACTTTGGAAGCAACGATTTTGTAGGAGTAATTTTTGATACCTATTACGATAAGATAAATGGGTTTGAATATTTTGTAACACCACTCGGTGAACAAATGGATGCAAAGCAGGCTCCCAACAACAACGGTAATAGTGAAGATTTTGCCTGGAACAGTGTTTGGCAAAGTGCTTCTAAATTACAAAATGATGGCTGGAGTTTTGAAATGTTTTTACCTTATTCGGCCCTCCGTTTCAGCAAGAAAGATCAGCAGGTTTGGGGAATGAATATTGTGCGTAAAAGAAACAAGGCCGGTAAACAATTATTCTGGAATTCAATCGATCCGCAAAAAAATGGGTTTCTCACACAGGAGGGTACACTTACCATTCCTGAAAAAATTTCTCCTCCCTTACGGTTATCTTTTTCCCCTTATTTGTCAAGTTATGTAAACAACTATCCCTATAATACACCCGGTGTAAAAAACACTACTTATGCAGTAAATGGCGGGATGGATGTTAAGTATGGTATTAATGAAAGTTTTACGCTGGATGCCACATTGGTACCGGATTTTGGCCAAACCCAAAGTGATAACCAGGTGCTGAACCTTTCTCCTTTTGAAGTAAAATTTAATGAGAACAGAACTTTTTTTACAGAAGGTACCGAACTATTTAACAAGGGAAATTTATTTTATAGCAGGCGTATTGGTGCAGCACCTTTACACCAATATGAAGTAGATGGAAAACTACAGGGCACGGAGCATATTATTAAAAATCCTGGCGAAACAAAGTTGCTGAATGCCACCAAAATTTCTGGAAGAACAAAAGGGAAGTTGGGCATTGGAATTTTTAATGCCGTATCGCAAACAATGTATGCTACAGTAGAAGATGATTTTGGACATAAAAGAAAAATAGAAACCAACCCGCTAACCAATTACAATATCCTGGTGTTGGACCAAAGCCTTAAAAACAATTCATCAGTAACATTGGTAAATTCAAATGTGTTGAGAAGTGGTAGTGATTATGATGCCAATGTAACGGCCGGTTTATTTGATCTATATGATAAAAAAAATAAGTGGAACCTGTTTGGCAATGCCTATACAAGTACTCTTTTTAGTAAAAAAAATATTACCGGGTTTAAGTACGGAGCCGGGTTTGGAAAAGTGAGTGGCAAATTTAATTTTAATACTACTATACAGGTGATTGATGATAAATTTGATCCCAATGATTTGGGAATTCAGTTTTACAATAACAATATCAACACAAGTATATATGCAGGTTATAGTATTACCCAACCAACTAAATGGTTTAACCGTTGGTTTAATAATTTAAATATTAATTACGATCAGCGTTTTATTCCGAAGGCTTATCAAAGCTTAAAATTTAATTACCATGGTAATTTACAATTGAAAAATTTATGGTGGATAGGCAGCTTTATTAATGCAGGTCCGGGGGGAAATGATTTTTATGAACCAAGAGTAAACGGCCGTGTATTTAAAACCCAGGCTTTTTATTTTCAGGGTATTTTTATAGAAAGTAACAATGCAAAAAAATACAGTATTGAATTTGTAGCTGCGGCTGGTAATAATCGCCTTTTTAGTTCGAAAGAGTTTTATACAGAATTTTCACAAAAAATGCGGTTTAATAATAAGTTTTCTATAGAGCATTTAATATCGTTTAATCCTGTCAGCAATGATGCAGGATTTCCTTCAAGCAATAGCAATAATGGATACGATGGAATTTATGATGCCAACACTATTTTATTTGGAAGAAGGGACAGGATGACCATTGAAAACAGGCTAAAATTTAAATACAGTTTTAATAACAAGATGTTCATCACCATGAGGGTAAGGCACTACCTCGGTAATGTAAAGTATAAAGAATTTTATATGCTGAATACGGAAGGCAATCTTGATAAAATTCCTGGCGGTAGCACAGCTATCAATCAATACATTTCAAGCAATCGTAACTTCAATAATAACTACAATACTTTTAATATTGATATGGTGTATAGCTGGCGTTTTGCACCAGGCAGTGAGTTTAATATTGTTTGGAAAAACGGCATCAATACTTTTGAGAGCGATGTTGTGAATGGCTATTTTAAAAATATTCACAATACCATTGCAGCTCCTCAAAATAACAGTCTGTCGTTAAAAGTGCTTTATTATATTGACTACCTGCAACTAAAAAAGAAATCATAAAAAAAGGCTGCCATTTTCTGGCAGCCTTTTTTATAACTATAAGCTTAAGGAAATAAGAAATACCCTTCTGTTCGAAAATCCATTTCCATAGATTCAAAAGCAATTACCTTAACATCATTTTATTTACCGGTTTTTCTAACAGGTATTTGTAAATAAACTGTGTTTTTAAATTTTGATAATGCAGCCATTTATTGCCACCCCAGCCATGGCGACCACCACTATATTCCATAAACTCAAAATCTTTTTTTGCATCCTGTAATTTGCTGATGAGGTTAATGCTGTTTTGAATATGTACATTATCATCAATAACACCGTGCACAATTTGCAGCTTGCCTTTGTATTTATCTACATAAGTGAGTACTGAACTTGATCTATATCCTTCCGGATTTTCAGCAGGTGTATCCATAAAACGTTCAGTATAATGAGTGTCATAAAAACTCCAATCTGTAACACTGCCGCCAGCCATGCCATGCGTAAAAACATCGCTGCCATAAGTGAGTGCATAACAGGTGATGTAACCACCATAGCTAAAACCTGTAATACATATTTTTGTTGAGTCTGCACTGCCATTTGCAATCAGCCATTTTACCATTGTGCTGTAATCTTTCATCTCCCAATAGCCTAAATTACGGTACATATAATTTACACCCTCCTTACCAAAATGGCCACTTGCACGATGATCCATTACAACCTGTATCAACCCTTCTTTTGCATAAAACTGTTGGTTACCCGTAAGGCTCCAGCTATCCCAGCAGGTGCCTGCATTGGGGCCTCCGTAAATAGAAATAAGTACAGGATATTTTTTGCTTTTGTCCATGTTAACCGGCCAGGTAACTTTCATTGGCAGGTCATATAAACCATCATCACTTTTTACTCTAAGCAATTCTGTTGCAGCAAGGTTATAGTCTGCAAACTCATCGCCTTTTGCATTGCTAATTTCTTTAATAATTTTTCCTTTGTTATTTACCAATGTCATTTTTGATGGCGTAGCAGAGTTGGAGTAAGTAGTAATAAAATATGAACTGTTGGGAGAAACACTTATGTCGTTGTGATTATAGTCTCCGAATGTAAGGCGTTGCAAATTTTTACCAGTAAGATTAACGCTATAAAAATCGGTCCTGGCTGTATTTTCCCTACTTCTTGCTGTAAAATAAACTACGCCCTTTTTTTCATCTATTTGTTTAATGTTAAGTACAGTAAACTTGCCACTTGTAATAGCGTTGATTTGTTTACCAGTTGCATCAAACAAATACAAATGATTCCAACCGGTTTGGTCACTCTCTAAAATGAAATTCTTACTGTTATTTAAAAAATGAAGTCTTTGATAACCATCTTCCAATTGTATCCATGTTTTTTGTTTTTCATCATACAATTCATTTTTTGCTCCAGTGGCTGGGTTTACGCTCCAAAGTTTAAAATTATTTTGCCCCCTGTTTAGCCATTGTACTAATAAGGCGCTACCATCTGCAGTCCAGTACGGAGCACCAAAATACTGATCATCTTTTTCGTTAAAATCTGCAAAAGTTATGTTG
>JANXSR010000418.1 GCA_025352625.1 Ferruginibacter sp.
CGGTTGTTCACATATACTTTGGACAGGTGCTGTATTGGATAAAAATTCCACTGCCAGAAATGCTGTTTTTTATGGTGATAAAGCCATTGACCGCAGTCCATGCGGCACCGGTACTTCGGCCCGTATGGCGCAATGGTATGCCAAAGGCAAGCTAAAAAAAGGCGATGTGTTTATACACGAAAGTATCATCGGTTCTAAATTTAATGGCACTATTGAAGAAGAAACAACGGTAGCAGGCAAGCGGGCCATCAAACCCGGAATAGAAGGCTGGGCAAGGATCTTCGGCTATAACACCATTAGCATTGATGAAGCCGATGATCCTTATGCGTTTGGGTTCCAGGTAATTTAAATCAGTTAGTAACAAGTTTAATAATCTTATGAAGGCAATTATTATCGGCGGAGGAGTGGTTGGCTTAAGTTCAGCATACTATTTAAAAGAGAGCGGTTGGGATGTAACGATCATTGACAAAACTGATTTATCAGACAGTTGCTCTTATGGAAATTTGGGTATGATAGTGCCCAGCCATTTTGTTCCACTGGCAATGCCGGGAATGATTTCTCAGGGTATCAAATGGATGTTTAACAGCAGAAGCCCTTTTTATGTAAAGCCGTCTTTGAACTTTGATCTAATTAACTGGGGTTTAAAATTTGTAAAAAGTGCGACCGAAAAAAATGTAGAACAATCTGCGGTTCCGCTTCGTGACATTAACCTGCTGAGTAAATCGTTGTACGAAACTTTGGCAGCAAAGCCCGGTTTTGATTTTGGCCTGGAGAAGAAAGGTATAATGATGTATTTTAAAACACCCAAAGTTGAAGAAGAAGAAATACATCTTGCACATAGGGCACAATCACTGGGCCTGGATGTAGAACCGCTCAGTAAGCAACAGGCGCAAGCCCTGGAACCGGAGATCGACCTCGATATTTTAGGAGCAGTGCATTACCGTTGTGATGCACATTTGTATCCCAATAAACTCATTGCTCAACTGATTGACTATTTAAAAAATGCGGGTGTAAAATTTGAAACCAACAGTCCTGTTGAAAAGATAATAAAACAGGGAGACGTTATAAAAAAAGTGGTTACAACAAACGGCCATTTTGAAGCTGATGTGGTGGTGATGGCCGCAGGTTCCTGGTTACCACAGCTTACAAAAATGGTGGACTTATCCATTCCGTTAATGCCAGGCAAAGGTTATTCCTTCATGCAAAATAATCCTTCAAAGCAACTCAATATTCCATCCATCTTTTGTGAGGCAAGGGTAGCTGTTACGCCTATGAATGGCGGCATACGCTTTGGCGGCACCATGGAAATAGCGCCGGTTAACAGTAAGGTAAATATGAAAAGGGTAGAGGGTATTGTGAATTCAATTCCTAAATATTTTTCCAACGTGCAATTGAATTTGCCGGAAGAAAAAGATGTGTGGTATGGCTTCCGGCCCTGCACACCGGATGGGGTTCCTTACATTGGCTCAACCAAAAAAGTAAGCAATTTATTTATCGCTGGTGGTCATGCCATGAGTGGTTTAAGCCTTGGTCCGGCCAGTGGAAAACTAATTGCAGAATTGGTAAACGGTCAGCAGACATCCATGGATATTAAAGCATTTGATCCGGAGCGTTTTTCATAAAAATTTTATCACTTTATAATACCAGTTACCTGTTATGCGTAAAATATTTTTTATTGCTGTTTTATTTGCGGGGTTGTCTTTTTCTCTTCATGCACAAATGAGTGCAGCCTACGTGCCCTGCAATGAGATGCCCAATATCATCCAAAGCTATTACGCAGATGTAAATGCATTGAACAGGGTGTATGTGGCAACAGGTTCACCTGAAAAAAGAGAACGCTATAAAAAGCTGGCTGAAGATTATGCCGGCAAACTGAATAAAATAAGTTTTGCTTCGCTGCCACAGGGCTGTAAAGCAGATTATATTTTGTTCAAAAGAGACCTGGATGAAAATGTTTTTGATGCCAACACAGAAGCAAAAGAATATGCTGCCGTACAGCAATGGTTTCCTTTTGCAGATGCTGTTTATGCGCTTGAAAAAATACGCCGCCGGGGTGGTGCGGTAGCTGGTAAAAATGTAGCGGCTGATTTTTTTGCTATCAATAAACAACTGCAGCAGTTAAAAACAAAACTGTTAACGGAAAAGAATATAACGGTTAACAATAGCCGCAGGGCTACCATCATTATTAAAGGATTGCAGGCTGCTGCTAAAAATGTATTTACTTTTTACAACGGGTACGACCCATTGTTTAGCTGGTGGGTGCCTGATAATTATAAAAAATTAGATAGTTCGCTAACAGCTTACGCTGCTGCTTTTAAAACAAGTGCCGATAAATATGCACCCAATAAAGATTCCAGCGGTATTGTAGGCTTTCCTATTGGCAGAGATGAAATTGTGCGCCAGTTAAAATATGAAATGATACCTTATACGCCGGAGGAACTTATTGAAA
>JANXSR010000477.1 GCA_025352625.1 Ferruginibacter sp.
TTAAAAATAGGCTTTAATTGGGTTGCATTTTATTTGGAAGGAAAAAGTTTTTTTTCTTCTTAGGTTGAGGTGTTTCAGAATTAGCAATTTCCCTGCATTTATCCTTCATTTAAATGTTGCTATTAATTAAATTAAACGGGGCGAAACTTGCAAATCTATTTTGATTTGTTTAAATTTAAGATGACAGCGTTTACCACAGGAAATAATCAGCAGATGCGATTGTTTAATGTTTTAAACCTTACAACATGCCAAACACAAATCAACAAAATCCCAAAGCAGTAAAGACCCCCGAAGAATCAACCCTCGCAGATAGTGAACAAAGAAAAACGGCTAAGAAAAAAGTTACCCGTGTTATCCATGTAATATTATTTGTTACCATCGCAACAGTGGTAGCGGAAATTTGTATACTGCTCTTTCATGAAAAAAAAGAATTAAAATTAGATAAATACGGATTGGTGTTAATAGTGATTGAACTTGTGATATTAATTTACCTGGCTGCAAAATATTTAAGTATTGTTGAGTATGCAGCAGATAAAGACTTTTCAAAAAATCCATTGGCCGTGTGGTCGCAAATTGGGGCAACTGCATTAATTGGTATTGCCGGTATTGTGTTCACCATTTCCAATTCATTCAATGAATCGAGCAGGCAACAAAATGAAATGGCTACTCAGCTAATGTCGAGCAGGGAAAAGTCTGAAACAGATTTCAGGCAAAATATTTTTAAACCGCTCATCGACCAGGTATTCAATCACAGCCTTCCACTTGAAACAAGATTTTATGAGTTTGAATTATTTCAAAATAATTTTAACGATCTGTTTAACTCCCGTTCTTTGTATGATGTTTTGTGGGATGAAGCTCAAAAAAAATCAACCATTAAAAATGCAGATTCTGTAA
This sequence comes from Ferruginibacter sp., assembly GCA_025352625.1. Classification (GTDB taxonomy): domain Bacteria; phylum Bacteroidota; class Bacteroidia; order Chitinophagales; family Chitinophagaceae; genus Ferruginibacter. The sequence goes on from JANXSR010000477.1 coordinate 895, forward strand.
AAGCGGGAAGGTCTATTATGGATAAGCTGATTAAGCTGGCAAAATATACCAATGCCCAACAGGAATTGCTTATATCGCATGAAATTCATGATACTATTCTTACAATCAACGGTACATTTAGCCCTTCTTTTAATGATGGTAACGGTGATGAAACCATACAGCTTAAACTTTTAATGATAGACACAAGTGAATTTAAAAAAGATGTTGTAATTACATTGCGGATTGAATGCAATGAAAAAAACCATAAAGAAGATCGTCGCATTATTCACATCAATAATGGCAATTCGTTATCCGTGTCTTATTTTAACTCTCCGCTAAGCGATAATTTTCTAATGCCTGATGGTGATCGCATTGCAGTGATACTGGAAGATGTAAAAGGCCGAGACAAAGCATTTATCCGCATTGTTCACTTTCCTGCAGATTACGTAACTGTTGGTTACCGGCCATCGCTTAGCCGTGTTAATGAATTGATTGAAAAGAAGCAAAAGGATGAATGAACACCTGCGCCAGATGAGGAAAACTGCCTGACAGCGGTTTCGTTTTTCATCCTTCTTCTAATTCACTAACAGCAAATATTGTTAATCTTAATCCTACCTTTACTTTCACATTTTACAAGTAACAATGCAGAGCACCAATAACATAACAGACAGCGGCATTGAATTTAAAATTACCAAACCCTCTCCACAACTCTTCGACTTTGTAGAAAGTTTTTGGATGCTTGAAAACACATCAGATACTGCACACGAAACAGTTGGTTTACCTGACGGCAGGTTTGATATTATTTTTTCTTATTCATCAAACGAACCTTTCAATGTTATGCTGATGGGGTTAGGAACAGAATCAGGACAACATTCTATTCCCCCTAAAATAATAATGTTTGCAGTTAGTTTTAAATTGCTTGCAATTGAATATTTGTTAGACATTAAAGCTGCTTCTTTATTAAACGCTGCTCATCCTTTGCCAACTCACTTTTGGGGAATAATAAAAGATGACCTGAATGATTTTGGAAACTTTTGTGAAAAAATTGCTGCAAAAATGATTTCACTTATCAAGCCCGACATTGATAGCAGAAAGCAAAAACTATTTGAATTAATTTATACTTCAAATGGTTCTTTGCCGGTAAAAGAATTATCCGAAAAAGTTTTTTGGAGCAGCCGACAAATTAATCGTTATTTCAATGAACAGTTTGGAATTTCATTAAAAGCATACTGCAACATTCTTCGTTTCAAAACCTCATTGCATCACATCAAAGAAGGAAAACTTTTTCCCGAACTAAATTTTGCCGACCAAACTCATTTCATAAAAGAAGTAAAAAAGTTTTCTGGTGTAGTGCCAAAGGAATTATTCAAAAACAAAAACGACCGATTTATACTATTATCTGCCTTGCCAAAGAAATAGTTTTGCACCGTCAAAACAAATTTCAAAAGTATGTTACTACAAAATAAACAAATCGCCCTAGTAGGTGGCGGACCAGGAGGCTTAACACTTGCCCGACTGTTACAACTCAAAAGTGCAACAGTAAAAGTGTATGAAAGAGATCTTAATAAAAATGCACGGGTGCAAGGCACAACACTCGATTTGCATGACGAGTCCGGATTAAAAGCATTACGACAGGCACAGCTATTAGATGAATTTAAAAAGAATTATCGTCCCGGTGCCGATAGAATGATTATTGCAAATGAAAATGCAGCAACATTTTTTTCTGACCACGAAGGAAAGCCAGAAGAAGATTTTGGCAGCGAACATTTCCGTCCTGAAATAGATAGGGGGCCGTTAAGAAAAATATTGTTAGAATCTTTACAACCTGATACAGTTGTGTGGGATAGCCAATTTGTTACTATGGAAAAACAGGCAGAGGGTTGGCAACTACATTTTAAAAATGGGACTTCTGCCTATGCCGATATTGTAATTGGTGCTGACGGGGCTAATTCTAAAATCCGTCCATACATTACTGATATAAAATCTTTTTATTCGGGCATATCAGGCGTAATGGGCAGTGTGTATAATCCAGAAACAACAGTTCCCAACATTCATAAATTGTTGAAAGATGGAAAAATAATGGCTTTTGGTGGGGGGAAATTTTTTTGTGTTGCTTCCAAAGGTGATGGCAGTTTGGCTTTTTACCTCTCTTATAAAGTAGCTGAAAACAATCTAAAAAATTTAAATTTTGCCGATAAAACACAACTGCTTTTATGGTTCAAAAATGATTTTGCTGAATGGGGTAATGTGTGGCACGAGCTGTTTGAAAATGCTGAAACGCCCTTTATGCCAATCCCCATTTATTGTATGCCTACAAACCAAACCTGGGAAGCGTTGCCAAACCTTACAATGCTTGGCGATGCTGCACATTTAATGCCGCCATTTGCAGGCGAAGGTGTTAATATGGCAATGCTTGATGCGTTGGAATTAAGCGACTGTTTGTGCAACGAAAATTTTAGTGATTTACAAACTGCAATTGCTTGTTACGAAAACCAAATGCGAAAAAGAGCCGCCGCCGCAGCATATTTTTCATTAGAAAATGGAGATAAGATGCACAGTACAGATGCACTCCAAATAATGCTGGAGTTCTTTAGCGAAGCACATAAACATTAATCAAGATGAATATAGCACTTGGTATAATACAAGATTTACTTGCCGCTTTCTTTGTACCGCCGGGGTTTAGCAGTAAAGTTTTTTGATTTGTAGCGGTTAAGGCAAAAACCCGGCACAGAAAACAAAGTTAGTCTTAGATAACAACGTTTTGCCTGTTTGTGAAAACACAAAACATGGGTGTTTGTAACAATACAATTAGTTTAAATTCACAACACCGCAAGCGCTAAATTAAAATATGGAAATAGTGACGAAACAAAAACTGGCATATTATTAATTCATCTTATAAAGTATTATATTGTATAAAATATTTCACCAAAAATGGTATAAGATGAAAAATCTAAAATCTTTCTGTAATAGTTTGGCAGCCTGTTTTATATGCCTGGTAAATTTGAGCGCCTGCAATAAAGCTTCAGATGTATCTATGAAACAAAAGGCAGTAATACCAACGGCTGCATTAAACAATATTACTGTAACCGGTACAGGAATCTGCGATTATGTTTTTAACGAAAGCGCTGTTATAGCTGCCGGATATACCAAGGTTTTTGAAGATAATTTTGATGTGGATCTTACCAAATGGAATGTGTGGACCGGTGGTGCTTTTAATAATGAATTACAATATTACCAGGCAGCTAATCTTCAGTTGCTGAATGGTAATCTTATCATCACCGCAAAAAAAGAAACAGTAACCGGAGCAACAACACCTTTTGATGCAACAACCAAAACATTTACTTATACCTCTGGCAGAATTGAATGTAAAACCAATATTTCAGCATCTTCTCTTTCTCCCAAGATGCGGATGGTAGCCCGTATTAAACTTGCGGCCGGTTACGGAATGTGGCCTGCATTTTGGAGTTATGGTGATCCATGGCCAACACAGGGAGAGATAGATTACCTGGAAGCAAGGGGACAGGAACCTTTTAATTACCAAACTAATTATTTTTATGGCAGAGCCACCAACAGGAACCTTGTAAAAAATCAGACAGGTTTTATAACATCTACAGTAAGCCTCACAGATTGTTATCACGTATATGAAATGATATGGTCGCAAAATAGTTTAACTTCTTTACTGGATGGTGCTGTAGTGGAAACAAAGACGGGAAGTTACGTGCCTAACCTTTTTGGAAAAACAGAACGTATAGCCTTGAACCTTGCAGTTGGAGGAAATTTCTTTTCTAATTTTAATGCTTCGCAAATTGTAACGGGAAGTATGTATGTTGATTTTGTGAAAGTATTTAAATCTAATTAATTGCCAACAGGAAGCAAAAATATACGGCTTATGATAAATGTAAATAACTTTAATTACCTGAAAGCCTTTCTTTAGTTTTGATCATCTTAACAAATATCAGCTGCAATACTTATGCGCATAATCTTCATTCACGGCTTAGGCGAAAACGAAAGTATATTTAAAAACATTGCTCCTGCTATTGGTAATGAGCAATTGTTCCTGAATGTTTGGGATATTTTGGGTAATGAAAAACAGGAAGGCCTGAATGTGTATAATTTCTCAAAAAAAATAGCAGCGCAATATAATATCAGCAGCAATGATTGGGTAATTGGTCATTCAATGGGCGGCTGGATTGCTTACTATATTAAGCATCATACTAATTGCCGGATTATTCAAATTGCTTCTTCTACAAATATAGACAGAGCCATTACACCCATCCGTTCCGGCAAGATTGCTTACTGGCTTACCAGGAATGGGCTTATCTTCAATAATTTTCTAAAATGGCTAAACGTAAAACAATACAAAGGGCTGCCTTCTCAGCAAATTCTTGCTGAAACGTTTACCAACCTTATAAATGGTAATAAAGAATGTGTCATCAGTCAGTTAAAACTTATTTATGAAGCGGTTCCTGCTATTAATGTAGTACCAGACTTACGTATTCATGCCCTTAAAGATGCCTTGGTAAAACCTCCAAAAGAACCTTTTCACGAAGTTCCTGGTGACCATTTTTCACTCATTACGCATCCCGAAGAAGTAATTAAACCAATTTTAGAGAGATTGATGAAACACTAAGTGCTTATCCCATTACAAGTCTTTTTCTAGTTCTCGTTTCAAAAGGGCTGTTCTAATTAAACTTGACAAAAGCAGTATTTTGTGCAGACAGACAATGAATCACTAGGATTCTGTTTGGCAATAGTATGGGGCGACGAATATATTCTCATCCGTCGCGGCGGATCGGTACCCGGCTTTAGTTTCAGCCGATGAATAACGATGGGCTGTAGTTTTTATCATCAACTTTTGCAATTTAATCAGCAGTATTTACGGGCTGAGGATTTTCAAATACCGTCACATTGTTAAGCTGTTACTGTTGCCTGCTATTTTTCATACCACCCTACTAATTTTCCCTACCTCTACAGCAGCATATTTATGGGCTTGATTGAGCAAAAGAATACAATAATGTATAAGGTGGTATCGTTTTTTGTACTTTAGCATTCGCTAAAAAATTGCCTATGAAAATTACAAATAAGATTGTACCTCTTTTAATGACCATCACTGTTTTTACCGCCATCCATACTACCGTATTTGCAC
>JANXSR010000002.1 GCA_025352625.1 Ferruginibacter sp.
TTTTCAAAAGATTTTGGAGCAGATTCAAGTGCCCTGCTGATAACAGAAACAACGGCTAAACTATTGGGTTACACTGATGCTGTTGGAAAAAAACTTTATCAGCCATCGGGCATACCGGGCAGCAATTTGATGGTGGCAGCGCAAATTATCGGGGTAGTAAAGGATTTTCATTTTGAATCGCTTCGCCAAAATATCGGGCCACTTTGTATGCGGCTCGGCAAAAGTACCGGGCTTACTTCTTTTAAAATAACAGCAGCTACTGCGCCTGGTTTAATAAATCAAATAGGCGAAAAATGGAAAGCACTTGCACCCGGCCTGCCCTTTAGGTATCGCTTTCTCAGTGATTCTTTTGATGAAATGTACCGGAGCGAACAGCGTGCAGGCACTCTTGCAATTGTGTTTACGGTACTTGCAGTACTGATTGCCTGTCTTGGATTATTTGGTTTGATAACCTTTATGGCGGAACAACGCATCAAAGAAATTGGGGTACGAAAAGTATTGGGTGCAACCATATCAAATATAGTAACCCTCCTCTCAAAAGATTTTTTATTACTGGTGCTTATTGCATGTGTTTTCGCATTTCCTTTTGCATGGTGGGCAATGCATAAATGGTTACAGGATTTTGCCTACGGAGTTGATATAAGCTGGTGGGTGTTTGCAGCCGCAGGTTTTGCAGCATTTGTAATTGCATTGATAACAGTAAGTTTTAAGGCAATAAAAGCAGCTATTGCTAATCCGGTAAAAAGTTTAAAAGCATATTAAGATAATAGGTAAGTAAAAATTGATAATTGATATTTAATAATGACACGATTGCAGACGCAATGAACTATTCAAAGCACCTCCTTTACATGATGGGGTAAACGCTATTTTATGCTACAAAACTATTTTAAAATTGCCTGGCGCAACATTATTAAAAGCAAGGGCTATAGCCTGCTCAATATTCTTGGCCTGGCTACGGGGATGGCCGTGGCATTGCTGATCGGGTTGTGGGTGTTTAACCAGTTTGCCTACGATAAATTTTTACCTAACAATCAGCAACTGTACAAAGTGCAACGCAACTTTTACAGCAATGGCGACACGCTTACTTTTGCAACCACCTCACTGAAATTAGCGGATGCCTTGCGTACACAAATTCCGGAAATTGAATATGTAGCGGAATCTGACTGGATGGGTTCACATGGCTTAACAGTAGGCACGAAAAAGTTTTACATGAATGGGGGACAGACCGGTACCGATTTTTTAAAGATGTTCCAGTTTCCCTTTGTGCAGGGAAATGCAGCTACTGTTTTTAAAGATCCGTATTCTATTGTGCTGACCGAATCAACCGCCAAAGCATTGTTTGGTAATGAAGATGCCATCAATAAAACAGTCCGCTTTGATAACAAGGATGACCTTAAAGTTACCGGCGTTTTAAAAGACCTGCCGGTGGCTTCTACCTTTCAGTTTAAGTTTTTAGTACCGCTTACCTATCTTTCGCAGACCGGCCGCATAGCAGATGCGTACGGCAGTTTTGGCAACAATAGCTGGCAACAATTTGTACAATTAAAGCCCGGTATTTTTTATGCACAGGTAGCGCCAAAGATCAGGGAAATTGAACATACAGAAAAGGGAAGTGTGAATGCAATGAGCTCTAACATTATACTGCAACCCCTGCGCAACTGGCACCTCTACGGCAATTATGTAAATGGAAAAGAAACCGGCGGCTTCCTGGATTATGTGAGGATGTTCAGTATTATCGGCATCCTGGTGTTGCTGATAGCCTGTATCAATTTCATCAATCTTACCACAGCAGGTTCACAAAAAAGAGCCAAAGAGATCGGTGTAAGAAAAGCCATTGGTTCCAAACGCAAAGACCTGATCATCCAGTTTTTGGCTGAATCTTTCCTGCTTACTTTCATTGCTTTTTTGTTTGCGATTGTGTTGGTGCAACTGGCCCTGCCTTTTTTCAACACACTGGCCAATACAAAAATAAGCATCCCTTTCTCCAGCATTGTTTTCTGGGGCAGCATGCTATCTTTTGTTTTCATCACGGCAATGCTGGCCGGCAGCAGGCCTGCTTTTTACCTTTCTTCTTTTAACCCGATAAAAGTATTAAAGGGTACTATGCAGTTGGGCAAGCTGGCAACGCTTCCCCGCAAAGTATTGGTGGTGCTGCAGTTTAGCTGTTCAGTCACTTTAATTATCAGTACGGTGATCATTTACCAGCAGATACAATATGCCAAAGAAAGGCCCACAGGCTACGACATTAACCGGCTAATGATGACCGATATGAACGAAGAACTGAGCCACAATTATACTGCCCTAAAAAATGAGTTGATACAAAATGGCGTGGTGCAAAGTGTGACCACCGCCACAAGTCCGGCAACGAACATTTACTGGCATTCAGACATTGACAACTGGCCGGGGAAGAACCCCGGTGAAACTGTGGAGATGGGGATGATCGGTGTGACAGAAGATTATTTTAAAACGCTTGGAATGGGCCTTTTGCAAGGTGTAAATTTTGCCGGACCAAACGATAGCAGCAGCGTGATATTTAATGAAGCTGCCATCAAACGCCTGCGCATAAAAGATCCTGTTAATAAAATGATTACTATAAATAACAGGCAGGCAAGTATACGGGCCGTAGTAAAAGATGCGTTGATGCTGTCGCCTTTTGCACCGGCAGATCCTACTATGTTTTTTGTAAGCAACACTCCGCAGGGCAACCTGATGTACAGGTTATCACCGGATATAAAATCGTCTGATGCCATTGCCAAACTCACTACAGCATTCAACAAATACAATCCCTCTTACCCCTACAATTATGAGTTTGCAGATGATAGTTATGCCGCCAAGTTTAACCTGGAAATGTTGATAGGAAGGCTGGCAGGTATATTTACTGCATTGGCAATTTTCATTTCCTGTCTTGGTTTGTTTGGCTTGTCAGCTTATGTAGCCAAGCAACGTGCCAAAGAGATTGGCATCCGGAAAGTAATGGGTGCCTCCATATCACAAATGTGGCTGATGCTTTCCAAAGATTTTATACTGCTGGTAATTATAAGCTGTGTGATTGCTTCGCCGGTGGCACTCTATTTTTTACAACACTGGTTACAGCAGTATAATTACCGTATCCATATTGGCCCGGGTGTGTTCATTGTTTCGGCGATCATTGCTGTAATGATAACGGTTTTTACAGTCAGTTTTCAGGCCATCAAAGCGGCGGTATTAAACCCGGTTAAGAGTTTGCGGAGTGAATAAGCCCCCATCCCCTAAAGGGGGTAAGGGAGTAGTTTTCGGTTCAGTAGGAGTTATCGCTTTGTAAAAAATGATTTCAAATAAAATGAATACGGTAGCAAGTTTAAGAGGAGTACCACAAAGCTGGAAAAGTACAAGGGAGTGACACAACGATGTTGAACATAGCTGTGTATTTGCCCGGACAAAAAATTTAAGAAAGCAATATTATTTACAACAACTAATAAATTAAAGGATATGAAAAAGATAAAATTTTTTATTGCAGCCCTGCTGCTGATCGTATCGTACAACATGTATGGACAAGCAACAACAGTAGCTCATTTTGAAAAGATAATTGTAAGCCCTTACATACAGGTGACATTTGTTGAGGGTGATATGGAAGAAGTTAATATAGAGAATTGTACGGTAGATAAAAGCAAACTGCACATTGAAGTAAATGGCAAAACGTTGTGGATTTATTTGGATGGTGCCAGGCAAATTCCAAAAAATGAAACGACTTACAACAGTGGGTACAAAGAAAAACATTCCATCTACAATGGTACTGTTGTTACCGCAACCATCACTTATAAAATGCTGAATGAACTTTCTATCAGGGGTGAGGAAACACAGCTTTTTAAAAGCACTTTGTCGGCCGATAAATTTGAGCTTAAGATCTACGGTGAATCAAAAGTGATATTTAATGAAGTGAACTTTGGGGAACTGCATACAAAACTGTACGGTGAGAGTACGCTTGAAATTAAGGCGGGCACCATCAAAGAACAACACTACACTTCTTATGGTGAAAGTAAGATCAATACCATTGCAGTCAATGGCCGGACAGGTTACATCGTTTCTTATGGTGAAGCAGATTTTACTTTGAACGCCTCCGATAAAATTAAGATGACCGCTTTTGGTGAATCAAAATTGCATTACAAAGGCGATCCCGAAATAGTAAAAGGAATACACATTGGCAATATGCTGATTGATAAAATGGATTGATGGCAAGCAGGTGGTAAATGAAGTATCAACTGGTAATAAAAATAACCGACATGTTTAAAAACTTTTTAAAGATCGCCTTCAGAAATATCTTCCGTAATAAAGTATATGCCACTATCAATATGGTGGGCC
>JANXSR010000003.1 GCA_025352625.1 Ferruginibacter sp.
AAGATTGGTTGCTCCCGGGCCACTTGTTGCAAACACTACCCCCGTTTTACCAGATGCCCGGGCATAGCCCTGACCGGCATGTATACCGCCCTGCTCATGGCGCACAAGAATATGTTTTATCTGTTCATGATAATCGTACAACGCATCATAGATAGGCATGATAGCACCACCCGGATAACCAAAAATAGTATCCACGCCTTCAGCAATAAAAGCCTCCAGCACGGCTTGTGAACCGGACATAGAAATTGGTTCAGCTGCCGGAACAGATGGCTGCTTAATTGCAGCCGCCTTTTGTTGTGGTTCTTTCTTTTTTATGATGTCAATCGTTTCCATTATTTAATCATTTAATAATTGTAATAAATTTATTTTCTTTGGGTGATTATAAAGTTTATCATTTATTCGTCTGTCACACAACCTTCGGAAGCATCTTTTACATATTTTGCATATTTAAATAATATTCCTTTTGTAGCCTTTAAAGCCGGTTGTTTCCATGCCGCTTTTCTCTTGGCTATTTCTTCTTCTGAAACTTTTAAAGTGATGGCTTTTGTTGCTACATTAATTTCAATGATATCATTGTCTTGTACCAGCCCTATTAAACCTCCTTCAAATGCTTCGGGAGTTATATGGCCCACAACAAAACCATGTGTGCCACCGCTAAACCTGCCATCAGTAATTAATGCTACACTTTTACCCAAACCAGCACCTATAATAGCTGAAGTTGGTTTTAGCATTTCAGGCATACCCGGCGCACCTTTTGGCCCTACATGAGTTATCACTACTACATCACCTGCTTTTATCCGGCCACTATTGATTCCATTTATTAATTCAAACTCGCCGTTAAAAACCCTTGCAGGCCCTTCAAACAATTCGCCTTCTTTACCACTTATTTTTGCAACACTTCCTTTTGTTGCAAGGTTGCCAAACAGAATTTGTAAATGCCCTGTTTGCTTGATTGGATTTGAAACAGGATAAATAATTTTCTGTGTTTCAAAATCAAGCTCAGGTACATTCGCCAAATTTTCTGCAATTGTTTTACCGGTTACCGTCATACAATCGCCATGTAATAATCCCTCTTTCAATAAATATTTCATTACCGCTGGAACACCCCCAATATTATGCAGGTCTTCCATTAAGTATTTTCCACTTGGTTTTAAATCGGCCAATACAGGGACCTTGTCACTGATAATCTGAAAATCATCCTGTGTAAAAGATACATCCACACTTTTTGCAATAGCTATAAAATGTAATACTGCATTGGTACTGCCGGCTAATGCCATGATAATAGTAACAGCATTTTCAAATGCTTTTCTTGTCATGATATCTGAAGGCTTAATATCCATTTCCATCAAGTGGCGTATCGCCTTACCTGCATCTAAACATTCTTTCTTTTTTTCTTCACTTAATGCAGGATTGGAAGAAGAATAAGGCAGGCTCATACCCAAGGCTTCAATGGCACTGCTCATAGTATTGGCCGTGTACATGCCGCCGCAGGCTCCTGCGCCAGGACAGCTATTCATCACAATACCTTTAAAATCTGCTTCTTCTAGATTACCTGCTATTTTTTGTCCCAGTGCTTCAAAAGCAGATACAATATTCAGGTCCTGTCCTTTATAATGGCCTGGTGCAATACTACCGCCATACACCATAATAGAAGGCCTGTTTAATCTTCCCATTGCCATTAAAGACCCAGGCATATTTTTATCACAACCTGGTACAGTAATCAGTGCATCATAATATTGAGCACCACAAACCGTTTCAATAGAGTCCGCAATAATATCACGGCTCACCAAAGAGTAGCGCATACCGTCAGTACCATTACTCATACCATCACTAACACCAATGGTATTAAAAATAAGCCCCACCAAATCATTTTCCCAAACCCCTTGTTTTACCAACTTCGCCAAATCATTCAGATGCATGTTACAAGTGTTGCCATCGTAGCCCATACTTGCAATACCAACCTGTGCTTTTTTCATATCGTCGTCCGTCAATCCAATACCATACAGCATGGCTTGTGCTGCAGGTTGCGTTTCATCTTGGGTTAATGTTTTACTGTATTTATTCAATTCGCTCATTGTATGTTTTATTTCTTTTGTTACCAGCTTTTTATTTCTTTTCAACATCGTTGCGTCGCACACTGCAACGGTTTGATACTTTATTGAACTTCGGTTTCTGTTCTAAAAAATTTCTATTTTATCATCAGAGGTTCAGTTATATGTCACTTTGGCTAAAGCCAGTTTT
>JANXSR010000042.1 GCA_025352625.1 Ferruginibacter sp.
TGCCCAATATCCCGATATTACACCTCCAACGGTTTCTATATCTGGAAATTTTACAGGAGCTGATGCACAGACTGTTGAACAAACTACAACTACTGCAATTGAAACACAGGTGAATGGTACACCGGGCATGACATATATTTCAAGTGGCAGTAGCAGCAGCGGCAGTAGTAGCATCAATGTAAACTTTGAGATAGGTACAGATGTAAATATTGCAGCGTTGGATGTACAAAATAGGGTAAGTGTAGCACAGCCTACATTACCGGATGCTGTAAAACGTTTGGGCCTTACCGTTCGCAAACGTGTTCCGGCTATCATGGTTGTATTGGCCTTATATTCCCCCAATGGAACGCATGATGCAACCTTCATTGGTAACTATGCAAACATTTATTTAAAGGATGCCTTGCAGCGTGTTAAAGGGGTGGGAGATATTGTTTCCCGTGCAGATGATTTTGGAATGAGGATATGGCTGAGTCCGGAAAAATTAGCTAATCTTGGAATGACGACTTCCGATATTCTGGCTTCATTAACCGAACAAAATTTACAGGTTGCAGCAGGTACAGTAGGTGGCAATCCGCAACCATCTGTGCAAAGTTTTGAGTACAGTGTTTTAACCAACAGTCGGATAAATACAAAACAACAGTTTGAAAATATTATCGTCCGTACTGTACCATCCACCGGTACTGTTGTTTATTTAAAAGATGTAGCCAGGGTTGAATTGGGGAAATTTGATTATGGAAGTAACGCATTTGTAGATGGTAAACCAGCTGCATTTGTATTGATTTATCAGGCTCCCGGTGCCAATGCCCTTGAGACTTTTGATGGCATCAATAAAGCGCTAACAGAATTAAAAAAAACATTTCCCAAAGACATCGATTATTCTATGCCGTTGGAAACTGTATCTGTAGTTAAGGTTTCTATAAATGAAGTATTACATACATTGGTTGAAGCATTGTTACTGGTAATATTGGTAGTATTTCTTTTTCTACAAAACTGGCGAGCTACTTTAATTCCTGTATTGGCAATTCCGGTTTCACTGATTGGAACATTTATATTTTTTATACCTTTTGGATTTACCATTAACACCCTTACACTTTTTGCATTTGTACTAGCTATCGGTATAGTGGTGGATGATGCCATTGTGGTGGTGGAAGCGGTACAGCACTACATGGATCACGAAAAAATATCAGCCAAGGAAGCAACAAGAAAAGCGATGCAGGATATATCAGGTCCTGTAATTGCCATTGCATTGATATTGGCTGCTGTGTTTGTACCGGTTGGTTTTATACCCGGTATTGTTGGTCGCTTATACCAGCAATTTGCTATTACCATTGCCGTATCTGTAATTATCTCTGCATTTGTTGCTTTGTCACTTACACCTGCGTTATGTTCTATCTTGTTGAAACCATCTAAAGATGAAACTGCAAAAAAGAATTTTCTTGAAAAATTCTTTGCCTGGTTTAACAGGGGATTTGGAAAATTATCAGCATCTTATACCAATGGTGTAAGTAAATGGATTAAGGCTACGCCAATGGTTTTGGTGATGCTTGTTTGTTTATTTGTAGGTCTTTTCTTTTTATTTAAAGCCAAACCATCGGGCTTCATTCCTTCTGAAGACGAAGGCCGTTTATATGTAACTTACGAATTGCCGGAAGCATCTTCTACAAATAGAAGCAAGGAGATGTTGTTGAATATTCTTAATAGGGTACAAGCTATTCCGGGTGTAAAAACAGTAGGTGGATTAGCAGGATTAAATATTGTCAGCTTCTCATTCAAATCAAATTTAGGTACCCTTTTTGTTAACCTCAAGCCCTGGGAAGACAGAAAGAGCAAGGAGCTTCAATTGCAAGGGATTATTGACGAAGTTCAAAAACGAACGGCCGACATAAAAGAAGCAAGGATATTGGCGATTGCCCCACCTGCAATTCCGGGTTTAGGAGCTACTTCTGGTTTTACATTCGAGTTACAACAAACTACAAGTACTGATAATATTCAACAGTTTGAAACAGTGGCAAGGAAATTTCTTGCTGATGTAAATAAACGCCCCGAAATCGGTAGGGCCTTTACCTTTTTTACTACGCATACACCCAGCTACCAGGTAGACGTAGACAAAGAGAAAGCAAAAAAAATGGGCGTAAATGTTGCAGATGTTTACAGTACCATGTCAACATTGTTGGGTAGTAGTTATGTAAACGATTTTAATCTTTATGGAAGAAATTTCAGGGTAGTAGCTCAGGCAGATAGCACCTATCGTTCTTCAATTACTGAGTTAGATAAATATTATGTACGCAACAGCCAGGGAGGTATGATACCACTTGGTTCCCTTGTAACTTCCAAAGTAACCGAAAGCCCTTCTTTGATTGCACACTATAATATTTACAGGGCTATAGAAATAAATGGTTCGCCCAAACAAGGTTTTAGTAGTGGCGAGGCTATTGAAGCATTGAAAGAAGTGGCGAAAACATTACCTGCCGGATACGGCTATGAATTTAGCGGACTTAGCCGTGAAGAAATAAAAGCAGGAGGCAGTACAGTTACCATTTTTGCTATCTCCATAATATTTGTGTTCCTTTTTCTGGCAGCATTGTATGAAAGCTGGTCTGTTCCTTTTTCTGTTTTATTTGCAGTACCTATTGGTGCCTTTGGTTCAATACTTACTTTAATATTGTTGCCTAAGCTTACAAATAATGTGTATGCTCAAATAGGATTGATTACATTAATTGGGTTGGCTGCAAAAAATGCAATATTGATTGTTGAATTTGCTAAAGAAAGGGTAGATCGTGGAGTTGATATTACCCATGCTACCTTACAGGCAGTACAACTGCGTTTACGGCCTATTGTTATGACATCGCTGGCTTTTATTTTAGGTGTATTACCATTGGCCTTTGCCAGCGGTGCAGCAGCAGAATCCCGTAAAACAATTGGATGGACGGTGTTTGGTGGAATGCTTTCTGCTACAACATTGGCGATATTTGTGGTACCTGTTTTATTTGTGTTGATCACCAAATTATCGTACGGAAAAAAATTGGAGAGATTAACAAAAGAAAAAGAGAATGAAGATAATGTTGATCAATCGATCATTGATGGTAATATTGGATGATGGGCAAAAAAGATGATAGTTTTGTATTTTATTTTTTTGAATAACAACTCAGCAATATGATGACGAACAATGATATACTTAAAAAACTAAGGGTAGCGCTTTCATTGCGCAATGATGATATTATTGAAATTCTTTCTCTGGTTGATTTTGAAATTTCAAAAGGTGCATTGGGAGATCTTTTTAGAAACGAAGATCACCCAGGATATATTGAGGCTGGCGACCAGATACTGCGTAATTTTTTAAATGGTCTTATTATTTATAAGCGGGGTAAACTACCAGAACCCAAAACGGGGTTAAAAGAAGGGGCCGATGGCGGAAAGGAACAATAATATCAATAAACCTAAATTAAAACGCCTTACAATTTAGATAGACTAAGTTGTAAGGCGTTTTTGTTATTTTATATAAAATCAATGTAACTGGTAAAGGTTGAACTAAAACAATTCTAATACCTGTTACGATCTCTGTTAAATCCTCCACTGGTATTGCCTCCACCACCAGGCCTGGTACCGGGGCCACCAGGTCTTGAACTACCTTCTTCAGCTTTTTTTACAACAAGAGGTTTTTTGCCTAATGAAATATCATTTAAGCTTTCAATGGCATCTAATGCTTCTGCATCATTTTGCATTTCAATAAAACCAAAGCCCTTGCTTTTACCGGTTTCCTTATCCATAGCAACTTTGGCAGAAATAATTGTACCAAATTTTTCAAATATTTCCTCTAATTCACTATCGTCCAGATCGTATGGGAGTCCTGCAACAAAAATTTTCATCCGGTTAATTTTTTGTAAATGTACAAAACTTATGTGTGTTAACTTTTTTGCTAACAATTTATTCAAAAACAGATTTCCTGCAAAAAAACTCATTTCATATATAATAAAGGCCTTTTAGTTAAATATTGGGCATAAAAAAGTTGTAAAAAAAATACCGTTATCACAATAATTACATTCTTTTTAAGTTAAGTATTAATCTGAAACCCTAAAATCATTACCCAATGAGCAATTATCTATCTAACGCTTCAATGCTGTTAAACCTCACCCTCATCGTTTCTGTAGCTTCATTAGTTTACTTTTCAGTAAAACTGGCTAAGCATTCCCCAAGGAAGGTATAAAGAAACCAGGGATCGGTGATGATCTTTTAATGGAGTACTTTTGAACAGCGGTTCAATAAAGTACTCCATTTTTGTATTCCATATTTTAAGGCGGAAATACAACACTTTCAACATGTGATATTGGATGTATACTTATCTGAATAAAAAATAATTAATTTTATAAAATATGATAAGAAAAAATCCCAATGTTGATGTGATAAAGGATGTACTGCAATTATCGATTGCAGCTTATCCTGCTTCTAACTTTTTAAAAAGCCAGTTATTTCAATACGAAGAAAGAGGGGGACTTAGTAAAAAGCAATTGCAGGATCTTCATTCCAAAGCATTAAAAGTAACAACTATCCCGGTTGGTAAATTGGCTACGCTTGAGGCGGTAATATTGAAAAAGCCAACCCGTTATAAATCGCCATTGCCTGTGGCTACGCCTGTTATTATAAAAGATAGTAAGACGGGCCAATTTATACATGAAATTCTTGCAAAATATCCACATCATAAAATGGTATTGTTTTTAAAAACAAAATACGAAACAAGCGAACAGCTTGCACCGCCGGAAACTGCTGAAATTGAACGGCTGCACAAACTTCTTATTTTAAAAGCAAAATAATTTTTGGCGATAATTGAATTCTACCATTGTACCACCACTTTGCCAATACTACTTCTGTTTTCTAGATAATTGTGTGCTTCATCAATGGCTGTTACCAGGTATACGTTGGCTATTGTGGGTACAAAAATACCTTCAGCATATAATTTCATAACTTGGGTAAGGCAACGTTCAATAACCTGCGGCTGATGATCTGCAATCTGTAACATGTTAATACCAATAATAGATTTGGAAGGCATCATCAACATGGCAGGATGATAAAAACCGAAATCCAACGCGGTCTTAATTTTGCCGAATATATTTTTATTGCTTAAAGCCGAAGCGCCGTAGCAAACCAACCGGCCACCGGGTGAAAGTAGCCTGATTCCCTTCTTCACACTTTTGCCTCCAACGGCATCAAAAATCACATCAACACCTTTTTGTTGTGTAATTTTTTTGATCTCGGTTTCAAAGTCCTGTGTATTGTAGTTTATTGGATGATGAACACCTAAATTTCTCAAATAACTCAATTTTGATTCGCTTCCTGCAGTGGCAAATATTTCGCAGTGCAGGTGCTTTGCATATTGAATAAGCGCAGTGCCAACACCACCTGCACCAGACTGAATCAATACTTTATCTCCTTTGTGTAAATTGACCATTTCGGAAGCTGCGTATAAAGCAGTACAATATTGAGTGGTTAATGCTGTAGCAGTTGCCGCATCCAATTCATCAGGGATAACTGCTACGGCAGTTGCATTAGTAACTGCATATTCAGCATAACCACCAAAACGGGTCATTGCTGTAACACGGTCTCCTTTTTTTACATTCGTAACCTCTTCCCCAACTTCTTCTATTGTACCTGCAACATCATATCCCAGAATGGCAGGCAATGGTGGAGCTTCTTTATACATTCCCCTGCGAGCCATAACATCTGCAAAGTTTAACCCAAATGCAGCTACTTTTATTAGTACTTCACCTTGCTTTATTGTTGGTTTTGCAACTTCCCTTATTTCAAATGCTTTAAAGGCGGAACCATGTTTTATTAAGACTGCTGCTTTCATAAAAATTTATATTAGTTAAGATAGTAAGATTTAAATCAAACCACTATTAAAAAATTAGCAAAGAACAATAAAGCGTTAAACAATAACAGTTTTTACAGATGCTTTTCAAAAATTAATATAAGTTAATCATAACTTTAATAGCACAAAAAAAGCAGCATATCCACATGCTGCTTTTTTTATGCTGTTATTTCATCTCTATGTTTTTAATTGCCTGGCATAGGCACAGGGGGGAGTGCTGCTAATTTAACTTTATCCTCTGCAATATTCTTTTTTAGCGATTCAATTTTATGCTGTAAGTCGTCTAGTTCTTTAGCGGCTTTCCTTGCTTTTTTTGCATCGTTTTTTGCTTCTCCTGCTGTTTTATCAGCTTTACTTGCCAGGGATTTATCCATAGCATCTGCACTTAGTTTATTGGCAGCATCCCCATTTTCAAAAGCAGCGTTTTGAGCTTGTTGGGCACTATTTTGCATATCACGGGTTTTCTTTTCTACAGTATTTTCTAATTTTGCCAATTCTAAATTTCGTTCATTCAATTTTTTGCCAATCTTAAGCGTTTCTTTTTGTTGTTTGAGCATATTGATTGAATCTTTTGAAACTACCTGTGCTGAAAGCGATTCGCTTATTACCAATGCTACCATTGCAGTAATAATCCATTTAATTTTCATAACTACGTTGTTTTAGTGTAGCATTTTAAAATGCAAATGGCGTGCCTTTGCACCAAGTATTTTGTATTAAGAAATAGAAAATATTTATTAGGGAGAGAATTAAATACAGATTAGTTCTTTATGTACTTCTTTGCTTTAGTAAAAATATAACTTGCAGATATCCCTATGTAAGAACCTTTAACAGTATAACTTCCGTAATCAAAAGATGATTGTGTAACTAAAGTAAAATCTCCTTTAGCTATGTAAGAAGGATCAATATTTATATATAACCCCAATTTTATCATATCCAGATTTTTTCGAAGCAAAGCATATCCATATCCAAGATTAAAATTAATAAAAGGTTTTTTGTTACCGGCTATGGTAATTTTCATAACATTCATATCAGCACTACTTGAGCCATTTAGTGGTGCTAAAC
>JANXSR010000098.1 GCA_025352625.1 Ferruginibacter sp.
GAGTGGTTTTACTGGTTTGCCCGGAGGCTTAAGAGGTAGCGATGCAAAATTTGTAAGTGTGGGCGGATATGGTTATTGGTGGACCAATAAAGAGCATGATGCAACAACTGCTGTAGAAAGAGGCCTTCAATTTGATGTAAGCGACAGTTACATGTATTGGTTAACAAAGGGCTGCGGAATTTCTATTCGTTGTATTAAAGATTAGGCTATTTTATTTATTGCTATCTTATTCAATAAATGGTAACGCTTAAAATTTATTTGTTACTATATTTTTTATCCCAGGTGTACACCTGGGATATTTTTTTACCTATGGGTTTCAAAATAGGGCTCTCCCTGCAGAGAGAAAAAATCAATGAAACAAATTTTTTAACCATAGACCAAATAGTATAACTTTAACTTGGGCAGTTATTAAAATGCGTATAATAAAAAACTGGTTCTTATTGCGTTTTTTCATAGATACTATCTTTATACTAACAGCCCGCCCACACTAAATTTAAAATATTTTTTATGAGTTCACGCCGCGATTTTTTACAAAAACTAACAGGCTCTGCAATCGCCTTTCAATTTGCACCCTACCTTACTTATGCTGATAATAAAAAGGCACTTCAACAATATGACGGGCCTGTTTTAAGAGTAGCCATTATGGGGTTAGGAAGTTATGCCAACCGGGTTGCGGAGGCTATGCGTGACTGTAAAAAAGCCAAACTCGTTGGTGTTATAAGTGGCACACCTTCTAAAATAAAAGACTGGCAAAGCCGGTTTAACATACCTGAAAAAAACTGCTACAACTACGATAATTTCGACAACATTAAAAACAATCCGGATATTGATGCAGTGTATGTTATTACACCCAATGCGCTGCATCGCAACCAGGTGATAAGGGTGGCAAAAGCAGGTAAGCATGCTATTTGTGAAAAACCAATGGCCATTAATGCAATGGAAGGACAGGATATGATTGATGCCTGCAAAAAAGCCAATGTGCAATTGCTGGTAGGTTACCGTATGCACTTTGAACCAAAGACACTCGAAATAATCCGCATGCGTAAAGAAGGTGAACTGGGAAAAGTTTTATTCTTTCAGGGTTGGTGTGGCTTTACCATTGGCGACCCGAATCAATGGCGGTTAAACAGGCAACTATCTGGCGGTGGCTCCATGATGGACATCGGCATTTATGCCATCAACGGTGCCCGTTACATGATTGGCGAAGACCCCATTTGGGTAACTGCCATTGAAACTAAAAACAACAAAGAAAAATTTAAAGAAGGCGTTGATGAAACCATACAGTTTCAGTTTGGTTTTCCCGGTGGTGCCGTTGCCTCGTGCCTCTCCACCTACAGCATGAATAACCTGGATCGTTTTTTTGTAAATGGAGAAAAAGGTTATGCTGAATTGCAACCCTCTACCGGTTATGGGCCTATACAAGGCCGCACTTTTAAAGGCGAATTAACGCACCCCCATGTAACCCACCAAACAGTGCAAATGGAAGAAATGGCCGCCATCCTTTTAGAAGGCAAAAAGCCTTTGTTACCGGTTGATGGTGAAGAGGGCCTGAAAGACATGAAAATTATTGATGCTATTTTTCTGGCGGTAAAAACAGGTGGTAAAGTAGCGTTGAAGTGGTAGGCTGCTGCGCAATTTTGTTTACTGGTTTTTGAGAAGTACTATTGTTTGCAATGCAGCCAACTCAATTGTTGCTACGGTGTCGCAACAATTGAGTTAGTTGGGAACTGCTCTGCAGCTATAACATGCGCCTTCCATTTTTTTCCGTAAAGTTCCTTCCAAAACTATCCTCTAATTGTGCTGACACTATCCGCAATTCATTTGCTATAATCTACCCACAGGTTTTTCAACGTTTGCAATACAGATAACGTACAATTATAAAAATAATACAATGCTACAATTATTAGTTTGCTTATATTTAGTTATAATTTATCCCCATGATAGTACATCCCAACCCGCTAAAGGCTTCCCGGCCTTTTATACAATTTTGTTTGCAGCGTATGCTTTTTGATAAGGTGCCTGCAAGCTATTTTTTTCCATTTTGTTTGGTTTTGATTGGGATATCTCCGTGATGGGGATTGGATAGATTCTGAATAAAAAAGCCCCCGATAAACGACGAGGGCAAGAACGTAAATGTTTGCACAACGGAATAATCCTTATTGTGATTTGCTTCGCAACAAATGTAATAACAATTTTTTAATTATACTTTATGAAAAAAATATTAGGGTTAGATTTAGGTACAACCTCCATTGGATGGGCTTTTGTGAAAGAGGCTGAAAATAGTGATGAGCAATCATCCATTGAAAAAATTGGCGTTAGAGTAAATCCGCTTAGTACAGATGAGCAAACTGATTTTGAAAAAGGTAAAAGTATTTCTATAAATGCTGACCGAACTTTAAAACGTGGAGCCAGAAGAAATCTGCAACGTTATAAACAAAGACGTGAAAATTTAATAGAGGCCTTGAAAGAGATTGGGCTTATTAATAATGCAACCTCTTTAGCGGAGGAAGACAAAAATACTACTCACTCAACTTTTAAATTACGTTCTAAAGCTGCTTCAGAGCAAATAGAAAAAACTGCATTTGCGAGAGTGCTGCTAATGATAAATAAAAAACGAGGTTATAAGAGCAGTCGAAAAGCTAAGAATGAGGATGAAGGGCAAGCGATAGATGGAATGGCGATTGCAAAGACTTTGTATGAAGACAACCTTACACCTGGCCAATACAGTTATCAACTCCTACAATCAGGAAAAAAATATTTACCTGATTATTACAGGTCTGATTTACAAGTTGAATTTAATAAGGTATGGCAACTACAAAGCAAATTTTATCCTGAATATTTAACTGATGAATTTAAAAAAGAAATTACTGGAAAAGGGCAGAAAGCAACAGCCGCCATTTTCGGAAAACAGTATTCGTTTTATCCTGCTGAAATTAAAGGTACAAGGGATGAAAAGAAATTAAAAGGGTATGAATGGCGGGTTAAAGCCATAAGCCAACAATTAGATATTAAAGAAGTAGCTTTTGTATTTGCAGAAATAAATAATAATTTAAATAACTCAAGTGGGTATTTGGGTGCTATAAGCGATCGGAGTAAAGAACTTTATTTTGGGCAAAAAACTATAGGACAATATTTATACAATCAATTACAACATGATCCGCATGCCCGAATGAAGAATCAAGTGTTTTACAGACAGGATTATTTAGATGAGTTTGAAAAAATTTGGGAAAGACAAGCACTTTTTTATCCAGAACTTACTCCTAAAGTAAAGGCTGAAATCAGAGATATTATTATCTTTTATCAACGGCGCTTAAAATCTCAAAAGGCACTAATTAGTTTTTGTGAATTAGAAAATGAAGAGATTGAAATAGAGGTTGAGGGTAAAAAGAAAATAAAGCTCAGGGGGTCAAGAGTTATTCCTAAGTCATGTCCGCTATTTCAGGAGTTTAAAATTTGGCAAAACTTAAATCACGTTGAAATTAAAAATATAAAAACGAAAGAAGTTTTTTCTTTAACGATTGAAACAAAAGAACAACTATTTGAAGAACTAAATATCAGAGGTAATCTTACAAAAAAAGAGGCTTTAACAATAATAACTGATAAACATATTGAGTTTGATTTAAATTTTTCAACGTTAGAAGGTAATCGAACTAACCAGGCATTGTACGATGCTTTTTTAAAAATGATGTTACAGGAAAATGAAGAGATAGAGTCTTCAAAATTTACTACTTCGGACTTGAAAGAAAATGTAGCTAATTTTTTTGGAAAAGAAAATATCAATAAAAATATCCTTGATTTTGATACAGAAATGGAAGGTAAAGAATTTGAAAAACAACCTTCTTATTTATTTTGGCATCTACTGTATTCTTATGAAGGTGATAACTCCAACACAGGTAATGATAAACTTTTACAAAAATTACAAACTACTTATGGTTTTAAAAAGGAATTCGCTCAGGTACTCTCTAACATTGCATTTCAGCCAGATTATGGAAGTCTTAGTGCTAAGGCAATTCGCAAGGTTTTACCTTTTATGAAAGCAGGACATCCATTTTCCGGAGACTTTGAAAAGAATGGTCTATCAAGTGC
>JANXSR010000141.1 GCA_025352625.1 Ferruginibacter sp.
AGTTCGCTATCAGCAGCGGTTTCGGCGGACGGAATTCTGTTGGGCTTTTAGTTGTTATCTTGTACTTTTAAATCTTTATTGGGCAGCGGTTCCGGGCTGGACGTTCAATGAATTCCCCACCTGCAGCAATACCTGTCCGTTAGCTGCAAGGCTTGCGGAAATGTGCGAATTTTGACTGAAACTATATAAAACATAAAAGCATTTGTAATCTAATATACACTACTTTTATACACATAAAAAATAAGTTATGAATCCAAACAAAGCATTATGGGAAAAAGGAGATTTCACACGCATTGCTGAAACGATGCGTCAAAGTGGAGAAGAACTTGTGGCAAAACTTGGCGTAGTCAAAGGAATGAAAATTCTTGACCTTGGGTGTGGAGATGGCACCACTGCTATCCCTGAAGCCCAACTTGGTGCTGAAGTTTTGGGTGTTGACATTGCAAAAAACCTGGTTGAAGCCGGAAATATTAGGGCAACAACAGCAGGACTTTCCAATTGCACTTTCCAGGAAGGAGACGCTTGCAACCTGAGTGAATTAAAGGACAAATCCTTTGATATGGTTGTGAGTATTTTTGGTGCCATGTTTGCTCCAAAACCATTTGATGTAGCTAAAGAAATGGTTCGGGTTACAAAGCCGGGAGGGAGAATTGTGATGGGGAACTGGATACCGGGCGACCCTACTGTTGTAGCACAAATACTAAAAATAAGTTCTGCCTATACACCACCTCCACCTGAAGGTTTCATAAGTCCGATGACATGGGGAGTTGAGAACAATGTAATTGAACGTTTCAGTCAGGCTGGTATTGCAAAGGAGAACATAGTATGCGTAAAAGACACTTTCACTTTTATTACACCTTGTTCGCCGACAGAATATGTGAGCATGTTTAAAAATTTCTACGGACCTACTATGAACGCTTTTGACGCTGCTGAAAAGAATGGTAAAACCACAGAGTTGGAGCAAGAATTAATTACGCTTTTCAATACCCAAAATAAAGCTGAATTATCGGATACCACTTCAATTCCTGCAACTTATTTGAGAGTTACCGTGAGTTGCTAAAAATTCTATTTGACAATAGCCCAGCAGCTAACAAAAGGTTTGCCGCAAGGCTGGCGGACGTAATAACAATCGGCTGTTGTACTACTATCAGCTAATATCGGGCTTGACCGAATTCTATTCGGCTTTTGTTGTTATCTTCATCATCAGTAATTCTAATCGGCTTCAGTTGCCGGGCGGACAGTTATAAAATACCAGCCCTGCGGCAAGCCTCGAACGTTGCCTGCTATGTTACGTACACACTTTATTTCGTTAATAACTTTTTATTTTATGCAAGTTTATTATGACAAACTAACTGCTTTGCTTGACACATTCCCGACTCATAATTCCCAAAGAGGGATTGACCAACTTTCTAAAATACTTAGCGAGTACAAATCAATATTAGACGTTGTAAATAAAACCAATGACGACTTAAAAGGTAATACAAATATGCACTATTCAGAACTTGACGATATTAAGTTTGACATTAAACAATCACAACTTGCTAAATCTCAAAAACAAAAAGATGAATCATTCAACGAAGCAATAAATCATTTACGTGACGACATAAATTCACTTGCAAGCATTATAAAGTTTCATGTTCAATCCGTTCAAAAATAAAGTCTAACTCTGCTTTACTAATTATTTTCATTTTAGCTATTATTACTGAATAGAAACCAACAGACCGAGGATACCTAAGTCGCAGCCACTTTTCTTTGACATTGTAGGTAAGGTGTAACGGTTGACCAACTTTTTCTGTTTTTTCAAACAACCATGTACCGTTCATAGAACCTTTTTTCTTATAGCCATGAGTTTTAAAATCGCCTATTTTTATCGACATAATGTAACAACACAGCAGGCAACAATGGGTTTTGCGTCATGGTGGCTTGACGGAATAACAATCGGCAGCATATCGCTATCAACTGTTGCTCCGGCAGACGAATATCTATTGAGCTGTTGTTTTTAAATTTGAACATTTGTTTTTTAATTTATCTTCATATCCAGGCTTGACGTTAAAAAATGCCACCACGAACGCAAAGCCCTAACGTTGCCTGTAATGCTTTTAGAAACAGTCCTATAGTCAAACGAGAGTAAATTGACCAATCATTTTGACACAACTAACTATTATGAAGTTTAAGCTTTCACACATTATTTTACTCGTTCTTCTATCGTCTTGTGCCGGAGGCAGAAAACAAAAGAGTGATGTAGAAGAAATGAAGCTGAAAGGCAAGGTCAAAACAATGGCTGAATATTCGTATGAAGCCGAGGAAAAATTTGGAGAAATTCAAAAGGGAAAAAGACTGGTTGAAACTAAAAATTATCATTTTGACCCAGCATATTCATTTGATGAAAGAGGAATGATAAAAGAAGTTGTTGCTTACACCGTCAATAGTTCAATCGCTGAAAAAACAATTAATAAATATGATGGAAATGGTCATCTAATTGAAAGCAGCAGTTATAATTTCAATGGTTCCTTACGCAGTAGGCAAACTAATACATATAATAATCAAGGTCTAAAAGTTGAAGAAGGAAATTATGATGCTATAGGAACGATTTCACAAAAATCTATTTATAAATATGACAACAATAAGAATTTGATTGAAGCCATTGGTTATAATAAAAGCGGAACTCAAGATTATAAACAAATAATGAAGTACAACAATAAAAATCAAATGATTGAAAATGTTTTCTATGACCCTCAAAATAAATTGCTCACTAAAATTACATATGTAAATGATGAACAAGGGAACTGGTTAACATATAATGAATTCACTAATTCAGGTTTTCAATCCAAGAAATTTGCTTACACAT
>JANXSR010000146.1 GCA_025352625.1 Ferruginibacter sp.
TTATCTAATTTATTTGGCTACCCTACTGATTGTCCGCAACGGGAAAAAAATGGCTGGACGGGTGATGGACAGATTGCTGTTGAAACCGGCCTGTACAATTTTGATGGTATCACTATTTATGAAAAGTGGCTGGCAGACCACCGGGATGAACAACAGCCCAATGGCGTATTACCATCCATTATACCTACGGATGGCTGGGGTTATGAATGGGGCAATGGCCCTGACTGGACAAGTACCATCGCCATTATTCCCTGGAATATTTATATGTTTTATGGCGACCCTACATTGCTGCAGGATTGTTATGGCAACATCAAACGTTATGTAGATCACATTGATGATTTGTATCCTTCAGGACTAACCACCTGGGGCCTTGGGGATTGGGTGCCTGTAAAATCTACCTCCCCTGTTGAGCTTACTTCAACAGCCTATTATTTTGCAGATGCAACCATATTGGCAAAGGCAGCAAAACTGTTTGGCAATAACAAAGACTATAAAAAATACACAGCATTGGCAGAAAAAATTAAAGCCGCCTTTAATGTAAAATATTTAAATAAGTCAACAGCAATTTATGGCAGTGGTATGCAAACTGAACTAAGCGTTCCATTGTTTTGGGGCCTTGTACCGGAAAGCTTTAAAGCAACTGTTGCCGCCAACCTTGCAAAAAAGATTCAGGCAGACAGCAATAAAATGGATGTGGGTTTATTAGGCACCAAAGCCATCCTGAATGCGTTGAGCGAAAATGGATATGCAGACCTTGCTTACCAGCTTGCTGCAAAAGAAGTCTATCCTTCCTGGGGTTGGTGGATGGTGAATGGCGCCACCACCTTGTATGAGAACTGGCCAATTGATGCAGCCTCCGATATTTCGATGAACCATATTATGTTTGGCGAAATTGGCGCCTGGATGTACAAAGGCCCTGGCGGCATAAAACCCGATGCTGCAAAACCTGGTTTTAAAAATGTATTGCTGCAACCAAATTTTGTAAAGGGGCTCGATCATTTTAGTGCTGCACACAATGGCCCTTATGGCACCATATCATCCGCATGGAAGCGAACCACCACCGGCATTGTGTATACGGTAATCATTCCGGCAAATTCAACAGCAACGCTAAAAGTAACCATTGATAGCAGGCAGCATTTTTTTAAAGATGGCAAACAGTTGCTGAACGCTAAAGGAAATTACACGACCGAATTAGCAGCAGGTACTTACACATTTGAATGGAAATAAACAGCCATCCCTAATTGTGGCAACCTGTTCACCGATATGGCAACGATTAAATAAATCGTACCTTCACGGCGTGAAAAAGGCATTTAAAAATATCGTGTTTCTCCATCTTTCCTTGCTGTGCTGCATGGTGCTGTGCCTTGGCAATGGCACTGTATATGCCAATAACAACGTAGTTTTAAAATCAGCCAACGCATTAACCAGCGCTGATCACGCTACATTTGCGGTTACTGAGTTTTGCCCCACTGCGCAAGCAGAAAATGCAGTTAGTATAGCTCACCCTATTCAACCATCTTCCATAAAGAGCATTGTTAAGAAATGTAGTGCCGATGCAAAAGCAATCGCACAATTATTTTTCACCACCTTCGCCCAATACAGTTTCTATTCTCAAAATGAAATAGAACGGTTACAACGAACTGATATCATTTTCCCCTTTCATTATTTCTGGTAATTCACTTTAAAGTCTGCGTTGCTATTAAACAAGGCAGCAACATTTAATTTATGTAGCTATGGTATTTACTATCGTAGCTGCCGTAGCATTATTATGATAAAATTTAAACACTCAAAAATGGATACCCCAACAATATTTACCGCCCTAATAATCGTACTTCTTTTTATTACTCCTTTTGTACTAATCAACCGGCACAACAGGAAAAAAGAACAGCCCCTTTTAGAAGCACTTTGGGCAATAGCAAAAAAAAATAATTGCGACGTTTCTCAACACGATGTTTGGAACAATACAGCAATTGGAATTGACAAGGCTAACAGTATGGTTTTCTTTACCCAAAAACTTAACAGCATCAAAACCGCACAGCAACTGGCTCTTGCTGAAATTAAAAAATGCCGGATTGTAAGTACCAATAAAATTACCGGAAACAAAGACGATGGGAATTTTAAAGAAGTAGACAAACTTGAACTGGCATTTGCATACAAAGAAAAAAACAATGCCGAGACAGTGCTGGAGTTTTACAATTCGGGTATCAACAGTTCTTCTTTAACCGGCGAACTTGAACTGGCAGAAAGATGGTGCAAAATTGCAAACGATACAATTAAAGCAATGGCATAAAACATAGCAGGCATTGCGACTTTGTTGCAATGCCTTTTTTAATCACTCAATAAATAAATAAAATTATGAACCCGTTTTTAACTCAGCTTATTATTCAAACAAGCATGAAAAATAAAAAAGCAAATGGTGGCGACAAGGAAGATTATTCCAGCTATCAACTTGCAAAAGGGCACAGGGAATTGATGATAACGTTGAAGCGATATGTAAAAGATGCTTTGTTGATAACAGCAGGAATTTTTTCTGCCTCCTTTGGGTTTAAAGGCTTTTTGCTAACCAATCATTTTATTGATGGGGGTGCCACCGGCATTTCATTGTTGATTTCTGCACTCACAAAAATCCCCTTGTATCTTTTAATTATCTGCGTAAACATCCCGTTTATTATACTGGCCTATAAAGTAATGGGCAGGCAGTTTGCAATAAAAACCATGTTGGCCATTACAGGGTTATCCCTTTGTATTGCCACCATCTCTTTCCCCAACATAACCAACGATAACCTGCTGGTAGCCGTTTTCGGGGGATTCTTTTTGGGCGCAGGTATTGGGCTTGCAGTAAGGGGCGGTGCTGTTATTGATGGTACAGAAGTACTCGCTATTTTTTTAAGCCGCAAATTTGGAACAACAATCGGCGACATTATTATTGTAATAAACGTGTTTATATTTTCGGGCGCAGCCTACTTTCTATCAATAGAAGTCGCACTCTATTCAATGATCACTTACCTGTCTGCGTCAAAAACCCTCGATTTTATTGTAGAAGGTATTGAAGAGTACATTGGCGTTACCATTGTTTCTTCTCACAGCAAAGAAATAAGGGAAATGATCATCAACACCATGGGACGGGGCGTAACCGTTTACTCAGGCAAACGGGGTTATGGCAAGCGGGGCGAAACAACAGACGTTGATATTATTTATACCGTCATCACCCGGCTTGAATTAAATAAGTTAAACACAGAAATTGAAAAAATTGAGCCGCATGCTTTTGTTGTTATGAACAGTGTGAAAGATACCAAAGGTGGCATGATAAAGAAAAGGCCATTAAACCACTAACAACAAATAACTGTATGGATGGATAATTAAAATACCTACGCCACAGTTAATAAAAGTTGATTTACTTTTGATGGTACAATAAAATAAATCAGCCTACATTTTAAAATAGTACCATGGAAATTGGAATAGACAGTTTTGCAGCCGCCAGCGTAAGTACTGAAACAGGCACAGCAAACAGCAGTATGGATGCGTTGAACAAATTACTCGAACGCATAGAACACGCAGACAAAGCAGGCCTTGATGTATTTGGTATTGGTGAACATCACCGCAAAGAGTTTTTAGATTCTGCACCTGCCATTATTTTGGCAGCCGCTGCCGCCCGTACAAAACGCATTCGGCTAACCAGTGCTGTTACGGTGCTGAGTGCAGCCGATCCTGTAAGGGTATTTCAAAACTTTGCCACCCTTGATTTAATTTCAAACGGCCGAGCCGAGATGGTGGTGGGCCGTGGTTCCTTCACAGAATCTTTTCCGCTGTTTGGTTTTAATGTGCAGGATTATGATGAACTGTTTGCAGAAAAGTTAGACCTGCTCCTCAACATACGTGCAAACGAAATTGTTAACTGGACGGGCAAATTTAGGCCGGCACTCCATAACCAGGCCATTTATCCAAGGCCTGTGCAAAACCCCATTCCTGTTTGGTTGGGCGTGGGTGGCACACCCGAATCATTTGTTCGTGCAGGCATGTTGGGACTGCCGCTGATGGTGGCTATCATTGGTGGCGAAACACATCGCTTTCGTCCGCTGGTAGATCTTTACCGCCAGGCAGGAAAAAAGGCTGGCCATTCGCCCGAGCAATTAAAAGTGGGTTTGCATTCGCTTGGCTATGTTGCCAACACCCGGCAGGAAGCCATTGATGATTTTTTTCCCGGCTATGCCGAAACCTTTACCAGGATTGGAAAAGAACGAGGCTGGCCACCCGTAACTTTCTCCCGCTTTGAAGCACAGATTGGTCCGTTAGGTGCCCTGCTTGTTGGAGGCCCCGAAGAGGTTGCTGCAAAAATTTTACAACACAGCGAAGCCCTCGGTGGCATTTCAAGACTTAGTTTTCAAATGGACAATGCAGCCCTGCCGCAGGAAAAACTATTGCGCTCCATTGAGCTGATTGGAAGCCGTGTTGCGAAAATTGTAAATGGATAAGTGGTTGGTTATTTTTTGGAACGGGCTTTAGTAATGTTGCTCAACATTGTTGTGTCACTCTCTTGTACTGCATACCATTGAGGAGCTTTTATTGAAGCGGAGATTTGTTTATCTATAATTTTTAAAATGAAGCAGAATAAAACATTTATGTTGAAGCGTAATTGGCTTTATGCAACCCTACAATACAAAAAACGAAGATGGCTAACTATTAATAAGTTACAAACTTGCGGGTTGCATTTAATAACATAAATATAACTATCGTGCGGCCTGCTAGTTGCACCAGTATTCAAAAACAAATGATTTTGATAAATAAAATCCATCTGCCGCAGGTGTCCTTTTCCTGTGCCTTTTTGTTCCATCTGGCGCAGGTATCCTTCTCCTGTGCCTTTTTGTTACTGGTCTTTAATGCGGCCTCTACTCATTACCGAATATTAGTAACGTGCTGGCACAGCGATACTGCCCTGCAATACCTTTGCCTCATTCATGCGCCAGTGGGGTTCGTCCTGAAAAAAATTGTCTGGTTAATACTTGATTTTTTGCAAATTAAAAGTCAGGCTTTTTAGCAGCAGCGATTAGATTAACATCAACAAGTTCTAATGATTTAATCATATCCTTAACTGTCTCTTTGTACTTTTTAAAATGAGTTGTTTGTATGTGTGATTGGTATGCGGCAGTATCAGCATAGATTTCAAGTATTGTGATGTGTGATGCGTCACTTTTGTCGGCAACGGCGTAATAAGTTAATACACCTGGCTCAAGACGAATAGCAGTTGTCATTTGTTCTTTTAATGCACTGTTGTACTTGTCCAATTGCAATGGGTTAACTTTAATTTTTGCCAATCTAACCATTTGAATTTTTTCCTGTGCCATGGCATTTTTACTAAATGAAAGTGTTAGTATAAGTAAGCTAATTACAACGGTCAACAATTTAATTTGTCCTGTTTGCGCTTTATTAGCTGATTTGAAGATTTTCATTTTTTAGTTTTTTTGTTAGAATTATTATTGTCAGTAGCTGTTTCATATTTGTCAACAAGTTGTTTTAGTTGTGTCATTACACACTGTTAGTTTAAGGTAGCCGCTAACGCTCGAGGTGACCCATCCTAAAAAAGTTGTCTGACAAATAGTTGATGTTTCAACGTCCCCATCTGGCGCAGGTGTCCTTCTCCTGTGCCTTCTTGTTACTGGTCTTCCATGAACCCATCTGGCGCAGGTGTCCTTCTCCTGTGCCTTTTTGTTACTGGGCTTTAATGCAACAACTTTTCATTACCGAATATTAGTAACGTGCTAGCACAGGAAACCTGCCCTGCAATACCTTTGCCTCATTCATGCGCCAGCGTTCGAGGCTTTGTGCAGTTGGGGAATTGACCAACTGTCGGCCCGGAACTGAAGCTAAATTTATAACTAAAAGCCGAAGTTTAGAACTAATGCCCGGCAGAATTCCGTCCGCCAAAACCAAAGCTTGGATATGCACTGACCGATGATTGCTGCAACGTCAAGCCCCAATTGCACAAAACCTTTTGTTGCCTGCATGTGCCATTTGTCCAACGAGTTTTTAAATTATAAACGATATAAAACGGCGATGAAAAGTAAAACATTTTAATTCTCTCCGCACCATTGTCGTTTCGTTTCAAGAATAGATAACAAAGAGTTCATCTTGTTCTTCAAAATAACAGCATTGTCAGAAAGTATTTGGTCTTGCTCCATTTTTAAATAAGCGTCTTGCATGTCAGCATGAAGTCGGTCAAAGAAAGAGTTTGCAATATTTAAAAAAGTTTCTTTTGGAAGCGTTTCGTTATAAACTCCCATCATCATTGAAGTGAGCATATTTATTTTAACCGTCAATTCGGTAGTTTGAATTAGCAATTGGTCAATAATAGTTTTAGTGTCGTCCATAAATGATTTTTAAATAAAAAATTTCAGTTAATCTTCTGTTGGCTCTACAATCGGTCCAAGGTCAAGCTGCGGAAAATTTAAAACAAAGTTCAGGTAAATGTTTGCAGCCGTTGTCCAATCGTGAAAGTTCAAGCTGGGATTTTCAGCAATCGTTTTTTCACAAGCCCATAAAAATTTTATGCTTTGTAAATCGGTTAACTTAACTTTTCTTTTCACTAATACAGTGTCATAAAGTTTTTGAATAAGTTCTCTGTCCATAGAAAATTTATAAATTAAAGTATCTGTCAAAACGCAATTGTCCTACGAGGCGGACTGGGCATTGCAGGCAACGAACAGGTATTGCTGCAGGGGCGGAATTCATTGCTTGTCCTGCCCGGAACCGCTGCTGATTAAAGATATAAAAGTAAAAGTTAACCAACAAAAGCCCAGCGATGCTTGTCCTGCC